>CAZKBV010000038.1:0-15253 GCA_964551215.1 uncultured Oscillospiraceae bacterium | reverse complement strand
AAAGCCGCCGGCATTGCCGGCGGCTTTATTGTATTGGATTTTACAGCTCAACCACTGCTTCAACCTCGATAAGCACGTCCTTTGGCAGACGGGCAACCTCCACGCAGGAGCGAGCCGGATAAGGCTCGGTGAAAAATTCGGCATATATCTTGTTTATTTCGCCGAAGTCGTCCATATTTTTAATGAAAACCACGGTCTTTACCGTTTTTGAGACGTCCGCTCCGGCGGCCTTTATAAGATTGGTAACATTGGTGAGAGCCTGACGAGCCTGCGCCGCCGCTCCCGACGGGATTTCCCCGTTCTCGGGATTGATGGGAATCTGCCCGCTGGTGTAAAGAAAGCCGCCGGCCTTAATTGCCTGAGAATAGGGGCCGATTGCTCCGGGGGCTGTGTTTGTGGTTATTTTTTCCATAAAAATCTTCCTTTCCTATTGTTATGTCATCTTAAAATCCTTATTATTCTGCTGCTGAAGCGGGTGGATTTTTTTGGTATTTTATCTGTGATATAAAAAATCACAAGGGTGATTATCAACGCCGCCACAGCGGTTATGTCCGCCGCAAGAGTATCGTCGGTAAGCTTATAGGCGGCAAAATACGCGCCTATAGTAATTAAAATCGGGAGAATATAACCTATGAACGCCAATGTGAGAAAGGCCCCGGGACTCATTTCCACCTTTACCATGTCGCCTACCTTAGCGTTCAGCCCGTTTATTGCCTTTATGCTGGTAGATGTGGGCGCACATTCCCCCTTGCAGCTGCTGCAGTTTTCCCCGCAGGAGGAGGTGCGCCGCACTCTTACAACGGCCATTTTTCCCTGTATCTCAACCACCTGTCCGATCTGATCCATCAGCGAGTCTCCTCCTTTCCCAAAAGCTCTCTTGCGTTCTGCATTGCGGCCTCGGTTACGCTGTCGCCGCACATTATCCGCGCAATCTCCGCCGCCCGTTCCTCCCCTTCAATGGGGCGCACGGTTGTGGTGAGTGTGTCGGGATCCTTTTCTATAAGCAAGTGGTGATTTGCCGCCGCCGCTATAACCGGCAGATGAGTTACGCACAAAACCTGCTGGCGCCTTGAAAGCTCTTTCAGCTTACGGCCTATTTTTTCCGCCGCTCTGCCGCTTACGCCGGAGTCGATTTCGTCAAATACCACTGTGGACACATCGTCCGATTCGGAAAATACGCTTTTCATGGCGAGCATGATGCGGCTTAATTCGCCGCCGCTGGCAATTTTGCCGAGGGGCTTAGGCTCCTCGTCGCCAACGCTTATAAGAAGCTCCGCCTTTTCCGCTCCCTTTTCCCAAAGCTCACAGGGGGTGAGCTTAAGGCTTATTTTTGTTTTCGGCATATCCAAAAAAGCAAGCTCACCGCATATTTTTTCACACAGCTCACCGCCTTTTTCCTTGCGAAGGGCGGTGATTTTTTCCGCAATCCTTTCAGCTTGGGATTTAAGCTCCCTTACGTTGGCTTCCATTTCTCCGCCGTTGTCGCGGAAATATGTCAGCTCGCAAAGCTCCGCGTTGGCCTTTTCCAGATATGTCAGAACATCCTTAACGGAAAAACCGTACTTCCCCTCCAAGCGGTATATTAGCCCAAGCCTCGCTTCCGTTTCGCTCAGCTCGTCGGGGTTGTATTCGATTTTTGAAGCATAGGAGGAAAGATCCCGATGTATTTCCTGAAGCTCGTAGTATATTTCCCGAAGCCTTTCGGCGGTTCCCTTCATGGATTCGTCCAGCTCGGATATTTCCTCCGCCGCCGACGCCGCCGAGTCTAAATAATCCACGGCTTCGGCGGACGAACTCTCCCCTCGCGAGGAAAGGGACATAAGTTCTTCGCTGCTGCTGAGAATTTTCCGGCGGCTCGTAAGCTCCTCCTCTTCGCCGTCCTTAAGACACGCGTCGGCTATTTCTTCGATGACCGCCGTAAGATGCTCTATTCCGGCCTGACGCTGTCCGGCTCCGGCACGGGCTTCCTCCAGCTCATGGCGAGCTGTCTTGTACGCCCGAAATTTTTCCTTGTAGTCTTTGATAAGATTTTCGCTTCGGCAATAGCCGTCGATAAAATCCAAGTGAGATGAAGGGCTTAAAAGGGAAATGCTGTCGTGCTGACCGTGTATGGACACAAGGCGGCCGCCTATGGCTTTGAGCAGACTGAGAGGTATGGTTTCAGAACCGTAACGGCACAGATTACGCCCGTCGCGGTAAAGCTTCCGAAAAAGAATCACGGTGCCGTCATCCTCGGGGGTAAGGCCGTTTTCCTCCAAAAATCCGCTTAATGAAGGGCAGAAAAAGGAGGCGCGCACCATGGCGTAATCCGCTCCGGCGCTGATAAGCTCCCGCTGACCTCTGCTTCCCAGAACAAGGCTGAGAGAGTCGATTAGCAGGGATTTGCCGCCGCCGGTTTCGCCGGTAAGCACGTTAAAGCCCGATTCCGTCTCCATAGACGCCTTTTTTATTACGGCTATATTTTCGATTTCAAGAAGTGTAAGCATGAAAATCTTCCTTTTTCGCTATTCGGTCATATTTCTCAGCCTATAAACCAGCTTGCGGGCGCTTTCCTCACTGCGAACCACCATTATAATAGTGTCGTCGCCGGCGATGGTACCGACCACCTCCGGAAAATCCATGGCGTCGATTGCCGCGGCGGCGGCCTGCGCCATACCGCTGAGGGTTTTTATTACTATGTTGTTTACGGCGTATTCGATCGAAACAACGCTCTTTTCAAAGATTACAAGGAAACGATCGTTCATATCCGCGTCGCTGTTAATGCCGCTTTGGGCGTAAACATAGCGGCCGGATTCGTTGAGCCGCTTAACTATGCGCAGCTCCTTTATATCCCGGGATACGGTGGCTTGGGTTACGTCAAAGCCCATTTGACACAGCTCGTCGGTAAGCTCCTGCTGGGTTTCTATGTTTTTTTCTGTGATAAGCCTTAAAATGGCATTCTGGCGTTTTATTCTCATAATTTCCTCCTAAAAATTTTAAATGCGGCGGGGGATTAGGGCTGTATAAGCTTTTTGCGGACAAGCTCGTAAAAGTCGGCATTGCTTCCCATGGCAAGCCTTGTAACATACGGACTTTTGCTTATCCGCACCCTATCCCCGGGGCTGACGGAAGTTACGCTTTGGCCGTCTGCGCTTACAACGCCGCCCCCATCCGATTCGAGGACGACGCTTTTGTCGGCCGGAAGTATCATGCTTCTGGCAGACAGGTTGTGGGGACATATGGGGGAGAGCAGAAATATATCCATATCCGGAGCGGCCAACGGCCCTCCGGCGGAAAGGGAGTAGGCCGTGGAGCCGGTGGGAGTGGCCACGACTATTCCGTCGGCTCGAACCTTTGTTATAAGCCGATCCTCCATAAATGCGCTCAAGGACGCCATTCTGCCCGCCCCGCGGGAAAGAACCACGTCGTTAAGAGCGTGGTACTGTTTAGTATTCCCGCCTGAGGAAAATATTTGACACCTCAGCATTGTTCTTTCCTGCCATGTGAAGTCGGAAAGTATAAATTCCGCCGCTTCGGCCGGATTGGCCTCCAATGTGGCGAGAAAGCCGAGATGGCCTAAATTTATTCCCAAAAGAATATTGCCGTATGGAGCGCACCTTCCGGCGGCGTTTATAATTGTTCCGTCTCCGCCCAAAGTGACTACAGTGGGGCATTTGGCGAAAAGCTCCCGATCCGCCAGAGCGGTAAGGGGAAGAAGCCCCTGAGCCGCCTCGTCGCAGTACATCTCCGCCCGTCCCCGTAGAGCGGAGATAAGCCTTAAAGCCATGTCTCTTGAGCCTTCCTTTTGAAAGTTTACAATAAGGGCTATGGTTTTCAAGAACAGTCATCTCCAAACACTACACATTTTAATCGGAGCAACGCTCCATCAAGCTTGCTTGAAACGGAGCTTGCGAACGATTGCAACCGGCGCGGGGACATCCGCGCGTAGGTTATATGTATAATTATACAACGGTTTTCATAAAAGGTCAAGGATTTTTTTATTCGTAGAGCATTGAACAATGGGGCGGAAAATTGCCCTCAAGCGGCGGCTTGGGCCTTTAGGCGTAAATTATTCGGAGCTTCCTAAAAAAATTTTAAAATTTTCACAAAAAGGGCTTGCTTTTTTTTATAAATGGGTGTAAAATAAGTTTAAAGTGCAAGAAAGTGCAACTTTGTGCAACCGAAGGAAGGGAAGACCCACATAACGGACATCGGATTCCGCGAAAGCGGAGCGGGACTCTTCCTTAATAATAAAGCGGAAGGGCGGTGAAGGTATGGACTGCGAAAAGGAATTTATAGGCGAATATCGTTTCAATATGGATTCAAAGGGCAGGATCACCCTTCCCGCCCGTTACCGTGAAGCGCTCGGAGAGGGCTTTTACGTGACAAAGGGGTTCGACGGCTGTTTAAGCATTTACGACAACGAAAACTGGAAGGTTTTTAAGGACAAGCTCATGGGCTATTCCGATACCAGCAGCCAAGCCCGCTTTGTTAAGCGTACCTTCCTTTCCGGAGTGGACAAGCCCGCTCCCGACAAGCAGGGAAAAATACTTATATCCCTTTCCCACAGGGAATATGCCCGTCTCAGCAAAGAGGTAGTTATCATTGGCGCAGGGGACCATATTGAAATATGGGATCAGGAGGCGTGGACGGCATATAACAACAACGAGGCCATGAGCCTTGAAAGCGCGGCTGAAAAGCTGGATAATCCGGGGACGGCGCAATGACGGAATTTAAACATTCGACGGTGCTTCTTAAAGAAACCGTTGATATGCTGAATGCAAAAAAAGACGGAATATACGCCGACTTCACCCTCGGCGGAGGCGGCCACAGCGCTTTGATTATGGAGCGGGGCGGAAGGGTGATAGGCATCGACCGCGACGCTTCCGCCATAGAAAATGCCGAAAAGCGTTTTAAGCATTGCGGCGACAGGTTTACCGCCGTACATGATAATTTCCGCAATATAAAGGATATTCTTAACCGATTGGGCGCGGAATCTCTTGACGGAATAGTCGCCGACTTGGGAGTGTCCTCGCCTCAGCTTGACGAAGCGGAAAGGGGCTTTTCCTATATGCGCGACGCTCCTTTGGACATGAGAATGGACAAGTCCTCACCTTTTTCCGCGGCGAACGTGGTGAACGAATACAGCGAGGAAGAGCTTTTCCGAGTGATAAGCGGTTACGGAGAGGAACGGTGGGCCGGCAGAATAGCGAAATTCATTGCGGCTGAAAGGGAAAAGGCTCCCATAGAAACCACCTTTCAGCTTGTGGATATAATAAAGGCGGCAATTCCCGCCGGAGCCCGAAAGGACGGCCCCCATCCGGCAAAAAGAACATTTCAGGCCATAAGAATAGAGGTTAACGGCGAGCTGGAGCTGCTTGAAGGAGCGCTGAGAAGCGGTGTTGAGAGGCTTAAAAGCGGCGGACACGTTGCCGTTATAACCTTCCACAGCCTTGAGGACAGAATCGTAAAGGAAACCTTCGCCGATTTGGCAAGGGGTTGCGTATGCCCAAAGGAATTTCCCGTATGCGTCTGCGGCAAAAAGCCCTCGTTAAGGCTTGTAAACCGCAAGCCGGTTCTTCCCTCGGCGGAGGAACTGGCTCAAAATCCGAGAGCCAGAAGCGCCAAGCTGAGAGTGGCCGAAAAAATATAATTTAAGGAATGGTAATTATGTTTGAAACAGACGGTTCCAATGCCCTTAAACGAGAATATGAGCTTGAAGAACAAAGCGAGTCTCTGCGCCCCAAACGCCGCCCTTCGGTAAAAAAAGGCCTTTCGGCCGGCAACAAGGCGGCTATGCTGGCCGCTGTGACAGCTTTGTTTATTTTAGCCTTTACGGTGCTTATTTTCAAGGCGGCTCTTAATACGGAATATAAAAGCCTCAGCGAAAAAAAGGACGAGCTTAGCAATGTGACATCTCAGGTGGAGCAGCTTACGTCCGAGCTTGAAGGCGCGAGCGGCATTGTCGCCGTGGACGAAAAGGCCGCCGAGATGGGGCTCCAGAGCGCTTCCTCCGACCAGATAGTTTACATATCGTTGGATGACGCGGATAAAGGCAAGATACTCGCGGAGGATAAAAGCGGACGGGGTATACACCTGTTTTTTAACAAAGTTGCCGCCATTATGGAATATTTATATTAGTTTCCAAGTATGATTAAACTGTATTGGGTAAGGCTTTGTAAAGGGAGAGCGGAGAAGCAATCGAAATGCGAAAGTATTTTCGATTGTTTTTGCCTTAAATATGGGAGAAAATTATGGCTAACGGGAAATTAAAAATTAAAAAAAGAATGAGAATAGTCAGCGGGATATTTCTGTTCTTAGGGGCAATACTGATAGCGCGTCTGGGGTGGATACAGTTTGTGCGGGGCAGTCAGTACAAGGCGGAAGCCGAGGAACAGCAGACCAGAGAGCAGAAAATAGCCTCAAAAAGGGGAACCATATACGACAGAAACATGAGCGTTCTGGCTACCAGCGGCAGCGCGGAAAGAATTTACATAAATCCCAAGCTGATTGCGAAAACCGACAGTGAAAGCGAGCAAGCCGCTCAAAAGAAGGCCGATGAGGAAAAGAAAAAATCCGGCAAAGAAACGAAAATCAGCAAAAATGTATTGCGCAATCAGGTTGTGGACGCAATCACAGAGATTCTGGGAACCGACGAGGAATGGCTTAACACTCAGCTTGATAAAACCGATAAATCGAGCATAGAGGTTAAGGCCAATGTGGAAAAAAGCACGGCGGATCAACTGCGCGAGCTGAATCTTACAGGTATTGAATTTGCTCAGGACACAAAGAGATATTATCCCAACGGCAATTTGCTTTGTCACGTTTTGGGCTTTACCGGTAAGGACGGGCAAGGCCTGGAGGGGTTAGAGAATACTCTTGACGACGAGCTAAGCGGAACGGCGGGCAGAGTACGCAGCGTAAAAAGCAACAGCGGGGGAGAAATGCCCTACAAGTACGAAACCTTTGAAGCTGCCAGTGACGGCAACGGAGTAATCCTTACAATAGATAAAAACATACAACAGATTGTCGAAAAGTACATAAACATCGCGTATGAGGAGCATAAGCTCGGCAACGGCGCGGCGTCCATAGTTATGAATCCGAAAACAGGGGAAATATACGCAATGGCTGTGGCTCCGTCCTACGATTTAAGCGATTACAGCGTTATAAAGGATCCGGCAATGCTTGCTCAGGTGGATACCCTTCTGGAAAAGCGTGCCGCCGAATATCAGGAGGCTCAACAGCGCATAGCCGCCGGCGAACCCGAAAAGGGAGACAAAGACCTTCAGGAACCCACCTACGAACAGGCTTATACCGAAATACTGCTTAAAAACAGGCGAAACAAGGCGGTTGTGGATTCCTATGAACCCGGTTCGACGTTTAAAACAATTGTGGCGGCGGCGGCTCTTGAGGAAAACGCGGTTTCCCTTTCGGACACCTTCAACTGCCCCGGATATAAAATAGTCGCGAACCAAAAAATAAACTGCAGCAACCACAGCGGCCACGGCACGCAGACCTTTGTGGAGGGCTTGAAAAATTCCTGCAACCCTGTGTTTATGGAGGTTGGAGCAAGGCTGGGAGCCAAAAACTTCGACAAATATTTTGAGGCCTTCGGTCTTAAGGATAAAACGGGCTTCCTTATTCCCGGCGAAAGCGAGGGCAGTCACCATGAGCTAAGCGATCTCGGCCCTGTGGAGCTGGCTACCTGCTCCTTCGGACAGGGCTTTACGGTAACTCCGCTGCAGATGATATGCGCTGTAAGCGCGGTAATAAACGGCGGCTACCTTATGGAACCCCATATTGTAAAAAGCTACACGGACAGTGAAGGCAACGTTATTGAAAATGTTGACCCCGTTACGGTTCGGAGGGTAATTTCTCAGGAAACAAGCGACACAATGAGAGAGCTTCTTGAAGAGGTGGTAACCTCCGGCGGCGGTAAAAACGCGTATGTAAAGGGCTACCGCATAGGCGGCAAAACCGGCACCAGCGAAAAAATCCCCAGAGGAACAGGCCTTACGGTTGCGTCCTTTGTGGGCTTTGCTCCGGCGGACGATCCCGAAATAATTTGCCTTTCGATTTTCGACGAACCCATGAACGGTCAAACCTTCGGCAGTCAGGTCGCGGCTCCCGTAGGAGGCGAGATAATCGCCGATGTTCTTAAATATATGGGCTACGAGCCGAAATACAGCGAAGAGGATCAATTGGCGGCGGACACCATCGTCCCCGACGTTACGGGCGAGACTGTGGAGGAAGCAAAGGAAAGAATCTTTGAACTGGGTCTTAAGCCTTCGGTAAAGGGTGAAGGGAATACCGTTATAAATCAGATTCCCAAGGTGGACTCCAAGGTCAACAGCGGCAGCGTTGTTATACTTTATACCGAAGATGACGAGCAGAGCGAAGCAAAGAATGAAGAAAAAGACGATGAAAAGCCGCCGGGGGACGCGGACGAATCCGATTAAGACCGAATACGGCTTAGGTAAACGAAATGCCCGCGAAATACGGCAAAGGAGAAGGGAAGTACACATATGAACAAAACATGGATGTTTATGATGATTATAAGCTTCGGCGTGACGGCAGCCTTTATGCCTTTGCTGATTCCTTTCCTCAGAAAGCTGAAATTCGGGCAAAGCATACTGGAGGACGGCCCCTCTTGGCACGCGAAAAAGCAGGGAACTCCCACAATGGGCGGTCTGGGTATAATTCTCGGATTCCTTGTTTCGGGGATAATTTTCGTACACAGCCTTAAGGGGCTTATGGTGATGCTGTGCGCGGTGCTTTTCGGCGCGGTTGGGTTCGCGGACGACTATATCAAGGTTGTAAAAAAGCGGAACAAGGGCTTTACCGCCGCGCAAAAGTTCTCGGCCCAGATAATCGTCAGTCTGCTTTTTGCCCTGTATATTTATTTTGTGGAGGGGCAGAGCGCAACTCTGATACCCTTTATCGGCAAAAGCATTGATATGGGCCTAATATACATTCCCTTTGCCATGCTTGTGCTTCTTGCCACGAGCAACAGCGTAAATCTGACGGATGGCCTTGACGGTCTTGCGGCAAGCGTTACCACCGTGGCGGCGCTGTTTTTTACGGTAGCCTGCACCCTCAAAGGGAATATGGATGTGGGCGGTCTTTGCGCCGCTGCCGCCGGAGGCTGCATAGGCTTCCTTATTTACAATTTTTATCCGGCGAAGGTGTTTATGGGCGATACGGGAAGCTTGTTCCTTGGGGGAGCGCTGGGTGCGGCGGCAATAGCCTCCGGACTGGAGCTTTTCCTGATTATAGGGGGCTTTGTGTTCCTGTTTGAAACCCTCAGCGTAATTATTCAGGTGACATACTTTAAGGCTACCAAGGGCAAGCGCATATTTAAGATGACGCCTGTCCATCACCATTTTGAAATGTGCGGCTGGAAGGAGCCGAAAATCGTATTTCTGTTTTCCGCGGTGACGGCGGTGCTGTGCATTGTCTGTTACTTCGGCCTGTAAGGAGACATTGCCTTGGAAGATATTAAAGCCAAAAAGAAAACTCCCGTTTTTCTAAAGAAGCCGAAGCGCACCGAAAGAGTGGATTTCATGCTGTTTATTCTGGTGATAGCTCTGTTGGCCTTCGGGCTTGTAATGCTGTTTTCGGCAAGCCAGAACACCAGCCGCAGCAACATATACGCCATAATTCTCAAGCAGGGGGCCTGCGCTCTGCTGGGGCTTGTGCTTATGTTTATAACCTCGCGCATAGATTATCACTGCTACAGAAAGCTGGCTCCGCCGGCGTTTATCGGAGTTATGCTTCTTATGTACGCCGTTCCCATAATCGGCTTCGCTTCTCACGGAGCGACAAGACAGCTATCCCTCGGCTTTCTCAGCTTTCAGCCCTCAGAGCTTTGCAAATTCGCTCTGGTGCTGTATTTTGCGGCTCTTTTGTCCAGCAAAAAATATTCCGATTTGAGCAAAATGAAAAACCTGCTGAGATATATAGGTTGTTTTTTGCTGGTTATAGGCGCGTGTATTCTTCAAAGCCACCTAAGCGCACTGCTGATAATTGTCGGAGTGGGCTTTATAATGCTTTTTGCCGGAGGACTGCCGTGGCGATACATTGGCGTTTTGGGCGGAGCCTTTGGCGCGGGCGTCGGCGTTCTCGCCATATTCGAGCCTTACAGATTGAGAAGAATAACCACCCTTTTCCACCCGTTTGAGGATCGCCTCGGCGACGGCTGGCAGATTATCCAGTCCCTTTACGCCGTAGGCAGCGGCGGACTTATGGGACTCGGCTTCGGGAAATCCCGCCAGAAATACGACTACCTGCCCGAAGCTCAGAACGACTATATTTTTGCCATAGTATGCGAGGAACTGGGCTTTTTGGGCGGAGTAACGGTTATACTCCTTTTTGGATTGCTGGTAATAAGAGGAATGCAGATTGCCTTTTCCGCCAAGGATTCCTTCGGAATGTATATAGCCTTTGGAATAACCGTAATAATCGCCCTTCAGGTGGTGGTAAACATCGGCGTTGTCCTTAACGTGCTTCCGTCTACGGGAATGCAGCTTCCGTTCTTCAGCTCCGGCGGAACCTCTTTGACGTTCATGCTTGCGGGGCTTGGAATTCTGATGAACATTTCCCGCTACAGCACTCAAAATAAGATATAGCCTAAGCAAAACACCCTAAATACAGGAAGGACTGTCCGTATATGCGTATACTTCTTTCCGGCGGCGGAACTGCCGGTCATATCAATCCGGCGATTGCCATAGCAAAAACCGTGCTGCAGCATGAGCCTGACAGCAGCGTGCTGTTCGTTGGAACTCCCAAAGGAATGGAGCAGAGGCTTGTTCCGAAGGAGGGATTCCCCATAAAAAGCATTGAGGTCATGGGCTTAAAACGAAAGCTTACATTGGAAAACGTGAAGGTTGCCGTTAATTATTTCACATCCATACACGACGCGGGAAAGATAGTTGACGAATTTAAGCCCGACGCGGTTGTAGGGACGGGAGGCTACGTTTGCGCCCCGGTGGTAAAGGCGGCATTTAAGCGCAAAATTCCAACCCTTATTCACGAGCAGAATGTTTTTCCGGGGCTGGCGATAAAAATGCTGGCAAAAAAGGCGGACGTTACAGCCATAAGCTTTGATGAAACCAAAAGCCTTATGAAGGGGAAAAATTTGGTGATTACGGGCAATCCGCTGCGCCCGGGCCTGTTCGAGCCTGTGGACGGGGAAAAGGTGCGCTCTCGGCTTGGCTTTGACGAAAGACCGGTTGTGCTGGTTTTCGGCGGCAGCCTTGGAGCGGAAAAAATCAACGCCGCCTTGGCGGAGCTTCTCAAAGCGGGCAATCCGAACTTTAATCTTATCGCGGCCACCGGCGAAAAGCACTACGAGAGCTTTATGCGTGAAATAGACGACGCGCATCCGGGGTCAAATGTGAAAATTATGCCTTATATTTACAATATGGACGAAATTTTTGCGGCGACGGATTTGGCCGTGTGCAGAGCCGGAGCCATAACCGTAAGCGAGCTTAACGCTTTGGGCAAGGCGTCGGTGCTGATACCAAGCCCGTACGTCGCTCACGACCATCAAACCTATAACGCGAAATATCTGGAAAAAAACGGGGCGGCGGTGATTCTTACCGAAGCTCAGCTCAGTGGGGAAAGCCTCAAAGCTGCCGTTGAAAAAATTGTCGGAGATAACAAGACTCTGGAAAAAATGAGAGCCGCAAGCAGAAAAATCGGCATAACCGACGGCGGAGAAGCTATTTACAGGGAATTAAAAGCGATAACGAAAAAATAAGGCGCCTTTCTCAGATAGCAAACCTGAACTTTGGGGCATACTATATTGTAGATTGCTTTGGAGGTGCAGGGCGTGGAGGATTACATAGTTGTCGGCAAAAATCCGCTTGAAGGCGAAATAAGCGTTTACGGCGCAAAAAATGCCGTGCTTCCGATTCTCGCCGGCAGTATTCTCGGAGGAGTTTGCGTTCTCAAAAACTGCCCTCGTCTCAGCGATGTAAGCTATACTCTTGAAATATTGAATCGTCTGGGATGCAAAACGGCAATGAGCGGCAGCGATATAATAATAAACCCTTCGGGCGCCGACACCGCGTGTATAGAAACCGACGAAGCCGGAGAGCTGCGCAGCTCGGTGAATTTTCTCGGAGCTTTGGCCGGCAAGTACGGCTGCGCTCGTTTGCCTATGCCTGGAGGCTGCCGATTGGGAACAAGACCCATAGATATGCATATAAAGGCCCTTGGAGCTATGGGCGTAAGGGTAGAGTGCGAAAACGGAATTATCCGCGCTCAGGGTCAGCCCAAGGGGGCGGACATAACACTGGATTTCCCCAGCGTGGGAGCTACGGAAAACGTTATCCTTGCGGCGGTGACGGCAAAGGGCATGACAACTCTCACAAATGCCGCCCGTGAACCTGAAATTGTTGACCTTTGCGGATTTTTATCCGAAATGGGGGCAAAAATCCGAGGCGCGGGTACATCAATGATAAGAATAGACGGCGTTCCCCGTCTGGAGGGCTGCGAATATTGCGTAATGCCGGACCGCATTGTTGCGGCAACATATATGTGCGCGGCTATGACGGCAGGGGGAGAGCTTGTTATAAAAAATGCCGTTCGCCCTCATCTGGAGGAAACCGCAAGGATTCTTGAACGCTGCGGCGGAGACATTGCCTTTTCCGGGGATTCGCTGAGAATAAGGGCCCCGAAAAGAATTTCCTCCCCGGGGACGGTGCGCACGGGGGTTTACCCCGGCTTCCCGACGGACTGCCAATCCCAGATGATGGCCGTAATGGCTTCGGGAGAAGAAACCGCCGCCATAATCGAAAACATTTTTGAGAGCCGCTTTAAAATTGTTCCGGAGCTTAAAAAAATGGGAGCGGACATAATCTGCGTAGGCTCACGGGCAACAATTCGGGGCGGAAGGCTTCGGGGACGGCGCATCCGAGCCGCCGAGCTTCGCGGCGGAGCCGCTTTGGTAATAGCCGCCTTGGGAGCAGAGGGAGAAAGCATTATTTCCGGCACGGAATATATCGCCAGAGGATACGAAAATCTTGCGGCGGAGCTAAGAAGCGTGGGAGCGGATGTGCGGACAATACAAGGGTGAAAGCTTATGAAAAGAACAAAAAGAAGAAAGCCGAAAAAGAACATATCCGTAGGCCTTGTCGCCGTATGCCTCTGTCTTGCCGGAGTTATGGCGCTGCTGCTTACGCCGCTGTTCAATGTGGATAATATAATAGTGAGGGAAAACGTCGTACTTTCGGAGGAAGCGGTGGTTAAATCATCGGGCGTAGCGAAGGGAACGAATATTTTCGGCATAAGCCTTAGCAAGGTAAGGGACAATGTGGAAAAGCTGCCGACGGTGGAATCCGCGAAGGTAAAGCGGATTTTCCCTTCGACCATAAGCATAACCGTTAAAGAAAGCACTCCGGCGGCCTACATATACGACCACGGCGACTGTGTAGGAATAACCGCCGACGGAAGAGTTACGGACGTAAAGCATACTTCGGCCATAGTGGAAGATGCTGAACCGGAAAAAACCGATGACAAAGCTAAAGCCGCCGATTCTGAGGACGGAGAAATCCGACCGGACAGCGACAAAGAGGAAGATGAGTCCGACGAAAAAGAAGGCGGCGGCGAGGGCGAAACAAACACGAAATCTGATTCGCGGGATACGGGGCTTGAACGTCCGCTTATAATCGGAATGGGGGAATTTTCCTACAAGGTTGGCGGGAAAATTGAGTTCAGCGACGAGACAAAATCCGAAAACCTGTATAAGCTTCTCAATGAATTTCTCGGCGACGAAATATGCGCCGACGCGGCCACAGTGGATATGAGCCGCTACGAAAAAATCACTTTTACGATGAAAAGCGGCCTTAACGTAAATTTGGGCGAGGCGGCAAAGCTGAGCTACAAGCTCAAATGCTTCAAGGCAATTATGGCGCAAGAGCTTGACGGAGCCTCAAAAGGCACTCTTGATTTGGAAAACCTGACATATAGCCCAAAAAACAAATAAAAAATTCTAAGAAAATTCATAATTTGCTATTGAATAAAAAGAAAAATTGGTGTATAATATTAGGTGACCAATTATAAGGACTGATATAACTTTAAATATACGGTTAGGAGGAACACAAGGTGAGAATGGAATACGCAGACGAGCTGAGCGCTGCTCAGAAAATAATGGTTATAGGTGTGGGCGGCGGCGGAAATAACGCTGTCAACAGAATGGTTGAAACGGGTATAAGAGATGTGGAATTTGTTTCCATAAATACCGATAAGCAGGCTCTTTCTCACAGTCAGGCCACCCATAAGCTCCAGATAGGCGAAAAGGTCACAAAGGGGCAGGGCGCCGGCGGCAAGGCGGAAATAGGCCGTAAGGCGGCGGAGGAATCCAAAAACGAAATAGTTCAGCTCATTAAGGACGCGGACATGGTGTTCGTTACCGCGGGCATGGGCGGCGGCACGGGTACCGGCGCGGCGCCTATTGTGGCGGCGGCGGCAAAAGAGCTTGACATTCTCACTGTTGCGATTGTAACGAAGCCCTTTGCCTTCGAGGGCAAGCGGCGTATGGTTCAGGCCGAGGAAGGTATTGAACAGCTTCGGGGAAATGTGGATACCCTTATTGTTATTCCCAACGACAAGCTTCTGGATATAAGCAACGCGAAAACAACCCTTCAGGAGGCGTTCCTCAACGCGGACGAGGTGCTTCGACACGGCGTAAGCGGTATTGCCGACCTTATTACTCAGGCCGGACTTGTCAACGTTGACTTTGCGGACGTTACGTCGGTTATGAAAAACGCCGGTCTTGCGCATATGGGCATCGGTTCCGCCAGCGGCGAAGGCCGCAGCGAAAAGGCCGCTCAGGAGGCCATCAAGAGCGCGCTTCTGGAAACATCTATCGAAGGCGCGACGGGGGTGCTTATCAATTTTGTCGGCGGCACGGATATGAATCTTTACGAGGTCAATCAGGCCGCTACGGTTATCCGCCAGTCTGTGGACGAAGATGCCAACGTTATTTTCGGGGCGGCTATCGACCCCGAAATGGAGGACGAAATCCGTATTACTGTTATCGCTACAGGCTTGGAGCAGTCCAAGGAAGCCAAGAAGGACGATTTCTTCAGCGGCGGAGCGATCAAGAAGCGTCTGGGCGACGACGGTTTGGATGTCCCCAGCTTCCTTAAGGGATTTTAATCGTGCGTATACATAAAATAAGGTAAAAATTACGGCGGCGCATTGTGCGCCGCCGTTTGCTGTATGTGATGATGTTTGCCATTCCCCAAGAAAAGCCTTTAGCCGTTCT
>CAZKBV010000037.1:0-15584 GCA_964551215.1 uncultured Oscillospiraceae bacterium | reverse complement strand
AGCAAAAACCGCCGCCCGAAAACTCGGACGGCGGCGTTTCTTTCGTATTCCCCCGCAACGCCGTTTCAATCAACGGAGAATATTTAACCTGCTCAAGCAGGTGGGTGACCTCAACGCCGTTACTGGGATTCCTGCTACCCGAAGGTGCCGGCTTTCACGCCGCGGCGTTATCAGTCTCCCGTTAAAAATGTGTTGGTTAAATTAAATCCGTCATAGCGAACGCCGCAGGGTACTGATTTGGTTTATTAAATTGTTTGTTAAATTCCTTACGATATTAGTATACCTCGATTTTCGGAAAAAATCAATCCAAAAACTCAAATTCGTCTTTATTATTTTCCTTAAAAATATCGTATACCTTGTCGAAAATATCGCCGTCCTCAACGGCCTCCAGCATTTCCTCGCCGTTTTCGGCCTCAACGCGCCTCATAATGAAAACCTCGCCGTCCACCTCGTCGGAATCGGTGGCCGGAGTGAGCAGAAAATACAGCTCTCCGCCGTATTCAACCGTGTCGAGAAGGTCAAAATCCTCCTCCGCTTCCTCCATTATGTCCTTGGGCGTTACGTCCTCGGGCATTATGTCCTTGGGTTCGTTGTCCATGTCAATCACTCCTTAAATTTCCGGCTGTCGAGGTACCCTTGCAAAATCAAAACCGCCGCGATTTTGTCAACCTTGGTTTTCCGCTTTTTTCCGCTGACGCCGCCGCTTTCCAAAAGCCGATGGGCCTCGGCGCTGGAAAGGCGTTCGTCCCACATATCGAAGGGTATCCCCGTCCTTTCGGAAAGCTCCGCCGCGAAGGCGCGGGTATATTCCGCCCTGTGGCCTTCGCTTCCATCCATGCGCATAGGCAGGCCGAAAACAAACCTTTCGGCGTTATTGGCCTTTGCCGCCTCAATCACCGCGAGAAGCTGGGCTTCCCTATCCCTTTCGGAAATCGTTTCCAAAGGGGTGGCCACCATGCACAGCGGGTCGCTGACGGCAAGGCCGATTCTGGCTTCGCCGTAATCAAGCCCCAATATTTTCACCGTTAACCACCTCGCAAATTAATTATAGCATAATTTTTCGGTCATTGCAATAGGATTTTTATAAAAATTACATGAGCGGCGCAAAAAATTGAAGCACCGTGCTTAAAAATCGCTTCCACAGGGGGCGGGCGTCGATATCCTCAACCGTAAGGCGGCGGCTGACGGCGAGAGTCTCGCGGAAATCCTCCTCCGCCGCTTCTACCGCCGAAGCTCCGCACATCCACGTGGCGCACTCGAAGTGGAGGTAAAGGCTTCGGTAATCGAGATTTATGCTTCCCACAACGGCGACGTCGCCGTCGGCGGTGAAATTTTTCGCGTGGATAAAGCCGGGGGAATATTCGTAAACCTCAACTCCCTTTTTTATAAGCTCCTTGGCGTATTTCAGAGCCACATAATAGGCGTACCAGTGGTCGGCCTTGGAGGGGATTATGATTTTTACGTCAACTCCGCTTCTCGCGGCGTTGGTGAGGGAGGTTTTCATGGTGTCGTCCAAGATAAGATAGGGGGTCATGATATGGACGTAATCCCGCGCTCGGTTTATTATATCCAAATATACAAATTCCCCTATTTGAAAGTCGTCGTTGGGGGCGTCGGCGTAGGGCATAACGTACCCTTCCGCCTCAGGCACGGCGCACACCTCGGGGCGAAAGGCGTCGGGGTTTATGGGGGTTTTTTCCGCGACCTGCCACATTTGCAAAAATATAATCGCGAAGCTGTAGGCTCCGTCGCCCCTCAGGCGCACCGCCGTGTCCTTCCAATAGCCCAAGGGGTGTTTTACGTTTACGTATTCGTCGGCGAGGTTTACTCCGCCGTTAAAGGCAACCTTTCCGTCTATAACCATGATTTTGCGGTGGTCGCGGTTATTTTGAAGGGTGGAAAGGAAGGGGACGAAGGGCATAAACGCCCGACATTTTATGCCGTACTTTTTCATTTCGTCGGGGTAGCGCTTTGGCATTTGCAAAAGACTGCCCACTCCGTCGTACATTACCCTTACGTCCACCCCGTTCGCGGCCTTTTCCTTAAGTATTTTCAAAATACTGTCCCACATTTCGCCCATGCCTATGATAAAGTATTCCAAAAAGATGTACTTTTCCGCTTTTTCAAGCTCCGTCAGCATATCCGGCCAGCACTTTTCCCCGGAGGGGTAATATGTAACGGAGGTGTTTTTAAATACGCTGTAGGCCACGTACTCGTTAAGATTTGTATAGCTCACCGTATTGAAGCGGTTGGGGTGGGCGAGCTTTATTTCCTCCAGAATTTTCGGATCCTGAGGAATTTTGCCGGTAAAAGCCTTGTCGATTTTCTTTACCCTCTGGAAAAACCGTCTCGTGGCGGTTTGCCCTTGGATAAACAGGTAAAACAGCCCTCCGAACAGAGGCACAAGCATTACCGCCGTGACCCACGCCAGCTTATAGTTCGGGTTTTTGTCGCTGTTGACAATGTATATTATTACCCCTGCCGTCAAAAGCATGAGAAGTATATCCAGATACATCATGTATTCCCTTGCTTTAAGCACCACGAAAAGCAGAAAAACAAGCTGTATTACAAGCAGCAGCGCCACTATTACGGCTTGGCTGAACAATACGCGTTTCAGCTTGCCGCGCATTTTTTTATTGCCGAATAAATTTAACATATTTTAATTTCCTTTAATTTCAACACTGCGGTTTTCGTCGTTCCACGACACGTCGAAGCCGAATATTTCGGCGAAAAATCTCACCGGAAGAAGCACTCTGTCCCGCATCATTACGGGGGCGGCCTCCGTTTCGAGACGTTCGCCGTCCACGGTGACGAAGCTGCTTCCGACCTGAGAAACAACGGTTTTTTCGCCGTCGGTCACGGTAACCTCCCGTCGGGCGTCGTTCCAGTATACGCTAAGCCCCAGCTTTTCCATTACGGCGCGCATGGGGACGTACGCCGACGAGCCGATTATTACCGGCCATACGTCGAAATACACTCCCTCCGAATTTACGTCAACCGATATGGGCAGGGAAAACGTAACGGAATTGATTTTTGAATAATACTCCGCGTAGGAGCCGGAGCTTCCGAAAAGAGTTACGTTTTGGGAACCGGCAAAGGCGTAATCGTCTATCCACACAACGGAGTCGGGAATTACCACCGTCAAAAGTGAGTTTGTATCGGCGAAGGCCGCTTCTCCTATGGAAGCAAGACCCTCCGGAAGGGAAACGGCGGTTATCCTTTCGTTGGACATAAACGCGCCGCTGCTTATGCTTGTGACTCCGGGGGGAACGTTTACGCAGCCGCCTTGGCCGTTGTACGCCACAAGTATTCCGTTTACGCAGACGAACTCTTCCTCCCTGCTTCTTAGCCAGATTGTATCGTCAAACGCTCCCAGCCCGACGGTGGTCAAAGTGTCGGGGAAGCTTATGCTTTCCAGACTGTAGCAGTGTACGAACGCGTTGTCGCCTATTTCCGTAACCCCTTGGGGGAGGGTGACGCTTTTTATTACGGTGTTATACGCGAAGGCCTTGGGGGCTATCGTCTTTACTCCGTAGGGAATCTGCGGATTTTCGTCCTGCCCGTTATACTTTAACAGCAGTGTCTGTCCGGCGATAACATAATCGCCGCTGAGCCGCCAGAGGGTGCCGTCAAAGGCGTTTACCTCAATTCTGTCCACAGGGCCGTTAAAGGTTATATCGCTGAGAGCGGAGCAAGCGCGGAAGGCGCTGTCGCCGATAGACGATACCGAAGCGGGGATAACCGCCTCGGTTAAAGCTTGGCACTGGTAAAAGGCTCTTTCTCCGATAGAGGTTATCCCCTCGGCGACAGCGACCTTTTTAAGACTGCGGCAGTCCGCAAAGGCTCCCGTGCCTATGGAATTTACCTTATATCCGCCTATGTACGCCGGCACGCTGAGCTGTTCCGGCTCCCCTGCAAAGCCCGTAATTTCCCCCGAAGCCTTGTCGAAAAACAAAAGCGCGTCGTCAACTCGGTATACCGGTATTCTGGCGGCGGCTTTTGTCGTAAAGGGCAGAAGCGTTACCGCCGCCAGCAAAATCGCCGTAATAAATTTAGTTATTTTCATGGTTTTCCTCCCGCTTGTTTTTGATATTTTCGCTTATGCGGTAGCTGAGCGTCATAAGACTGTCGGACATATGCACGCTTTCCACAGGGACGCTACATTCCAAATCGGCATGGGAAAAGTTCCATATTCCCTCGATTCCGCACCTCTGCAGCCGCTCCGCCACGCTGTACGCGGCGGCTTTGGGTACGGCTATGGCGGCGATTTGGGGTTTGTTTTCGGCGCAGTAGCTTTCGAGACTGTCTATGTCCAGAACGGGAACATTGTTTATAGATGTGCCGATAAGCTCCCGCTTACATTCAAAAACGGCGGCAATGTCAAAGCCTCTGCGCCTGAATCCGGCGTAGTTCGCCACCGCGCGGCCAATATTTCCGCCGCCTATGATGATTATTTTAAATTTGTTGTTAAGTCCGAGAATTTCGCCTATTGTATTATGCAGCTCGGCGACATTATAGCCGTAGCCCTGTTGACCGAAGCCCCCGAACATATTCAGGTCTTGACGTATTTGCGAAGCTGTGGCCCTCATTTTTTTGCTGAGAGCCGCGGAGGATATTCTTGTGACGCCGTTTTCCGCAAGCTCGCCCAGATACCTGTAATATCTGGGCAGCCTGTGAGCCACAACCTCCGGAACCTTTTTGCTCATTGTATCATAATCTCCATTCCGCCGCGAACAGTCGGCGCAAACAGTAATGAAAGCGCGGACCCGAGGCTGATTTTTTGTTATACCGTAGTTATACCGTAATCGAGGAAAATATACCTTGGCGCACAAGGTTTGTTTGTTACGGGGATTTTTCTTTATTCATTAATTTTAATTTTTTCAAGCCTACCACTTCCGCCGGTAAAAATAAAATTCAATAATATTATAATATAAAAAGTCCGACTTGTCAACATTTTTAACAATCCTCCGCCGCGTTACTGTTCTCCTTGCGCCGTTTCTCCCAAGGTTACGGCAATTTCCCGAAGGGAGTCCTCCCGAAGGAAGGATATTTTAACGCTTTCCCCGGGCTGGTGGTTAAAGAGCTGCTTTCTCAACGCCAGCATGGAATTGACCTCTTGACCGTCTATATACATTATTATGTCGCCGTAGCGTATTCCGCTGTTAAAGGCCGGCCCCGACGGATCCAGCTTCGCGACGTACAGCCCTCGGCTGAAGCCGGAGCTTTTGTTTAGGTATCTCGCCGCTTCCGAAGTGTAGGCGTAAAGCCCCAGATATGGAGTTTTAAATTCCCCCATGCTTTTTATTCTCTCCACCACCGGAGCGCATAGGTTTATAGGCACGGCAAAGCCCATTCCCTCCGCCGCAGATACCTTTATGGTGTTTATGCCCACAACCTCTCCGGCGGAATTTATAAGAGGGCCGCCGCTGTTTCCGGGATTTATGGAAGCGTCCGTCTGTATAAGATCCTCCATACTGCCGGAAATCCCGTCGTTGTCCACGGTTATCATTCTGTTAAGGGCGCTTACTATGCCCGCCGTTACGGTGCGCTCGAACTGCATACTGAGAGGATTGCCTATGGCAATTACGCTTTCCCCCACTCTCAGCTTTTCGCAGTCCCCCATGCGCGCCTTGGTATATCTGCCGCCGTTTATTTTTATTACGGCCAAATCAAGGGCGCTGTCGCTCCATATTTCCGCCGCCTCGCGAACCGTCCCGTTATACAGTGTCACGGCGATTTTTCCCTTGCCGTTTCCTATAACGTGCTGATTCGTAATGATATACCCGTCTTCGGTAACTATGACTCCGCTGCCCATATATACGGCCTTGCCGCTCTCCTCGGCAGACGCGGAAACTCCCACCACCGACGGAAGCACCTCCTCTATCATGTCCGACAGGGTAGGCGCGTCCTCTGTTTCCTCCGAGGCAATGGGAACTATGCTTCCTTCCGCCGCGACTCTCGTGTTCGCCCTTGCGTCATCCTCAACCTTCTGGGTAAAGGTAATGTAAAGCCCGCCGGCGGTTATGCCCGCCGCGGTAACAAGTCCGAAGGAAAACACCGCCCAAAATGCCGCTTTAGCAAATTTTTTCAACCTTACTCACCCCTATAAAAAACTCTGCGGAAATATTTTTCCACAGAGCGTTTATTTTTATACGGGTTTATACAAGCAGACACACGGCGCGGGCTTCGATTCCTTCTTCACGGCCTGTAAAGCCCATTTTTTCGTTGGTTTTAGCCTTTACGCTTATCCTGTCCGGATCTGTTTCCAGCGCTAAGGCCATTTTTTCGCGCATAGCGTTTATGAACGGAGCCATTTTCGGCCTTTGGGCTATTATCACCGAATCTATATTTTCTATTTCGTAGCCCCTTTCCCTCACAAGCCGCCCCGCTTCGCGGAGAAGCTCAACGCTGTCCGCGCCCTTATACCTTTCGTCTGTATCCGGAAAATGAGAGCCTATATCTCCAAGTCTTGCCGCTCCGAAAAGAGCGTCTATCACCGCGTGGCAGAGGGCGTCGGCGTCGCTGTGGCCCAAAAGCCCTTTATCAAACGGAATCTCAATTCCTCCCAGAACCAGCCGCCGGCCTTCCTCAAGACGGTGGCTGTCACAGCCGTAGCCTATCCTCATAGCTTTCCTCTTTCCCTCAGCACCGCCGTCGCCAGCGTAAGGTCGCCGGGAGCGGTCAGCTTTATATTGACATAATTAAGATATATCATTTTTGCCTTTACTCCCATGCGTTCCGTAAGAGAGCAGTCGTCGGTACCTTCAAAGCCCTCCTTGGCCGCTTTTTCGTAGGCGCTTTCAATAATTTCCCTTTTGAAGCCTTGGGGAGTCTGAATTCTGACGGTATGCAGTCTGTCCACAGTCTCCACGGCAAAGCCCTCGTCATCTATCCTTTTGATGGTATCGGTGCTTTGCTGGCCTACCGCCGCCGCGCCGTACTCCGCCGCCGCCTCGGCCACAGCCTCGATACTTTCCGGCTTTATAAGGGGACGGGCGCCGTCGTGGATAAGAATAATCTCCGCTTCCTTGCCGCAAGCCTCCAGCCCCTTCCTTACGCTTTCGCCTCGGTCGGAGCCGCCGCCCACTATGGCCGTAACCTTCGATATGAGCTTTTCCCGAACGATGTTCCTGTAGGCGGCGATATTTTCCTCGGAAGAAACAACCACCGTCTCATCCACCGCCGGACAATCCTCAAACGCCCTGAGCGTACGCTCAAAAACCGTCATGGAGCCAAGCTCCAGCAGCATCTTGTTCGCTCCCATCCTTGTGGAACGCCCCGCCGCAACTATTATGGCCGAAACCCTTTTTTTGTCAATATCCATAGCTGTCCTCCTTTTTTCGGGTTTAAAATCAAACTGACGGATAGCTCCGAAAACCATGCCTAAGAAAAAAGCCTGTAGCGTATAGACCCCCCCTACGGATTTTTTCAAAACGGTTTTCAGCGATGCCCTTATGTTATTTTGCTTATTATTTTGCTTATTATTTTGCTTCTTTCAGCTGCCTGTCCACAATGCTGTAAAGCCTGTTTTCTATCTCCTCGTTAGATGTCTCCTTAGCCATAACTATCTCGCTTATAAGAATCTGCTTGGCATTGGAGAGCATTTTTCTTTCCCCTGTGGAAAGCCCCTTGCTGCGATCCCGCATCATAAGGCTTTTCAAAACCGCGGCCACCTCGTAAAGATTTCCGCTTTTTATTCTTGTCATATTTTCTCTGAATCTCTTGTTCCAATTACTGTTCACAACGCTGTTGCTTTCCTCAAAGCACTTAATGACGTCGTCTGCTTCGGAGCTTGAAATTACATTTCTGATTCCGATACCTTCAAGATTGTTTATGGGTATCATTACCTTCATATCGCCGCAGGGCAGCTTCATAACATAATATTCCCTGACTTCCCCAAGTACTTTTCTTTCCTCTATCCCTTCTATTATCCCGGCTCCGTGTATGGGATAAACTATCGCGTCGCCAATATTGTAACTCATTGATGTCTCCTCCGGGCTGAAATTTTTAAAAGGCATAATTGCCTTGACTTTATAATAACATAATTAACAGAATGTGTCAACAGGAATAATTCACAATAAACAAGGCCGCCGTGTAGTTAAAATATACTACACGGCGGCCCTTTTAAGCTATACGGCTTTAATAATTCTCGGAATCCGTCCATATTATATACCTCTTGAAAACAAGAACTATAAGGAAAGCGACAAAGTTGGCAATTATCTTTCCCACCACATCGTGCATCCCGAGAGTTCCCACAACAAAGCGGTTGATGACGGTTACGGCCACCAAGTTTAAGCCGTTGCACGCAACGAAAAGCAGCGTATCTCTCCAATGAGGCGTATGGGGGCTGCGGAACACCCAGTATTTTGAAATGAAATAATTCACCACATAGCTGGCAAGATTACTTATTACCGAGGCTGTAAGGTAATACACCTTGAAAAACCGAAGAACAAAGTATACCGCCCATTCCACCATTACCGTAAATGTGCCGCCTGCGGCATAACGGATAAACCAGGCCAGATTAAAGTTGTACTTCTTCTTGACGCTTTCAAAAAAGGCTTCTAACCGTTTTTTTACAGCATTTTTATCCATTTGGCAAATCTCCTTGCAAGCATGGCCGGCTTTGGCTGTGTTCCCGTCTGTATCGGGATTATTTTTTCTTCTCCTTACTTTTTCTCACTGTTTAAGCTCAAGCTGACCGAGACTGGCTTTCCTGAGATATTCGTTTATGAAGCCGTCCAAATCACCGTCCATAACAGCGTTAATGTTGCCCACCTCGTAGCCCGTACGGTGATCCTTCACCATGGTGTAAGGGTGGAAAACGTATGAACGAATCTGACTGCCCCATGCTATTTCCTTCTGAACGCCTTTTATGTCCTCGATTTTTTCCTTATGCTCTTCTTCGGCAATTTCCATGAGCTTGGCCTTAAGCATTTTCATGGCCGTATCCTTATTTTGGAACTGGCTGCGCTCGTTTTGGCAAGCCACAACCACGCCGGTGGGAATGTGGGTAATGCGTATGGCGGAGCTGGTCTTGTTTACGTGCTGGCCGCCCGCGCCGCTGGAACGGTAGGTATCTATTTTTAGGTCGTCGGGATTGATATTTATCTCAATGTCGTCCTCAATGTCGGGCATTACCTCCACGGAAGCGAAGGATGTATGCCTTCTTCCGGCGGCGTCAAAGGGCGAAATTCTCACAAGTCGATGGACGCCTTTTTCGCATTTGCTGTAGCCGTAAGCGTTAAGCCCCTCGATAAGGATGGTTATGCTCTTTATTCCCGCCTCGTCTCCGTCCAGAAAATCCAGAGTTGAAACGGTGAAGCCCCTCTTTTCGGCCCACATCTGGTACATTCTGCAAAGCATACCGCACCAATCCTGGGCTTCTGTTCCGCCGGCTCCGGCGTGAAGGGTTATAATGGCGTTGCTCTTGTCGTATGGG
The DNA here is from genome assembly GCA_964551215.1 of uncultured Oscillospiraceae bacterium. Taxonomy (GTDB): domain Bacteria; phylum Bacillota; class Clostridia; order UMGS1883; family UMGS1883; genus JAFLUQ01. The sequence goes on along the minus strand of CAZKBV010000037.1, from coordinate 6,145 downwards.
CCGGAAAGAAGCGTTTCCAGCTTTGTGTCTTCAACTGTTTTCCGGAGCTTTTCAAGGCCGGAGCTTATTTCCTCAAGAACGCTTTTATCCTCCTCGGCTATGGCAAGCTCCACAAGGGTCGTAAGATCCTCCCACGAGGAAAGCATATCGTCGTATTTTTTTATTTTGGCGTCAAGCTGTTTTATCTTTTGCAGTATCTTCTGGCTTTTGCTCTGGTCGGAGTAAAAATCCGGCTCCAAAGTGGATTGCTCCAAGACGGCCTTTTCCTTTTTTGCGCTTTCGATATCCAGCGCGGAGCCAAGCTCCCTGATAGGCTCCTCCATAGCCGCAAGCTCCTGCTTGAATCTGTCGTATTCAACTATCATTTATTTGCCGCCTCCTGTTCGTCTTTAGCCATACAACAGTTCTTATATTTCTTTCCGCTTCCGCACGGACACGGATCGTTGCGGCCCACTTTAACCGCCTTGCGCACGGCCGGACGCTTCTGAACTCCGCTGTCGTCCCCATGTTGGGCAATGGTGGGCTTTGCCACCTGAACCCTTTTTATCTGCTGGACTCTGGGCTTGACGTTCATAATATACCTTACGGTGTCCTCCCGGATTGCCGCAATCATCTCCTCGAACATATCGAAGCCCAGGAATTTGTATTCGTCAACAGGATTGTGCTGACCGTACGCCCGAAGGTTTATGCCGTTTTTGAGCTGATCCATTTCGTCGATATGATCCATCCAGTGGCTGTCCACCGCGCGCAGAAGGATTACCCTCTCCACCTCGCGCATATTTTCGCCGAAAAGCTTCTCCTGAGCGGCGTATCTCTCGTCCGCCAGACGGCGCATATCCTCTATTACGGTTTCCTTGGTTATATCGTTAAATTGCTCCTTGGAATAGTGAAGGGCTCCCTTGTCGGCAAAATGCCTTTCAACATATTCGTAAAGCCCCGCGAGATCCCAGTCGTCGGGATACTGGGCGTTGCAGTAGGTATCTGCGGCAGAGGTAATGATTTCGTCCACCATTGAGTGAATGGTTTCCCGAAGATCCTCCCCGTCTATGACCTTTTTGCGCTGACCGTAGATTATCTCGCGCTGCTTGTTCATTACATCGTCGTACTGGAGTACGTACTTTCTTATGCTGTAGTTTCTGCCCTCCACTTTTTTCTGAGCGTTTTCAATGGCGGAGGTGAGAATTTTCTGTTCAATAGGCTCATCGTCGGGGAGGCCCATGGAGCTTACCATTTTTTCAATTTTTTCGCCGCCGAACAGGCGCATAAGGTCGTCGTCAAGACCGATAAAGAACATACTCTTGCCCGGATCTCCCTGACGGCCGCTTCGGCCTCTGAGCTGATTGTCGATACGGCGGGACTCGTGGCGTTCCGTACCTATTATATACAGCCCGCCCAAAGCGCGCACCTCGTCCGCCTCTTTTTCGATTTCGTCCTTGTGGCGGCGGAAAAGGTCGCCGTAAACCTTGCGGGCGTCCAGAATTTCCTGATCGTCCGTCTCGCCGTAGCCTGTGGCCTCGGCGATTATTTCATCGGTATAGCCCATTTTCAGCATTTCATTTTTGGCAAGGTACTCCGCGTTGCCCCCCAAGGAAATATCCGTACCGCGGCCGGCCATGTTGGTGGCAATGGTAACCGCGCCCTTTTTGCCCGCCTGAGCGATTATTTGGGCTTCCTTGTCGTGCTGCTTCGCGTTAAGCACCTGATGCTTTATGCCCTTGGCCTTAAGCATACGGCTGAGTATTTCGGACTTATCGATTGAAACCGTACCCACAAGCACAGGCTGACCCGTAGCGTGAGCCGCTTCTATTTCCTTTACGACAGCGTTGTACTTGGCCTGAACATTTTTATATACCTGATCGTTGCAGTCGATTCTGGCGATGGGGCGGTTTGTGGGGATTTCAACTACGTCAAGGCCGTAAATTCCCCGAAATTCCTCCTCCTCCGTCTTTGCCGTACCGGTCATGCCGCTGAGCTTCTTGTAAAGGCGGAAGTAATTCTGGAAGGTGATGGAGGCAAGAGTCTTGTTTTCCCGGGCGATTGTAACACCCTCCTTGGCCTCGATAGCCTGATGAAGCCCGTCGCTGTAGCGGCGGCCTATCATTATACGGCCCGTAAATTCGTCAACTATAAGAACCTCCCCGTCCTTAACTACATAGTCCACATCCCGCTTCATAATGCCGTGGGCGCGGATAGCCTGATTGATATGGTGACTCAGCTTCATATTTTCCGGGTCGGAAAGATTTTCGATGTTAAAGGCGGCTTCCGCCTTTTTTACGCCTCTGGCCGTAAGGCTTACGCTCTTGGCCTTTTCATCTATAATATAGTCGCCGTCAATGTTTTCGTCCTCTTCCTCCTTGTCGTCGGTTTCCTTCACTTTAATGGGAGTTAGGTACTTAACAAAGCGGTCAACCACGCTGTAAAGCTGATTGGATTCCTCTCCGGCGCCGCTGATAATAAGGGGAGTTCTGGCCTCGTCTATAAGAATGGAGTCAACCTCGTCCACAATAGCAAAAACGTGGCCCCTTTGCACCATGTTTTCCTTATATATAACCATGTTGTCGCGGAGATAATCGAAGCCGAACTCGTTATTTGTGCCGTAGGTTATATCCGCCGCGTAGGCCTTTTTCTTTTCCGAAGGCTCCATCTGGCTTATGTTAAGGCCAACGCTGAGTCCCATGAAGCGGTAAAGCTTGCCCATCCACTCGCTGTCACGCTTGGCAAGGTAATCGTTTACGGTAACAATATGCACCCCTTCCCCCGTAAGGGCGTTAAGGTACGCGGGCAAAGTTTCCACAAGAGTTTTGCCTTCGCCCGTTTTCATTTCGGCTATTCTTCCCTGATGAAGAACTATTCCGCCCACCACCTGAACGCGGAAATGCTTCATGCCAAGCACTCTCCACGCGGCCTCGCGAACCGCGGCAAAGGCCTCGGGCAGGATATCGTCGAGGGTTTCGCCGTTGTTGAGACGTTCCTTGAAAACGGCTGTTTTTCCCCTAAGCTCTTCGTCGCTTAAAGCCCCATATTCCTGTTCAAGAGCCATAACCTCGTCCGCGATAGGGTCTATTTTCTTAAGCTCCCTCTGAGAATAGCTGCCGAAAATTTTATCTAAAAATCCCATTATTTCATTCCTCATTTAATCAAAATTTTTTTGCACAAAATTTAACAAATATATTTTAGCACTTTTTTATTTCGATGTCAACTGATTTTCCCCACATTAAAAAATTCTTCACAAATAATGTTAAAAATACTCTTGACTGCCGATTTTTTTATAGTATAATAAATTATAGCGAGAATCACAAAAAAGAAGGAATGACAAACCATGATTATGATAAACGACAATCCGCTGAAAACAAGAGATGACCTAAAAAAAGCCGTAAAGGATATACTCGCGCCCCTGCTGCCATACTATTCCAAGGGTAAAAGCCGTCTGCATATAGGGGAAACCGCCGCCTGCTACTCAGCCTCAACGGTTGAGGTCGAGGCTTTTTCCCGCCCGCTGTGGGGCCTTGCCCCCCTTTTGACGGACGACGAAGGCGAAGGCTGGGCCGAACTTTACCGCACCGGACTCGCCAACGGGTGCAATCCGGAAAGCGCGGAATACTGGGGAGACGTTTATGACCACGACCAGCTTTTGGTGGAAATGGCGGCAATCGGCTTAGGGCTTATTCTTGCCCCTGATAAGCTATGGGAGCCTCTTTCCCAAAAGGACAAGGACAATATATACCGCTGGCTTAATTTTGTCAACACAAAAAAAGCTTGGGACTGTAACTGGCGGCTTTTCGCGGTTATGGTAAATTTGGGCTTCCGAAAGGTGGGCCTTCCGTATAACAGCGAAGCTGTAAACGCCGCTCTTGACGCCGTTGAGAGCTATTACCTCGGCGACGGCTGGTACTCCGATGGCGTAAACGCCCACAGCGACTATTACGTCCCCTTTGCCATTTATTTTTACCTGCTTATCTATGCCAAGGAAATGGAGAACGAAGATCCGCAGCGCAGCCTCCTTTTCAAGGAAAGGGCAAAGCGTTTCGCAAACGACTTTATATATTTCTTCTCCGAGGATGGGGGCGCCGTTCCCTACGGGCGCAGCATGACCTACCGCTTTGCTCAGGCCGCCTTTTGGAGCGCCTACGCCTACGCCGGAGTTGACGGCTTTAGGCCCGGCGAGGTAAAGGGAATTATCCTCCGTCATCTGCGCGGCTGGTTTAAGCTTCCCATATGGCAGGGAGACGGCACTCTTTCCATAGGCTACGGCTATCCAAACCTTATTATGACAGAAGGCTATAACGCGCCCGGCTCTCCCTACTGGGCTCTCAAAACAATGCTTGTGCTGGCTTTGCCCGAAAACAGCGCCTTCTGGGAAAGCGACGAGCTTCCCCTTCCCCTTAAGGACGGCTCAAAGGCTCTGCCTCATTCCCATATGATTGCCCAAAAGGACGGCAATCACAATGTGCTTTTCTCAGCCGGATATCCTTTCACCCACTGCCACACCCACAGCGACGCGAAGTACGAAAAGTTCGCCTATTCCAACATTTCCGCCTTCAGCGTTCCCAAGGCTCTGAGAGGCACGGGAGCCGGCGGCTTCGACAATATGCTCGCCCTCTCGGAATGTGACGAGCTTTACCGCATGAAGTCCAAAAACGCGGAACACACCGTAACCGGGGAGTACATCTATACAAAGTGGTATCCATGGAAGGACGTCGAAATAAAAACATACATTATTCCCGCCTTGCCATGGCACGTAAGAGTGCATTTCATAAGCTCCGCCAGGGAGTTGGATTCCTTCGAGGGAGGCTTCGCTTACCCCGCCGAGGCCGTGTCCTCCGTCCGCGAAACCGAAAACGGCAGCTTCGCTTCCTTTGAATGTCCCTACGGAGCATATGAAAGCGGCATAGTAAATCTTATGGGAGAAAGGAACCACCGGCTTCAAGGCATGGAAGCAAACACAAATCTGCTTTACCCACGCTCCGCCGTTCCCGCTTTGGACGGAAAAATCAACAAAGGGGCGACCGTTTTGGCGTGCGCCGTATTTATGGGGCGCGGCGGAAGCGAAGCCGTTCCTTCCGTCAGCGTAGAAGGAAATACGCTCACCGTAAAATTTAAGGATAAGGAACTCACCGTAAAAATATGAAAAAATCTTCCGTAATAATTTTGTTTTCCGCCGCCATGCTTATGGCGGCGGCAGCAGGGCTTATTTTTTACAACGCCGTTATGTCGCCCTCCCCCGTCCGGCAAGCTCCCTCGGAGGAAGCCCCCCTTTCCTCCTTCAGCGAAGCTCTTTACGCCGAATTTAAGGCCGCTCGGGAGAAAAACGACTACACCGCCATGAACTCCCTTTACGAAAAAAATTTCCGTGAAACCGGCGTCAGCTTTCCGGAAGAGAATTACGACCCCACCCACGGCGGAAAGCTTTACACATATCCCTACAGCGTAAAGGTTAACGGCAAAGACGAAACGGGCAGTCTTTTCATAATCTCCCCCGAGGTGGACAAAGACGCTCTCACCGCGGGAGAAGCGGACTACATAGCCCTTGACCGCCGCGGCGCGAATGATCCGGAATTTGTGGTGTACGATTCCTACAGAGCCGACAGCGAAATCCTCATAAAAGAGCTTTGCCGACTTTTGCTGGCTCACGAGGAAGCCTATCCCACAAATTGGAGCCGCACCTTGGACAGTCTCGTTGAGGAATGGGAAATACACAACGCCGCGTATTCTATGGACTACAGGCCGGAAAGCTCAAAAGACGTAAACCTTAACAACGCCGACGAAAATACCGATTGGCTTAAACGGGCTTCAAAGGAGCTTGCCGACAGGCTCGGCGGAGGGCGCGTTCCCCCGTCGGATGCCCCTTCCGAATCGGGCTCTTTCGCTTAGAAATATCATTTTTACCTCGGTAAAAATGATATTTCCGCCCCGATTGAGACATAGCCTAAGCGCGTACGAAGCCCATGACGGCTGCGCAGATTACGCTTTTTGGAGCAAGGCCCGCCCATTATTGACACTCGTGCGGAAAAAGCAAATAAAAAAATAAAAAAACTATTGACAAGCTTTGATTTTTATGTTAAAATACAAACTGTTCGAAATGAAGAATATTTGCCGGTGTAGCTCAATTGGTAGAGCAGCTGATTTGTAATCAGCAGGTCGTAGG
>CAZKBV010000036.1:0-16586 GCA_964551215.1 uncultured Oscillospiraceae bacterium | reverse complement strand
TTATTGAGGCTTCGCAAAGCAAAAATTTACCGCTCCGGCTGAGCGGTAAAATATTTCGCCAATGATTAGTTAAGACTAACTTTTAGAAAGGAAATTACGTATGTTTCTTGAAGTTAAGGACGCCGAAAAGTATTACGGCGAAAAATACAATCTGACAAAGGTTTTAAACAGAGTGAGCTTTTCGGTGGAAAGCGGAAAAATCTGCGCCATATTGGGCCCATCGGGAAGCGGAAAATCCACGTTGCTCAATGTCATAGGCGCGCTGGAATCCCTTGACAGAGGAGAAATTTGGGTGGACGGGCGGAATATTTCCTCGATGGACAGCGATGAGCTTACCGCTTACCGTCGGGAAATGCTGGGGTTTGTGTTCCAGTTTTATAATCTCATTGCGGATCTGTCGGTCAGGGAAAACATTCAGACCGGCGAATATCTCTCCGACAATCCGCTTCCGGTTGACGAGGTAATTTCCGCTCTGGGGCTTTCGGCTCATAAAAACAAAATGCCCTCTCAGCTTTCCGGCGGTCAGCAGCAGCGCTGCGCCATAGGCAGAGCGTTGGTGAAAAATCCGCGGCTTCTCCTTTGTGATGAACCAACCGGAGCCTTGGACTACGCCACAAGCAAAGAAATTCTGGCCCTGCTGGAATATGTGAACCGCAAATACAATACCACCGTTTTAATTGTGACCCACAACGAGGCCATAACAAAAATGGCTCATAAGGTTATAGAAATGAAGGACGGAGCAATAAGCCGAGCTTATGACAGAGACTCGGTGATTGACGCGGCGGAGCTGGAGTGGTGAGAAATGGTCTTGAGGAAAAGGATTTTTCGTGAAATAAAAAACGAGGCCGTCAAATATTCGGTTCTGTTTTTAATTGTTGTTATGTCGCTTGTCCTTGCAATCGGAATGGGCGACTGGACAAAAATAATTGACAAAACCGTCGACGAGTCCGGCGCGGAAAGCGGTATTGAGTCCGGCGAGTTTTCCCTGTTCGTTCCGTTGTCCGACAGGCAGGTAAAGGAAATAAACGACCTTGATATCGAGGTGGAATACGCTCCGTATGTTGATTTGGAGGCATCCTCCGGCGGGACATTGCGTGTGTTTAAAAACCGCCGCGGCATAAACCGCCTTACACCGTCGGAAGGGTACCTTCCGGAAAGCGACGGGGAAATATTTATAGAGCGGAATTATGCCGATATACACAACATCAGTCTGTACAGCGATATTTCGATTGCGGGAAAAAGCTTTAACGTATGCGGAATCGGCACCTTCCCCGACTATTGCAGCGTTCGGAAAAATATCGGCGACGTGCAGAGCGACTACAATATTTTCAGCGTTTGCGCCGTAACAAAAGGAGCCTTTGACGAGCTAAGGGGGAAGGGAAATCCGGTTCACAATTATTCATACAAGCTGTACAACGATGCCGACCATGAGGATCTTCGGGATTATCTGGCGGAGATGGATTTTGACGAAAATAAAATCGACAACAGATATATGAAAATGGTTGTGGCGGACTACAATCTCGAAAAAAACAAATTTTACGAAAGCATAGACAGCCTCGATGAAGCGGTTGCCGGTCTCGGAGCCGGCAGCGACAGCCTTTATCGAAGCGTGCTGCCCTTTGCCGACGGAGATTTAAGCTATATCGCGAACGGCCTAAAGCAGCTTAACGGCGGATTTTTCGCTTTGAACAGCGGCTTAAAGGAGTTTCGCGAAAGCATGGACGATTTTGTTGACGAATATCTCGACATTAATTGGGTGAATTTGTCCGAATTTGCGAAGGCCGAGGATAATCCCCGAATAAAAGACTGTAAGGACGACTGCGCTACCGCCGAGGCAATGGGAATTATAATCGGCTTGGTGCTTTTCGCTCTTATGGCTTACATAATGGCGGTTTTCACCGGACACAGACTGGAGAGGGAAAGCGGAATAATCGGGGTGCTTATGGCGTCGGGCTATAAAAAATCCGAGCTTTTTTCCCTTTACCTTGCCGCTCCGCTGATTGTTACCGCCGTCGGCTCCGTTTTGGGTACGGTGCTCGGCTTTTCCGCGGCAATACCTTTGCTGAAAAGTACGGGGGAGCTTTCATACTATTCGGTTCCCGCTCTGCGTATGGCCTACTCGCCGATACTGCTTGTATACGGGCTTGCTATGCCGACGCTTATTATGCTTCTTGTAAATTGGCTTACCATAAACAAAGCTCTCAAACGGACGCCTCTTTCTCTTATCAGGAATCAAGCCGCGCAACAAGATGCCCGCCCCGTCAGGCTCCCCGAAATGTCGTATATAAACAGCTTCAGGCTCAGGAGAATATTGAAGGAAAAACGGATTTTTATAACCATGTTCTTTGGGCTGTGGATTTCAATACTCATTGTTGTGTTCGGAATTTCCATGTATCAAATGCTGGAGGATTATATGGCGGAGGGAACCAACGTTCCGTATGAGTATATGACTATTTTCGCCTATCCTCCCGATAAGGTTCCGAAGGATTGCGAGGAGGGCTATACGATTTCGCTGGAATGTGATTTTTACTTGACGGGCGGAACCTTGGACGTGACGCTCATGGGGATAAAAGAAAACAGCTATTTCTTCCCGTTCGATTTGGAGGGAAACAAAAATGAGCTGTACTTGAGCAGAGCGGCGGCGGAAAAGCTCGGCTATAAAAAGAATGAAAAAATTGTCCTCACAAACGACCTGACCGGGCGAGGATATATATTCAGGATTAAAGATATAGTGGACTATAACAATACGTTGACAGCCTTTATGAGTCTTGAAAATATCCGCGACAAATTTGAACTTGAGGATGACGAATACAACACTGTGTTTTCGTTGAAAAAACCAAAGGTTCGTCAGGGGCGTATTTCCGGACAGGTGTTTCGCGGGCAGCTGGCGGAGTCGTCAAAGGTGTTCTATGATATAATGCTGCCGGTGACAATCCTAATGGTATTAATCGGAGCGGTAATTTTTATGCTTGTTATGTATATCCTAATGGGCGTTGCAATCGACAGAGCGGCCTCCTCTGTGGCGCTTTTAAAGGTATTGGGTTATAGCGAGGGCGAAATATCGAAGCTGTATTTGGGCGGAAATCTTTACGCGGTAATTTTTACGATTGCCGTGTCGATTCCGACCTGCAGCCGAGTTACAAACGCCGTGTTTCCTTTGTGCGTGGCCAATGTTTCGGCCAACATAAAAGCGGTCTACGACATTAAGGGCGTCGCGGCCACCATCGGCGTTGCGGCTCTGTCATATTTAGCGGTAAACGGCGTTTTAACGCATAAGCTGAAAAAAGCGTCTCTTTCTCAGGCTCTTAAAAACAGGGAATAGCCCTTGAGCCTCGCGGGCGGGACTACTCGCGCAAGCTTGTATAACCTAAGCGGATGCCCCGCCCGCCGCGGTCTGTCGTTAAGCTCTGTTCCAAGCCAAGCATTGCTCTCTCGATTTAAAAAACGCAAGGTTTAATTTTTGTGTTAATTTGTTATGACAGTGAATTTTGTAATACTTTTTTAATTATTTGGGTGTATAATGAAATGTAAGCTGTAAATCGGGAGCATGGAGGTATTGCAATGGCAACAAAAGCTAAACGTAAGAAAAAATCGGCGAGCATCGGCGTAACAATAGCTAAAGTTTTCCGAAATATATTTCTGACAATTTTTCTTATTATTCTGTTTGGCGGAGTAATAGGCGGCGGAATTGTTGCCGGCGCCTTGTTCGGCTACATGGAAACCGTGGAACCTATTGAAATGGAAAATATGAAGCTCAACTTTACCTCGTTTATTTACGGAAGCAACTCTGAGGGCGAAATCGTTGAGCTTGAAAGGCTCTACGATGATGAAAACCGTATATGGGTGGATTTGGATGACATTCCGGAGGACCTTCAAAACGCCTTTATCGCCATTGAGGACGAACGCTTTTATAAGCATCACGGCTTTGACGTAAAGCGTACCTTCGGCGCGGCAGTGAATTATATAAAGAACAAAATCACCGGCAGCGAGGAGAGAACCTACGGCGGCAGCACCATAACCCAGCAGCTTATAAAAAACCTGACGGACGAGGACGACTATAAGCTTGAAAGAAAAATACAGGAAATATACCGTGCGTATAAGCTTGAAAAGGAACTCAGCAAGGAGGAAATTCTGGAATACTACCTTAACACCATTTTCCTCAGCGAGCAGTGCAACGGAGTTTCTTCGGCGGCGGAGACATACTTTGGCAAATCCGTGTCGGAGCTGACCCTTGCCCAGTGCGCCAGCATTGCCGGCATAACCCAGTCCCCCACAAAGTATAATCCGTACCTTAATCCCCAAGAGCATAAAAGCAAGCAGGAGCTTGTGCTTAAAAAAATGCTGGAGCTTAATATGATATCCGGCGCAAGGTACGAGGAGGCTATGGCGGAAGAACTCACTTTTATGCCGCCCCATTCGGAAACTCAGACAACGACCTACAGCTATTATATAGACGCGGTAATAGATCAGGTGCTTAACGATCTCATGGAAAAGTACGACTACACCAAGGATCGCGCCAGCAGATACCTTTATAACGGCGGCCTTAAAATTTATATCGCGCAGGATCCGGCAATACAGGAGGCTATGGATTCGGTGTATTCCGATTCGTCGTCCTTCCCTAAGCTTCGAGGGGAAGTTCAGCCGGAATCCGCAATGGTTATTATGGATCCGTACACCGGTCAGGTAAAGGCCCTTTGCGGCGGCAGAGGCGAAAAAGAGGGCAAGCGCACCCTTAACCGCGCAACCCAGTCCCTTCGCCAGCCGGGTTCATCAATAAAGCCTATTTCCGTTTACGGTCCGGCCATGGAATACGGGCTGATAACCCCATCCACAATAGTAAAGGATTCGCCAATCACAATTGACGGATGGACGCCGAAAAACGACGACCGTTCTTTCCGCGGGAATATTACTGTGCGCAGCGCGCTTATCGGCTCCAGAAATGTTCCCGCCGTTAAGATATGCCGGTATCTTGGCGTGGAAAATTCCTTCAAGCATCTTGTAAATCGTATGCATATAACGTCTTTGGTGGATTACCGTGAAAGCAACGGCCACACCTATTCCGACAAGGGGCTTGCTTCGCTGGCCTTAGGCGGACTTACCGACGGCGTAAGCGTTCTTGAGCTTACCGCCGCGTACTGCAGCTTTGTCAACGACGGCTACTATAACAAACCCTTCCTTTACACTAAGGTCACAGACGTAAACGGTGAAACCATTTTGGAAAGCTCGCCCACTCATGAAATAGCCTTCAGCGAAAAAACCGCCTATAATATGCTTTCCATGATGAAGGACGCCGTCGCCTACGGAACAGGTAAATCCGCCAACTTCAGCGGCATGGCCGTGGCGGGTAAAACCGGTACGACAGGCTCCGGCTCCACAAACGACCGCTGGTTTGCCGGCTGTACTCCGTATTATGTGGGAGCGGTATGGTTTGGCTACGACCAACCAAAAAACCTTTCCGGCCTTTCCTACAATCCGGCGGCGGCCGCATGGCGAAAGGTAATGCAGAAGGTTCACTCCGGCTTGGAATATAAGGACTTTGAAAAGCCCGGCAAAGAGGTTTCCGTAATGATATGCCGTGAAAGCGGCCAATTGGCAAATCCCGACTGTGAACACGTAATCGGCGAAACCTATTCTTCCTCCGCAATACCCAAGACCCGCTGTGAGCTTCATCCCTTGCAGACAGGCAAAAAGTCGTACCTTACCGACGGAAAGGCCGTAAGCTCCGAAAGCGGATCCTCATCAACAAGTAAATCCTCGACGAAAAATGATAAGGATAAAGACGAAAATTCCGACGAGGGAGATAAGAACGAAAATTCCGGCTCCTCCGAAAGCTCAGGCTCTTCTGGAAATTCGGAAAGCTCCTCCTCCGGTTCGGAAAGCTCCTCGGAGCATAGCGGCTCAGGGGAAACAGCTTCCGGTTCGGAAGGATCTTCATCGAGCTCCGAAGGCTCCTCCTCCGGCTCGGAGAGTTCTTCCTCCGGTTCGGAAGGCTCCTCCTCCGGTTCGGAGAGTTCTTCCTCCGGTTCGGAAAGCTCCTCCTCCGGCTCGGAAAGTTCTTCTTCATCTTCAAGCTCCTCCTCGTCCGATTCCTCTTCCGCGGACTCAAGCTCAACTTCTTCCGGGGGAGTGCAGACCAGTGAGGGAGGATTATAATTATTATGGAAAATTATACGGAATATCTTGTTAAAAAGAAATTTTCAGGCTCTGATACGGCAAAAACCGCCCTTGTAATATTCACGCTGCTGTTTATATGCGTGTCCGTGGGGCTTTGGCTGGGCTTTGCCAGCGCGATTGTGCTGCTTATATTTGGCGGATACGGAGCATGGTACGTTATAAGCGGTCTTAAACGGGAATATGAGTATGTGCTTACAAACGACCATTTGGATGTTGACATTATTGTGGCGCAGCGCAGTCGAAGGAGAATGTGCGGCTTTGACATGGATGAGATGGAAATCTGCGCGAAGGTTAACGACGCGGACAAAAACGGAGAGATGAGCCGCGGTTTTGTCAAAACATACGAGGCGGTTTCCGCCCCCGGCTCGGAAAATTCGTATTTTGTCATATTCGGCAATGAAAAAGGGTTAAATCTTTTGACCTTTGAGCCTGACGAAAAAATATTGGACGGTATGTCTATGTATACCAGAAGCAAAATCTTTAGATAGGGCATAGGGCGCGCTGACGAGAAGGTTACTTTCGCGTTAGCCTCCGGCAGAATTAAATTCGCGCGCGCAAAATTTGTTCGCCCCAGTTTCGCGAAACGCAAACGCGCAATAATGACCTCTTATCATTTCTTGCCCTGCGGGAAGAGGTTGAGTTTAATTCCTATATTTGCCGACGCAGGGCGGCGGAATGGAGATTATTATGCAATTTTTAACTTCAGAGCAGATTAAAAACTTTGAAGGCAAAATAATAACCGATCTTTCTTCCTCTTTAAGTCTTATTAATAATGCCGCCAACGCTTGCGTCAAAGAGCTTATGCCCTTTGACGCAATCTGCGTTTTTTGCGGCGGAGGCAATAACGGCGCCGACGGCTACCGTCTGGCAAGGCTTTTAAAGGGGAAGGGAAAGACGGTTTTTACGGTGAAGGTAACGGAGCCGAAAACCACGGAATGTAAGGTTTTGGCGGAAAGATGCCGAGAAGCCGGAATTTCTTCCTACGGCATAGACAAAGCCTTAGAGGGGCGGCTCCCAAAGTGGGACGCGGCGGCGGACGCCGTTTTCGGCATCGGCATAAGAGGCACGCTGGAGGGGAACAGTCTGGACGCGGTACGTTTTATCAATTCGCGCAGGGGCTTTGTCCTCAGCGTGGATATTCCCAGCGGACTTAACGCCGATACCGGACGGCCCTGTCCGGAAGCTGTCCGCGCGGACAAAACCGTCACCTTTACCGCCCCGAAAATGGGCATGATAAACGGGGAAAGCGCGGATTACTGCGGCGAAATAGTAATTGCGGACGCGGGCATTGCGGTGGACGAAGCGACGATTCTGCCTCCGCAGCCTTATCCCCTGACAATGGCTCACGCGGCGGCTCTGCTCCCCGTGCGCAGCAGCTTTTCCAATAAAGGCTCCTTCGGACGCGTGCTTATGTTCGCGGGCAGTCCCGGCATGGCGGGAGCCGCCGCTATGGCCGCCTCCGCCGCTGTAAGAAGCGGATGCGGTCTTGTGAGCATAGTATGCCTTGACGGGCTGGAAAACACATTGAATCTGCTGGCGCCGGAGGCCGTGGTCATTCCCGTAAAAAAATATTCCATGGAGGAGTCCGCTTTAAAACAGGCTGTAAAGGCGGCGAAAGCCATACTTATAGGCTGCGGCATAGGCCGCAGTATTCCCGCCGAATTTATAAAGGAGGTCATATCCGGCTCCGACTGCCCTGTTATATTAGACGCCGACGGGCTTAACACCCTGTCGCCCTTTAGGGAAGGGCTTGACGGCGGACGGCTTATTCTGACCCCTCATCCTTTGGAATTTTCAAGACTGACGGGACTTTCCGTGGAGGATATTGAAAAGGGAAGAATTGAGGCCGCCGAAAGCTTTGCTCGGCGTTTTGCCCTCACCCTTGTGCTTAAAGGGGCAAGGACTTTGATTACCGACGGGAAGGAAACCTACGTTTCTCTTATATCCACCTCCGCTCTTGCGAAAGGGGGCAGCGGCGACATTCTTTCGGGAGTTATTTCCGCGCTGTGCGCCCAAGGGATACCTCCGGCGGAAAGCGGAAGGCTGGGAGTTTTCATTCACAGCTTAAGCGGCAGAATTACCGCGCGTATGTGCGGAGAATATTCCGCTTCCCCCAAGGATATAACCGAAAATCTCAAATATGCCTTTACGGAGGTGCAGCGATATGAATAATCATGGCAGAGCATGGGCGGAAATCGACCTTTCCGCAATAAAATCCAACATAATAAATATAAGAAAAATAACCAATCCCCACGCGATGATTATGGGCGTGGTAAAGGCCGACGCTTACGGCCACGGAGCCGAAGCCGTGTCGAGGACGCTGCTTGAAAACGGAGCCGACCGCCTTGCGGTGGCTACGGTGGACGAGGCGGAGGCCCTTCGCAAAAGCTTTCCGAATACGCCAATTATGATGCTCAGCGGCGCGGACGAATATAACGCGCGGGAAATAGTGAAGAACGATATAATTCCGGCGGTTTTTGACCTTTCCCTTGCGAAGGCGTTAAGCTCCGCCGCCGTGGATATGCACAAAACCGTGAAGGTTCACATAAAAATAGATACAGGGATGAACCGCATAGGCATACTTTCTCAGGACCCCGGGCTTGTCCCTCTGGTGAAGGAAATAGCTTCTCTGCCCAATCTAAAGGTGGAGGGAGCCTTCACCCACTTTTCCAAGGCGGACGAAAAGGACTTATCCTATGCCCGCCTACAGTACGACAGATTTATAAAGGCAACCGACGCGATTACACAAGCAGGCGTTCCGCTGAAAATAAGGCACTGCTGCAACAGCGCGTCTATAGCCAATTTTCCGGAAATGCATCTGGACATGGTAAGGGCGGGAATCGTACTTTACGGTCTTTATCCGTCGGAGGATTTTGATAAATCCCTTATTTCCCTCACTCCGGCAATGACCTTTAAGGCCAGGATATCCGATATTAAAACGGTGCCGAAGGGGAGCCTCATAAGCTACGGCGGAATTTATGCCGCTCCCGAGGATATGCCCATAGGAACAATAAGCGTAGGCTACGCCGACGGCTATTCCAGAATACTCAGCGGAAAGGCCCAGGTGCTTGTGGAAGGAAAACGCAGAGATGTTTTGGGAAGAATTTGCATGGATCAATGTATGTTTGACATGAGAAATGTCCACAATACCAATGTAGGCGATAGCGTGGTGCTGTTCGGCCATGAGGGCGGCAGCTCTGTCCCCGTTGAGGAAATCGCGGAAAAGATGGGCACGATAAATTACGAAATCGTGTGCATCGTAGGAAAGCGCGTACCCCGTATTTACATATAAATGGGGCGCCTTCCTTATATTGCGGCTTGCGGGCGGAGGCATATTTATTGTATAATATTCATATATAGTAGGGTGAAATCCCGAAGTGTATGAAGGAGGAATAAATATGCCGCTACATTCGGAAAAAGAAATATCCCTCAGTCTGCCCGATTCCTTGCTTTCGGAAATAGATTTCACGGCAAGGCTCGAGCATAACAGCAGAAACGACTTTCTGCTGCGCATAGTCCGCTCCTATCTCAAGGAAAAGCGGCGGCTGGAGCTGAAGTCCGCCATGCAGGCGGGATATCTTGAAATGGCGGAAATAAATTTAAAAATCGCTAATGAGTACCTTTCGGCAGATGAATTTGCGTTATGCGCCTACGAAAATTTTATCGGAGAGTGAAAATGCAGTGATTGTAAAACGAGGCGACATTTTTTATGCGGACCTCAGCCCGGTAATAGGGTCGGAGCAAGGGGGAATAAGACCCGTTTTGGTGGTGCAAAACGACGTTGGCAATAAATACAGCCCAACGGTAATAGCCGCCGCCATAACCAGCCGCATAAATAAGGCGAAGCTGCCCACTCATATAGAGATTGAGGCAGACGAGTACGGCCTCCAGAAGGACAGCGTAGTGCTTTTGGAACAGATACGCACAATAGATAAGAAGCGGCTTCGGGAAAAAATCGGGCGGCTTGATGAAATACAAATGGTAAAGGTCAACGACGCTATTTCCATAAGCTTCGGGCTTGGCAAGCGTGAGAACAGCCCCGTATGGGTGTAAAAAAGCAATCTAAAGGGGGAAACCAGAACGGTTCCCCCTCGGGCCCCTTTAGCATCGGGCGCTTACGCTTACGGAATATAGTTTTTATTGCGATAAAAACTATATTCCTACCCCGATTAAGGTATAAAATTTCAAGTGCACGCCCCTGAAATTTTATGTTTTTATTCGAAAGGGAGTTACCTTTCGAGCTTTCCCTTGTTTTTGTAGGGAATGAGAAAAAGCCGCTTGGCGGTTAAAAATTAACAGACCGGAGCAGGAATGGCAAAGCGCCGTTCCGCATCGGTCTGTTTGTTTTAAAAATTATTTTTTTATTCTTCGTCCATGCCGTGTTCGTGAGCCTGCTCACAGCCGCTACAGTCGCCGTTACATATGGCTTCGGACGCCTTTTTTCCGCCTTGGCGTTCGTAATAGTTGTCGATGGCCGCCTTTATTGCGTCCTCAGCCAGAACGCTGCAATGGATTTTTGTCGGAGGAAGGCCGTCCAAAGCCTCAATAACAGCCTTGTTACTCAGCTCCAGAGCTTCGTCTATACTTTTGCCCTTCACAAGCTCAGTAGCCATTGAGCTTGTGGCAATAGCCGCACCGCAGCCGAAGGTCTTGAACTTTACGTCCTTAATAATGCCGTCCTCAATCTTCATATACATTTTCATGATATCGCCGCACTTGGCATTGCCTACTGTGCCAACGGCGTTTGCGTCCTCGATTTCGCCTACGTTTCTCGGATTGGAGAAGTGATCGAGAACCTTATCGCTGTATGTTTTTCCGTTGTTCATTACTTTTCAACTCCTTCATAAAGCGGCGACATATTTCTGAGCCGCTGAACAATAACCGGAAGCTCCTTCAAAAAGGAATCAACCTCGTCCATTGTGTTTTCGTCGCTGAGACTCACTCTCATGGAGCCGTGAGCAATTTCATGGGGCAGGCCTATTGCCAGAAGCACATGGGACGGATCCAAAGAGCCTGATGTGCAGGCGCTTCCGCTGGAAACCACATATCCCAGCATATCAAGGCTGAGCAGAAGAGATTCCCCCTCGATATATCTGAAGCAGATACTTACATTGTTGGGGAGCCTTTTTGTGGGGTGTCCGTTAAGGCGGGTGTAGGGGATTTCCTTAAGTATGGTATTTATAAGCTTATCCCGCATGGCGGTAAGCTTAACCGTCTTTTCCTCCATGTGTTGGGTAGCCAGCTTAAGAGCCGCCGCAAGGCCTACCGCGCCGGGGACGTTTTCGGTGCCGGCGCGTTTGCCGCTTTCCTGTGCGCCGCCGTGAATAAGGTTGTCAAGGCGTATTCCCTTTTTTACGTAAAGTGCGCCTATTCCCTTGGGACCGTGGAACTTATGCCCCGAAATGGAGAGCATATCAATGTTTTGATCCTTGACGTCAATGGGAACGGCTCCCGCCGCCTGGACCGCGTCCGTGTGAAAGACGATTCCCCTGCTATGGCAGAGGGCGCCTATTTCCTTGATGGGGTTGATTGTGCCGATTTCGTTGTTGGCGTACATTACGGACACCAGAATGGTGTTGTCCTTAATTGCCTTTTCGATTTCCTCGGGGTGAACATAGCCGTCGCCGTCAACGGGAACATAGGTCACCTCGAAGCCGTTCTTTTCAAGAAATTCACAAGTGTGAAGCACGGCGTGATGCTCCACTGTTGTCGTGATAATGTGGTTGCCCTTTGCTCTGTTTTTAAGAGCGTAGCCCTTAATTGCCCAGTTGTCGCTTTCGCTTCCGCCGGCGGTGAAATAGATTTCCCTTTCATCTGCGTTGAAGGCGGAGGCTACGGTCTGTCTCGCATTGGTGAGAGCGTATCGGGCTTCCTGACCGGGGGTCGTATATGTGGACGAGGCATTGCCGAAATTTTCCGTAAACACGGGGAGCATCGCCTCCAAAACCTCTTTTTTTACCCTCGTGGTTGCCGCATTGTCAAAATAAACCACGTAAAACACCTTCTTTCAGTAAACTATAGCATAGCACAAATTGACAATTAATGCAATACTATTTTTCAAAACTCAATAAAATATTTTGTATTTATCCCCGTGAAGGGCGCCGTTTATTCCGTCCCTGAGAATTTCCGAAACACGGTCGGCAATCGCGTCCACGTCCTTGGGGGTTACGAACATATTGGCGGCGTTAGGCTCCAAAGCCTCGTATATGACGGCGTAGCGGTCGTTGTCCTCCAGAGATTTAAGCATTTTCAGCGTCTCGTCTCCGGCGTCATCCTTCATTTTATCCATAACACAGCGTATGGCGTCGTCCGCGACGGTGGCCGCGTCCGCAACCATTGGCACCCCTACGGCAATGACGGGAACGCCCAGAGTTTTTTCCGAAAGCTCCTTGCGGCTGTTGCCTACGCCGCTTCCGGGGCTTATGCCCGTGTCGGTAAGCTGAAAGGTGCGGCCAATACGGCTCAAGCTTCGCGAGGCCAGAGCGTCGGCGGCAATAATAAGGTCGGGCTTGATTTTGTCCGCCACGGCACTTACGGTTTCGCCGGTTTCGATGCCCGTAAGACCAAGAACCCCCGGGACGATTGCGCTTACACAGCGGGCGCCGCCGAATTCCTCGGGCATATGCTCCCTAAGATGACGGGTGACAAATATATTTTCCGCCGCGCTTACGCCGATGCTGTCCGGAGTCATAAGGTGGTTCCCTAAGCCCACAACAAGCACCTTTTCCGCTTTCTTTCCTTCAAGCATAAGGGAAAGCTCGTCTTTAAGAAGCCTCGCGGCGGCCTTTCTGCCCTCCGAGCCGGAGATATCCTCCGCTTCAATGGTGACGTAAGCTCCGATGGGTCTTCCCATAGACCGCGCCCCTTCGGCGGTTGTAATCTCCACGGTGGTGACGGCTCCGCCGGATTTTTCCCGCGTCCGGCTTATGACTCCGCTTATATTTCCGCCCCGCATTTCCTTTGTTTCCATTGCCAAATCGGTACGTATCATAAAATTTTCCTCCCACAATTTTCTTGCGGGGGACTGCGGGGGGCGGTTCCCCCCGCAGTCCCCTTCCGCATCGGGCGCTGACGCTTACGGAAAATAATTTTTATTGGAATATATTTTGTGTGTAATAAAAATTATTTTCCTAAGCAGCCTGTTTAAATTATTTTTCCGAGGGAGAAAAATTTTATGCTCCGCAGCTTGAAATATTTATCTCTTTATGTTACAATTATAACAAATAGTTTTCCATATTGCAAGAACGCACTTAAAAGTAATATACTATCTATTTAGAAACTATGGCCGACTCTAAAGCCCTTGCGTGAAAAAACGAACATAGCCGTCTGTGCCGCGTTAAACCTTCTCGCGAAGCGATCTTGTTCATTTGCCTTGCTCAAAACGGGTTCCGGAGCCGCCCTGTCAAAGAAAGGGAGTTTTACATAATGCTTAAGGAATGTAAGCGCGAATGTGGCGGCCCCGGCTGCCCTATAGAGGGAACTATCGGTCTTATAGGGGGGAAATACAAGGCAATAATACTTTGGCACCTTATAGGAAAAACCCTGCGTTTCAGCCAGCTTCAGCGGCTTATCCCCCAAGCCACGGCAAAAATGCTCACCCAGCAGCTCCGCGAGCTTGAAAAGGATGAGCTTATCGGACGAAAGGTGTACCCCGTGGTTCCGCCAAAGACGGAATATTTCCTTACGGAAAAGGGCGAGAGCCTTTCGCCTATACTTATAGATATGTGCCGCTGGGGCAGCGAGCATAATTGCGGCTGCGGCTGTGATAATTCAAAGTGTAATTAATGGCCGCCACGGGACATTCGGGGCTTCGTAGGGATTTATGATACGGCCCCGCCCATGTAAATAAAAGACGGAATTTACTTTATTTTACTGCACAACTCCGTCGGAGAGCATTTCGATAAACTGCTTTGCGGCGCGGGGGCTTCTTCCGCCGTTTCTTATGGCGTGAGCCTCCGCCTTTACGAACAGCGTCTGTTTGTCCATGACGATGTTATATTCTTTCGCGAGATTTTCAACTATTTCGAGATACAAATCCTTTTCCGGACGCATAAAGGTTACGGTCAGTCCGAAGCGGGCGGAAAGGCTTTTAAGCTCCTGAATGGTGTCGGAAAGGTGTATGTCGTCTCCCTGCCTGTCGTCCATGCTTTCCTTGATGAGGTGGCGGCGGTTGCTTGTGGCGTAAACGACAATGTTTTTCCCCCGACTTCCGACGCTTCCTTCGAGAATCGCTTTAAGGGCGGCGAAATCGCCGTCGTTTTGGGAAAAGCTCAGGTCGTCGATGAAAATAATATATTTAAGGGGACTGCCCTCCAGTTCATCCATAATCGAGGGAAGAAGGTAAAGCTGTTTTTTCTTTACCTCTATAAGGCGCACTCCCTTGTCTTTAAAAGCGTTTGCCACGGCCTTGACGGTGCTGCTTTTGCCTGTGCCGGCGTCTCCGTAAAGAAGGCAGTTGTTGGCGCTTTTCCCCTCTATGAGAGCCATTGTGTTTTTTATCACAACGGCTCTTTCCTTTTCGTAGCCGTAAAGGGAGCCGAGACTCTGAGGGTCGGGTCGGCGGACGGGAACAAGACCGTTTTCATCCACGGTGAACATATGGTATTTGGCAAAAACGCCGTAGCCCTTTGTAGGAATTTCCCTTATGCGCCGACGGTATACGGCGGCTATGTCTATGCTTTCGGTTTCCCACCTCGGGAGAGGAAGCTCCGCCCCGATTTCGCGGATAAGCTCGCCGCAGTCGAGAGCCGACAGCTCTCCGAGAATTTTGAGCTCCCGCTCCACACTTTCCTTTATGAGCTTCCCGGGCTTTCTGCCGGAAATAATACACTTTACGTAGGCGTTTTCGTCCTTTGATATATAGTCCGATATCCAACCGGCGAGGCTTTCGCCGAAGCCGTACAGCTCGTTTACAAAGCCGCAGTAAAGCTCCGCAAGCCTATGCTTGTCCCAGTCCTCGCAGGCGAAAAGCTCCGTCAGCTTTTTTATGGGCTTTTCACTGAGGATATCCCTGAACACCGTAAGCGTGTTCAGCTTTAATAACAGGCCGTTGTATTTATACATGATTATACCTCCGCTTCCCCCGCTTCGCAAAAAAAATGACAGACAACTTCGGTCTGCCACTAAAAAGGAGGGAAAATGAAAAAAGTTTTAATACTCTCATCGAGTACATTTATATTATAGCCATTTTGCGTTTTCCGCGCAAGATAAAATATGTTCAAATACTACAAATTTTTATTAAAATTTTTGTAAGATTTTACTAAATAAGGGCCGCGCTTCGCCGCCGTGAGAATATACATACAAAGGTAACGCCTCGTTTTGCCCAAAAGAATGGCGGAGGCAAAATCCGCAATCCGCCTCCGCCGCGAAAATATGTAAATGTTCTCAGAAATTATTCAAAAATAATCTTATCCTCGCCGAACCACTTTTCGGAAATCTTTTTGAGAGTGCCGTCCTCCTTAAGGGCGGAAAGAGCGTCCTCAACCGCCTTGCAAAGCTCCGTGTTTTCCTTTGCGAAGCCTATGCCGTACTCCTCGGGAGCAAGGCTCTCGTCAAGAATCACAACCGGCTCGCCGCTTTTCTCGATAACATAGCGGGCCACAACCTCGTCCATGATTACGGCGTCCACATTGCCGGACTGAAGATCCATAATGGCGGTGAGGTTATCCAGCAGCTCTACGACTTCGCTTATAGAGGAATATACCTCCTCATTGGCCATGAGCGCCTCGGAAGCGGAGGAATCGCTCTGAAGGGCAACCCTCTTGCCCGCAAGGTCACTGAGAGATTTGATTGCGCTGCCTTCGGGAACAACCACAACCTGACGGTTTGCGAGGTAAGGACGGCTCATGCAGTAAGCTTCAAGTCTTTCGTCGGTAATGGTAAGACCGTTCCAGATGCAGTCGATGTTGCCGGACTGAAGCTCGGCGTCCTTGTTGTCCCATTCGATGGGAATACATTCCAGCTCTATTCCATAGTAGTCGCATACAGCCTTCGCGAGGTCGATGTCGAAGCCTACGATTTCGCCGTTTTCGTCCTCAAAGCCCATGGGCGGGAAGGAAGCGTCAAGCCCCAGCTTAAGAGTTTCGGGAAGCAGGGGAGCGACGTTGTCCTCCAAGCCTTCCACGACATCTTGCGCGTCATCGTTAACGATAACTTCCTCTTTGCCGCAGGCACCAAAAGCGAAGGCAAGGGCGATTACCAGCATAAGGGTAAGAAATTTTTTCATTGTTTACATCTCCTTAAAAATAATTCTTAATTATTTTACAACAAAATCCCCGATTAGTAAAGTCCTTTTTTCGGCTTTTATAATTTTTGTAGAATTTGCATTAAAAAGAGGAAAAATAATTATGCGCATATGATAAAAATTATGTATAACCCAAGCGGACGCGCCGCCTCTTTAAAGGCTTGTTTTA
>CAZKBV010000035.1:0-16831 GCA_964551215.1 uncultured Oscillospiraceae bacterium | reverse complement strand
TTCGCAAGCTCCATTTCAAGCAAGCTTGATGGAGCGTTGCTCCGATTTAAATAATGATGTAAAATTTACAGCATAATATTTGGCAAAAATTTCATCATGAATATATTGACATTACAAATAAAAACGGATATACTTATATTATAAAAAGATATTATAATAAAGATTATATAGTTAAGGAGTTAATGGATTATGAAAAAGAAAACGTTTACAACAAGGCTCTTGACAATATGCGCGGTCTCTTTGGCGTTATTGGTCCCTGCCGCGTCTTTTGCCGCGGAGCCTTCCGCTTACGACGGCAAGAGCTATGAGAGCATGGGCTATACCTCTGATGATCCCGACGGGGAATTTAACCTTGCGGTAATCGCTAAGGGCGATGTAAAAATCGGCGGCACAATGCGTATTGAGGGGAGCATTTACTCCTGCGGTACTATCTACGCCCGTAACGGAGGTGACAATATCGTTGACGGTTTGTTCATCTCCGGAACAAAGAATGATACACAGTATTTTGAAGGAGGATGGTATCAGGATGAAAATGGGCAGTGGGTAAAAGGAGAGCCTACAAAACTTGACGGCTATTATATGCTTGAACAGTATGGCGACAGTTTGGTGGCTGATGAAATATCACAATGGGCTGCTAAACCGCAATATGCCGGAGCGATTTTGGACACCGAAACATCCTTTGAATGTACATATGAAGATTATACCGTACCGGAAGTTGCAAATAATTTGGGCGATGTTGATATGAATGTGTACATCGTAGACAGTCCTAAAACAATTACAGAGGATACACATATTGGCACATTGACCATGAACGGCACGCAGGGCAATGGGCAGAACATTGATGCCGCTTTGACCGTTGATACAACAAACGGTGACGTAAATATTGTAATTGACAAGCTTGGAAGTATAAATAATCCGAGCATTAAGGTTATTGGTAACCATAAAGCGAACATTTATATTATGGACGCGTCATATATCAATAATCTTTTCGTAAACTATAACGAAAGTACCCTCGCCGCGATGGGCAACTCCGCGAACACAAATATCTACGTTAAGAGCGATAGCAAAGTTACTTTTGACAACGGCTATATTATGGCAAATACCATAACTGTTGACGCGCCCGAGCTTCAGGTTTCCGGCAGCGGGAAGGTTTTTGCTGACATTAATTCAAACGCCGCGATCTTTACACTTACAGGCGGTTCAACAGAAGTGACAGGTACGGTATGTGTTCCTGCCGCCGCTTCAAATGTGACCGGTTCAGGTACGCTCTACGGTCAAATTCATACAGACACTCTTGACATTAACGGCGCAGGCAGTATCGTATACAAGGCTGACGCGGCTGTAGGCAAGGCAGAGGTTGAACCTCCCGCAGAAGAAGATCCTGCAGAAGAACCTCCAGTAGAAGAAGATCCCGCAGAAGAAGATCCTGTAGAAGAACCTACGGTTGAAAAGGACGACGCGGTATGCGTGAAGTTTGACGTAAGAACAGGCGAGTTCACTCCCGGTATGATGGAGTCCGCTCCTCTCCGTCCTCACGATGACCGCTTTGGCGACAACGACAATCTTGTCCTTCCCGGCTTTGAAGATGTATATTATACTGTTTTGATTGAAGATACCTTTGAGGCAAGGGATGAGAATGTTCCTCAGTACCTCATGGATGCGGCTGAGTGTGTTGCTGAAAATGCGCAGGCGCGTCTTAACGAGCTTGAATATTCTTGGGAAACAGTTCAGTTTGGCCGTATTGACTCTCAGGCGTGGAATAAGGACGAATATGTTAATCGAAACGGACAGTCAACTCTCCTCATAACTCCCTTTATCAACGCGGAGCTTGACGCGAATGGAGTAGACCATAACGAGTTTATGTGGCTTGGAATCGGCGACAGAAACGGAAACCTCCTTTACGTTTACGTAATGGATCGTAACATGGCCGGTATCGAAAACCTTATTGACGGGGAATAACCTCCGCGAATAGATGTTAAGCGATAATTGAATAAAGGATAATAGGTGTAAATTCTTCGGGATTTACACCTATTTGAGTTGCGCGGCAAAAAAGCAGAGAGCAGACGGCTTAGGTAAGCGTCCGCTCTTTTTATGAGCTTAATGTTTGCCGAGTCGGTCTATATTCGTTACCGCGGCGTCGCGTGTTCTTTTGGCTTCGTAAAGCAAATCGTCAGCCGGCTTGAGCAAATCCTCAAGCACGCCGCCGCCGTAATATCCGCCTATGCTCAGAGTTAGGCGCACATCGGGATAATTTATCAGGCGAGTATTTCTGATATCCTCGCAGATGTTGTTCATAATGCGGAGAAAAGCATCGGGAGTAATCTCTTCCCGGAAGGCTACGCCGAATTCGTCGCCGCCGAATCTGAATATTTCACCGGTGCTTTTTACGTTTCTTACAAGAGCCTCGGCCATTTCCACTATAGCCTGATCACCGGCGGGATGACCATAGGTGTCGTTTATATCCTTCAGATGATCCAAATCCATTATGGCAAGAGCGTTGACATTCGACTTGACAAGCACGTCATTGTAATACTGACGGTTGTAAACCCCGGCCACAATGCCGGAATAAAAGTTCTTCAGCTTTTTGCGGGAGCTGTAGAATGTGATAAACACGATACACAGTATTACAAACAGCACTATCAGCAGAAACAAAATGATTTGAATGAACTGGCTGACCTGATCGGTGAAAACGGAGGCTTCGACGGAGGTTATAAAGCTCCAGTCGGAGCCTTCTATAGGCTGAACTATAATATATTTAAGCTCGTCTAAAGGATTCCGGCACCAAAATTCAACTCTTTGGCGATTGACTATATCCCGAATAAGTCCGTCGGAAGCCGCTTCCCGCACACGGCTTTTTTCCAGCAGCTCGAAAAAGCTGCGAAAGCTGTCCAAGCCGGATAACGAGCTTTCCGTAACGATATAGCGGCCGCTGCTGTCGATAACGCTGGAATAGCCCCGCCCGTCAAAGCTGGAAATACTCAGGCTTTCCCGTATTTTGCTTATATCGTTGAGCAAAACCATGTGTATGATTCTTGTGCCGTCCGCCAAAACAATGGGGCTGTCATAAAAATTAAAGCCGTAAAACATAAACTCATTTTGGTTTTCGTCGTCATAACGAAGCACAAACCTTTTATTGGCATGGTTTTCATGAAAAACCTTGACAATATTGTCGGCGTTTTCACGCTCAAATTCACTGTTATAATAAATACGGCCGCTGCTGTCCATGAGGTAGAGGTGGTCAATATTGCCGCTGGCGGTATACGCCTTAATTTCCGCCGCCAAATCGTCGCAGGTGCTTAAATCCCGTTCCCCAAGCTCAAAGTATATCCCTTCCATGATTTTCCATCTGCCGGAAACGAAATCCCTTACTGTTTTCATATCGTGATCCGCCAGCTCCTGTATGTATGACACGACCATTTTTTCAGAGCTTTGGTCGAGAAATTTATATGTTATTAAGACAAAAGCAACCGTAAGAACAAAAAATACAAGCAGGGTAAGTCGATATCTTTTCAGCCTCATTATTATCATCCCATCGTAAGTTCAAAACATAAATTGCTTATGGAAAAAGTATCTCGTATTTATATTGAAATTCATATTGAAAAATCAACAAAATAAGCTAAATCCCTATGGAATCTTCAAAAAACTGCGGCAGAAATTTCCCGCCGCAGCCATAATTTAATTGCTTAAATTTAGATGTACTTCTTAATTCCGTCGGGAGCGTCTTTTTCGCTCATGCTTACTATAATCATTATTTCGGTGTTGGTTTTTTCAGAAATGGATTCAAGCCTGTCCAAGCAAACGGAAAGCGCCGCCATATCCTTGTTGACAATTTTGGTTATGCTGTCAACAAAGATGTTGGCAATATCGTAGTTTTGGGAAAGTATTCCGCATATAAAGCCGTAAAATTCATCATAGCCCGCAATGCCGTACTCATCTGTATCAACGATTCTCACCCTGTGAGTGAGATCGAAAATGTGCCTATCACCCTTATTTATGAACACGATGCTTCCGGTGGAAGCAGCTTCCGCCGCGTTTACAGCGTCAATAAGCTTAGCGGTTTTTCCTGTGCCTTTTTCGCCGATTATAACCTTAACCATGAAATATTAGCCTCCTTAAGATAAATTGAAGATTTGTTTGTAATTATTATACTATAATTCCCCGATAAATGCAAGTGGTTTTATGAAAAATATATAAATATTTTGTAAATCCCGCTTAAATTGCGCCGAGGCTTTATCCTCAGCCAAGCCGCGCCTTAAGCGCCGCCTGAGCGTCCTCATAGCCGGGCTTGCCGAGAAGGGCGAACATATTTTTCTTATACGCTTCAACGCCGGGCTGGTTGAAGGGGTTTACTCCCAACACATACCCGCTTATGCCGCAGGCCTTTTCGAAGAAGTATATAAGATTCCCCAAGCAGTACTCGTCCATCCTTTCGGCCTTTACAACAAGGTTGGGTACGTTGCCGTCGGTGTGAGCGAGAAGGGTTCCGTTAAAAGCCTGCTCGTTTACGTAGCTTACGTTTTTGCCGGCAAGGAAATTAAGCCCGTCCACATTGGCTTCATCGACGCCGATTTCAATATCCTTGCGGGGATTTTCAAAGAACACAACAGTCTCGAACATTATCCTAAGACCCTCTTGAATATACTGACCCATAGAGTGGAGGTCGCTGGAGAAATCCGCGGCGGCGGGGAATATGCCTTTGCCGTCCTTGCCTTCGCTTTCGCCGAAAAGCTGCTTCCACCATTCGCCGAAGTAGTGTACCTGAGGCTCATAATTGATAAGCATTTCCGTGGTGCGCCCCTTGCGGTAAAGGGCGTTGCGGGCGGCGACATATTTGTAGCAGTCGTTTTTCTCAACGTCCGGGTCGTCGTAGGCAAGCATAGCGTCCTCGGCGCCCTTCATAAGCGCGTCGATATCCAAACCGGAGGCCGCGATGGGAAGCAGCCCCACAGCCGTAAGCACGCTGTAGCGCCCGCCTACATCGTCGGGAACAACGAAGGTTTCGTAGCCTTCCTCGTCGGCGAGATTTTTAAGGGCGCCCTTGGCTTTGTCGGTAGTGGCGTAGATTCTGCCTCTCGCGCCTTCCTTGCCGTACTTCTTTTCAAGAAGGTCGCGGAAAACTCTGAAGGCAATGGCAGGCTCGGTGGTAGTTCCGCTTTTGGAAATTATGTTCACCGAAAAATCAATGTCCTTGACGGTTTCTATAAGGTCGCAAAGATAAGTGGAGCTTATGGAGTTGCCGGCAAAGAATATCTGAGGGCTGCCGTTTCTCGCTTTTTCGCTTACGTTAAAGAAATTGTGGCTGAGCATTTCGATAACCATTCTTGCGCCCAGATAGCTGCCGCCTATACCTATAACGATGAGAGCCTGACTGTCGCTTTTTATTTTTTCGGCGGCCTTTTTTATTCTGGCGAACTCCTCCTTGTCATAATCGCGGGGAAGGTTTACCCAGCCCAAGAAGTCGCTGCCGGCTCCGCTGCCGCGGTGGAGTGTGTTGTGCGCCGCTTCGATTGCGGGGGCAATTCCCCTTATTTCGCCGTCGGAAATAAACGAGGACGCCTTAGAAAGGTCAAATTTTATCTTTGTCATTGCCAAAATCCTCCTATTATTTTATTAATAACAGTATATCACGTTAAATTTTTTCCGTCAACATATTTTTTAAATAAATTCTATTGAATTTTATCGAAAATGATAGTATAATGTAGAAGTATTAAGCTGCCCCGGCGTTAGGGGAATTTTTAAATCGGAGCAACGCTCCGCCAAGCTTGCTTGAAACAGAGCTTGCGATAGATTGCAACCTGCGCGGGGGACATCCGCGCGTAGGTTATAACGGAAGAATGGAGAGAGCTTTCCATGAATCATAAATCTGAGCCCTCCCTATGGGAGGATATAATACTCCTGCCGGCACAGCTTTCCCGACCGCCCCTTTTCAGCCCCGCCGAGGCGGAGCTTTCCGCCGTTGTGGGGAAAAACGCCCTGATACCGTTAAGGCTGGATATGCCCTTCCTTGTGTCCCACATGAGCCGCGGCTCCGTGCCGGACAGCCTTAAGCTGATTATCGCGGCCTCCGCAAGGGACGCGGGTACGGCGTCGGGCAGCGGCGACGGCGGAGTTTTAAAGGAGGAAATGGAGCTTTCCTCCGCCTACATATACGAGTACACTCCCGGGCTTTACGGGCTTACTCCGGAGGTTTTGGACCGCTGCGGCGGCGTGGAAATCAAAATCGGTCAGGGAGCAAAGGGCGCGCTGGGAGAGGAGCTGCCCGAAGGGCTTCCCGAAGAAATGTACCGGATGCGGGGAAGTGAGCCGACGGCCTTTTTCTCCACCCAAGGGCGCTTTGGGGAAATCAATTCCCCGGCTGACCTTCGTATCCTGATAGACGGTCTTAGGGAAGGTAGCGGCGGAAAGCCCGTAGGCGTCAAGCTGGCCGCCGGAAGAATTGAAGAGGATTTGGACGCCGTGGCGGAGGCCGAAGCGGACTTCGTGACTTTGGACTGCCGCTTTGCCGGTTCATGGCAGCCCTGTCCGGAGCTTTACGGCTGCGCCGTACCCGCGGTTTACGCTCTGAGCCGCGCAAAAAGGCATCTGGCAAAGATAAATTCCGACTTGGACATAATAATCAGCGGGGGCATATCCTCGGCGGCGGACGCGGCAAAGGCCATCGCAATGGGAGCGACGGCTGTTTCGGGAGCGACGGCGGTTTTGAACGCCGCCGCCCTTGACGAAAACCGCCGGATGACGCTTTCTCCGGAAGAAACAAGGGAAAGACTGGACGCTTTTTTTGCCTCCATGAAGAAGGATTTCGGCAAAATCTGCGCTTTTACGGGCCGAAGCAGCATAAGCACCCTCGACATGACAGATATCGCGTCCTTAAACAGCGAAATTTCACGCTACTGCGGAATCCGCCATGTCTAAGGGCGCCTTCCTTTGAGTATTTCCGCCGCAATTGTAAAGTTTTTTTGCTTTTTTAAAATATTTTATTGAAAAAAGCCGCAAGTTGTAGTATAATAAAATATATAATGTGCAGAGGAGTGTGCTTTCTATGAAAAAAAGAATTTTTTCGCTTATATCGGCGTGCATTGTCGCGTTTTCCTTTTCGGCCTGCGGTGAAAAGGAGCAGGCTGTTAAAATTAAAAGCGACGAGGAACCGATACATCTTGCGGTAGGGGACGAAATCTCGGTTACCGCTCAGATGAAAAAAAGTGAAGCCATAAAGTGGAGCTGCGAGGATACGGACGTTGCGGTTATTACCACCGACGGCAAGCTTTCCGGCGTATCGAACGGCATAACGGTTATTACCGCCCGTACAGACAGCGGCTCCGACAGCATCGGTCTTGTTGTGGGCAACGGCGTTAAGGGTACGGAAACGGTGGTTAGACAGGTTGATAAAGACGGAAACGTCACTTCCGTAACAAAGAGAAGCTATAACCAAGATTCCAAAATAACAAATATCCAGCTTTCCCTTAACGGTATGACCGAGGACGAAACTCTTATTTTGGGGAAAGATGACGAAGCGTACTTAAAGGTCAGCGTCACTCCTTCGGACTGCGATGACACAATCTATTTTGAAAGCTCGGATTCTTCCGTGTGCGATGTGGATTCCGAAGGTACGGTGTATCCCGTGGGCAAGGGTACCGCAACCATTACGGCCACCGCGCCAAACGGGGTAAGCGACACCTTTAAGATATTTGTGAGAAACTGATTGAAGCGGGAACAGAGGGATGTCGGAATGAAAAACATTCCTTGCCCGATTAAAGGAAGTGCTTAATTTGCGCAGAAAAATTTTGCTGCTTTTTGCTTTAACGCTGATTTTGCTGCCGACGGGGTGCGGCTCGGGAGTGAAAATAAAGGACGAGAATATCCGCCTTTCGCTGGGGGAGGAAAAAACCCTCACGGTTTCCTGCGGAAAGGACGAGAAGCTTGAATTTTCCTCTACCGACCCGGACATTGTCAGCGTTGACGAAAACGGCACGGTGAAGGCCTTGGGCAATGGAATAGCCGTTATAAGCGTAAAGGGCGAAAAAGGCTTTGACGCGGAGGCTGTTGTGGCCGGAACGGGAGCGGCAAGGTTTATAGACGAGAACGGCAACGAGGTTACGTCCCTTGTTCCTTCCGCCGCCGACGAGGACTTTATAAGCGGCGAAAGCGATATAACGGCCCTTAAAATCTCCATAAAAGGAGGCGGCACAGAGGATGTTTCCATTTCCGCCGACCGGAGCTATGAAATTGTAGTTGAGAAAACTCCCTCCGACAGCAGCGACAAGGTTACTCTTAAGGTTGCCGACGCAAGCGTGGCAAGAATAGAAGGAAAGGTGCTTAAGGGCGTAGGCCGCGGCAAAACCACCCTTACCGCCACAGCTCCCAACGGGGTGAGCGCGGAAATGATAGTTCGTGTTAAGTAAAACCGCAAAAATACGTAAAATTTGATTAGATACATTGTCAAAAAACTCTTGCAAATTTTATACAGCTGTATTATAATAGCAGTTGAATTAAATATTTAGGAGGAATTTACCATGAAAAAGACAAAAATTCTCGCTCTGGCCCTTGCCCTTGCCCTTGCGGTATGTGCGTTTGCGGCCTGTGGCGAAAAGGAAGAATCCCAGCCCCTTAGCGAGCCTGATTCTCAGGGCGAAGCCACGGCTTCGGCTTCCATTGTTGCCGATGAGCTTGGCAAGGACACTCTCGTTATGGGTACAAATGCCGAGTTTGAGCCATTTGAGTACCGTGAAAACGACCAGATTGTCGGCTACGATATTGATACCGCCGCCGAAATCGCCGCTTTCACAGGAATGGAGCTTAAGGTTGAGGATATGAACTTCGATTCCCTTATTAACGCCCTTGTTTCCGGCAAAATCGATATGATTCTTGCGGGAATGAGCGTAACCGAGGAGCGTGCCGAGGTTGTTAATTTCTCGAACCCCTACTACAGAGCCGCGCAGGTTATTATCGTTCCCAAGGAGGGCGCAACCGTTGCTTCTTCCGCAGACCTTGCCGGAAAGAAGATAGGCGTTCAGGAAGGCACAACCGGCGATATTTACGTTGACGAAAACGTTGAGGGAGCCGAGCTTAACCGCTTTAAGAAGGCCGTTGACGCGGCGATTGACCTTGCCAACGGCAAGCTTGACGCCGTTGTGCTTGACGAGCAGCCCGCAAAGAGAATTGTTGAGCAGAACGAGGCTCTTACGATTCTCGACGAAGCTCTTACAGCCGAGGAATACGCCATTGCGGTGCGCAAGGACAACCCCGTCCTGCTTGAAGAAATAAACAACTGCCTTACGGAGCTTGAAGAAAACGGCAAGAAGGACGAAATGCTTACAAAATACGGCCTTGACTTTGAGGAATAAACCAAAGGCGAAGCCGCTAAGTAAAATTCGTAAAAAGCATACATAAAATGTCAAGGGGGAACCCGCACGGTTCCCCTTCATTTTGTAAAAAAGGAAGTGAATAAGATTGCAGCAGATAATAAACCGGTTTATACAATTGGGAACATCGTTTGCCGAGGGCTTTGAAAAAAACCTGTTAAGACAGGACAGATGGCTTTCGCTGCTGAAGGGGCTTGGCGTAACTGTGGAGCTTACTGTCGGCGCGATTTTGATAGGTACTGTTTTGGGCATAATTCTATGCCTTATGAAAATATCGAAAATTAAAATTTTAAATGTAATTTCAAAGACATATATCCGAATTTTTCGCGGAACGCCAATGGTTGTTCAGCTTCTTATAATATATTTCGGCGTTTTCGGCTCCAGCGACATTCCCAAAATTGTTGCGGCCATAATTGCTTTCGGACTTAACAGCGGCGCGTACATAGCCGAGCTTCTGCGAGGCGGAATTCAGGCTGTGGATAAAGGGCAGATTGAGGCCGGACGAAGTCTGGGGCTTTCTTCGTGGCAGACCATGAGCTCAATTGTGCTTCCGCAGGGTATAAAAATCGCTTTCCCAACCTACACTCAGGAATTTATTGTGCTTATTAAGGAAACCGCCATTGCCGGTTACGTCGCGTTGGAGGACTTGACAAAGAAAGCCGACATAATCCGCAGCAGAACCTTTTCGCCGTGGTTCCCCCTTGTTTCGGCGGCAGTGATTTATCTTGTGCTGACAACATCACTGGAAATTATATTCGGGCGAGTTGAAAGGAGGTTGAGGGAAAGTGACAACAGATAACCTAATAGTAGTCACGGATCTTGAAAAATCCTTCGGCAAAAATCCGGTGCTTAAAGGTATAACCGAAAATATCCGCCGAGGCGAGGTCGTGGCGGTTATCGGCCCAAGCGGCAGCGGAAAAAGCACCTTCCTTCGGTGCCTTAACCTTTTGGAAAGGCCTACGGCAGGGCATATTCTCATAGACGGAGAGGATATAACCGATAAAAGCGTCAATATAAATAAGCTGCGCCGGAACATGGGAATGGTTTTCCAGCACTTCAATCTTTTCCCTCACCTTAAGGTAATTGAAAATATTACCCTTGCCCCCCTTAAGCTGAAGGTATTTAAATCAAAGGACGAGGCAAAGTTAAAAGCGGAGGAGCTTTTAAACCGCGTGGGTCTTTCCGATAAGGCGGACAGCTATCCCGTGCAGCTCAGCGGCGGACAAAAACAGCGTATCGCCATAGCCCGCGCTTTGGCTATGAGTCCTGAAATTATGCTCTTTGACGAGCCTACAAGCGCTCTCGACCCCGAAATGGTGGGCGAGGTGCTGAAGGTTATGGCTGACCTGGCGAAGGAGGGCATGACTATGGTAATTGTCACCCACGAAATGGGCTTTGCCCGTGAGGTTGCCGACAGGGTGCTGTTTATGGACGATGGAGTCATTGCCGAACAGGGAACTCCCGAAGAAATTTTTACAAATCCCAAAAATCCCAGAACAAAAGAATTTTTGTCCAAGGTATTGTAATATCGCGTAAAATTATTCCGGAAAGGATATGACATAAAATGAATTACGAAGTAAAAAACGGCTGGAAGGGCGCTTCCGAAGAGCTTAAAGCCCGAGTTTTTGATTTTGCCGAGGGCTACAAGGATTTCCTTAACAGCGGCAAAACCGAACGAGAGTGCGTCATAAAGGCGGTGGAAACGGCAAAGGCTAAGGGCTTCAAGCCCCTTTGCGAGGCTTCCTCCCTTAAAGCCGGCGACAAGGTTTATATCATCAACAAAAACAAGGGCTTAGCTCTTGCGGTTATAGGCAGAAAGCCCATGACCGAGGGCGTGGATATCGTAGGCTCTCATATTGACGCCCCCCGCCTTGACCTTAAGCAAAATCCCCTTTACGAGGCTGACGATATGGCCTTCCTTAAAACCCACTACTACGGCGGCATAAAGAAGTATCAGTGGACGGCTATCCCCCTTGCGATACACGGAGTCATCGCCAAGGAAAACGGCGAAACCGTAACGGTTAAGCTGGGGGACGAGGGCGACGACATTACCTTCACCATTACCGACCTTCTTCCCCATCTGGGAACCGCACAGATGTCTAAGCCCGCTCACAGCTTTATCGAGGGCGAGAATCTCAATCTCCTTGTAGGCTCGGTTCCCGCCGCCGAAGGCGAGGACGGCAAAAGGATAAAAGAAAATATCCTTGCGCTTCTCAAAGAGAGATACGCTGTCGAGGAAGAGGACCTTACAAGCGCCGAATTGGAAATCGTTCCCGCGTTCGGGGCGAAGGATCTGGGCTTTGACAGAAGCCTTATCGGCGCCTACGGTCATGATGACAGAGTTTGCAGCTATCCCAACCTTATGGCTCTTTTGGATACTCGGGAGCCGGAATATACGGCTGTCTGCCTTCTTACAGACAAGGAAGAGGTGGGAAGCATGGGCAATACCGGCGCAAAGAGCCGCTTCTTGGAGCTTGCCCTTTTGGAAATGCTTGAAAAGAAGGGGGAGGGCGCTACGGCACTCAGCCTTAACCGCTGCCTTGACAAGAGTCTCTGCCTCAGCGCGGACGTAAGCGCGGCCTTCGACCCCAACTTTGCTTCCGTATACGAAAAGAACAACAGCGGCCGTCTCAACTGCGGCATCGCCATCAGCAAGTACACAGGCTCCCGGGGCAAGAGCGGCAGCAACGACGCTCCCGCCGAGCTTATGGCGAAGGTACGCTCCATTTTCAACGGCGCGGGCGTTCTCTGGCATACGGCGGAGCTTGGCAAGATAGACGAGGGCGGCGGCGGAACCATAGCTCAGTTTGTGGCGGATTTGGGTGTAGACACGATTGACTGCGGCGTTCCCATGCTCAGTATGCACGCGCCCTTTGAGGTTGCCGGCAAGATGGACGTTTACCAGTGCTATAAGGCATTTTCGGCATTTTTCGCAAGAAAGTAGAATCAACGGCTGCCAAAGGGGTGATTTCCCTTTGGCAGTTTTGGAAAGGCAGTGATTTCGGTGAGAATAGACAAATATTTGAAGGTTTCCCGACTGATAAAACGCCGTACCGTGGCCAACGAAGCCTGCGACAGCGGCAGAGTCAGCATAAACGGCAAGACGGCAAAGGCCTCCGGCGAGGTCAACGTGGGGGACATTGTGGAGCTGCGCTTCGGGGAGCGGCTTATAAAGGTCAGAGTGGAGGACGTTAAGGAGCATACCCTTAAAAACGACGCGGCGCTGCTTTACAGCGTCATAGAAAATTCGTGATATGTCTATAGATAAGCAGATACGGCATTTAATAAACGATAAGGGCGTCTCTCTGAAAGGGGAGCGGCAGCGGGCGGAGCTGCGGCTTATGGGCTATTACCACGGCTATAAGGGCTACCGCTTTTTCCGCACATCGGAAAATCCTCTTATTTACAGTGATTTTGCCCAGCTAAAGGCCGTTTACGACTTTGATTCCCGACTGAAGGCCCTGATATACCCTGTAATTATGCTTCTTGAAACAGCCCTAAAGAATTACACCGTGGAAGAAATAATCGAGCGCGTCCCCGACGGCAGCTTCGACAAGATATATTCTCAGCTTATGACGGACTATAAACGTTACCCGATAGACAGTCGGGAATTTCGTGAAGCAAGGGAAAAGCGCAGCGAGGTGCGGAAGAAAATCTACGGCGTTATCAACCGAGAATATCCAAACAAGCCCCTTGTGCGCCATTTTTACAACAGCGGACGCAAAATGCCCATATGGGCCATATTTGAGCTGCTTACCTTAGGGGAATTCAGCTCCCTGCTGGAAACCCTCGGCAACGACATAATACGGGATATTTCCGCCAACGCGGGCATAGATAAACATCGGGATAAAAGCGGCAGAATCCTTTGCGACGCGGTGGACGCCGTAAAGGATTTGCGAAATGCCGTGGCTCACAACGATGCGGTTTTCGACGGACGCTTTCAGGTGGGCGAAAGCCCGTCTCCGCTGAAAAGGTATGTAGAATCCGCCGCCGGAGTGAATAACGTGGATTTCAGAGGAATAACCGACTATATTCTTCTCCTTTGCGGTATGCTTAAGGGCTTCGAGGCCTGCGACGAGGAGCTGGCGGCTTTTTCTTTAGGGGTGGATGAACAGCGGCGTTTGCTTAAGGAAAGACTCCCCAAAGAGCTTTTCAACAAAATAATAACCGAAGATGAAGAAAGACGGCTTAATGCGGTTTGCGGAGGGAGAGAAAGCTTATGAAAGCTGCGGTAATGGATTTGGACGGCACTTTGCTGGATTCCATCGGTATGTGGGACGATGTGGACAGAGAGTTCCTTTACGTAAACAGGGGCATTCCCGTGCCGGAGGATTATCCGGCGGCAATAGCCCATCTCAGCCCCGCGGAAACGGCGGAATACACCATAAAACGTTTTTCTCTTACGGATTCTCCCGAAGCTCTTATAAAGGAGTGGGATTCTCTTGCGGAACACAGATACCGCTTTGAGCTGGAGCTTATGCCCTACGCCCGTGAATTCCTTGAAAATGCCCGACAAAAGGGTATAAAGCTGATACTTTGCACAGGCTCGGCGGAAAAGTACTATGCTCCGGCTCTTAAACGGCTGGGGGTATATTCCTTTTTTGACGGCTTTGTTTCCCCGGAGATTGTCGGCTGCGGTAAGGCGACGGCGGATATTTACATTGCGGCGGCAAGGCTCAGCGGATTTTCTCCCGAAGAATGTACCGCCTTTGAGGACGTCCCCGATGCGGCCGTCAGCGCCGGAAAAGCCGGACTGAAGGTCTGCGGCGTATACGAAAAACGCAGTGCCGGATTTGAAGGGTTTATGCGTAAGGTGTGCGATTTTTATGTTATGAATTTAAAAGAGGCGGAAATGCTGCTTTAGCATCCGCCTCTTTTTGCCGCCCCTCGTTTCGCAATGGGAAGCGGAGCCGCCAAACAGTTCATGTATCATTTTTAATCTGACAATAATTTAATTACATCCTTGATTTATTTGCTGTTATATGATACAATACAAGCAAGAAGTGAAGCCGAATGGCTGAAAATAAGTTTACAAGCGAAGGCGGGAATATACTCTGACGGAGACGGGCGAGAGCTTTATGCCGATACTTCAATCAATGCTTGAATGGAGCGAAAAGCGCTTGCGTCCCGATTACATAAATCCGTATAAATAAAGCATAATAAATATTTGGCTATAGATTCCGATGGATAAACAGGATTATTATGAAATATTGCGTAACGCAAAGAAGGAGGAAGTATGTGTACGGCAGCGACTTATAAAACAAGGGATTTCTATTTCGGACGCACGTTGGATTACGAATTTTCCTACGGAGAGACGGTTACCGTCACACCCCGAAATTTCAAGCTTGCGTTCCGAAACTCAGACGTTTTGGAGCGTCATTACGCCTTTGTGGGAATGGCGCATATTACAGACGGCTATCCGCTGTATTACGACGCCGTTAACGAAAAGGGGCTGTGTATTGCGGGGCTGAATTTTGTGGGTAACGCGCATTACCGCGCGAAAGAAAAAGGAAAGGACAACATTGCCCAATGGGAATTGATTCCATGGATTTTGGGGCAGTGCGCGAGTGTAAAAGAGGCAAGAAAGCTGCTCGACATGATTAACATCATTGACGAAGCCTTCGCTCCGAGTCTCCCCACGGCGCAGCTGCACTGGATTATTTCGGATAAAAGCGGCTCCGTTACGGTGGAAAGCGTGAAGGACGGCATCTTTGTTTATGATAATCCCGTAGGGATTCTCACAAATAATCCGCCTTTTCCTATTCAAATGTTCAACCTCAACAACTACATGAGCTTATCCGCCAATACTCCCGAAAACAGCTTTTCCAAACAGCTTGAGCTAAATGCCTACAGCAGAGGAATGGGCGCTATCGGACTGCCGGGGGATCTGTCATCCATGTCAAGATTTGTGCGTGCGGCTTTTACAAAAATGAATTCCCTGTCCGAGGATGACGAAAAATCAAGCGTAAGCCAATTTTTCCATATATTAGGCTCCGTTGACCAGCAAAGAGGCTGCTGCCGACTGGAGGACGGAAAATACGAAATTTCCATTTACACCTCCTGCTGCAATGCCGACAAGGGTATATACTACTATAAGACTTATGATAATCACGGTATTACCGGAGTGGACATGAATAGGGAGGAGCTTAACGGTGAAGAACTCGTCAGCTATCAGCTTATGAGGGACAAAGAACCGGAAATTCAAAATTGACAGCTTCCGGCTTGGCCGTCAAGCTATATAACCTACGCGCGGATGCCCCCTGCGTCGGTTGCAATCGTTCGCAAGTTCCACTCCTTGCAAGCAAAGTGGAGCGCTGCTCGATTTAAGTCAGGACCACCGGCTCAGCCGGTGGCTTGACTAAGGCCCTATAAGGGCCTGTTGCAGGCAGCGCTTGCAAGCGCACCGAAAATCTATCACTTGCATACGTGCTCCGCCGCTATTAAAATAGCCGATATGCACGATATGTACTCACAAGTAGGTTCAAACTTCTTGTTAACCGTACTGGGATTTTACTTTTTCTATACTATTGTTACTATTTACGTTTTGCTTATAGCTAAAGCTTACTCGGATCTCACCGGCACAGCCGGTGGTTTATTCCATAGCTATCACAAAAAGGCGAATACCGATAATTGAGAAATTATCGGTATTCGCCTTTAAGCATATGGTGACCCCACGGGGAATCGAACCCCGGTCTTCGCCGTGAGAGGGCGACGTCCTAGGCCGCTAGACTATGGAGCCGTAAACCCTTATTATTGATTGCTTGTTCATTATAGCATGGAAATTTTGTTTTGTCAAGGACTTTTTTGTTTTTTTCAAAAAATATGTGCCGCAGCTTCTGCGGCACATATTTGACAGACCGTATAGGTTTATTCCTCGGGAGAAGCTTCCCCGACGGGGGCTTCCTCTTTAGATGACTTCTCTTTATATGTTTTCTCTTCTTCGGGAACTAAGCCCTCGTATATGTCCTCGTAAAAATCCAGCGCTTTTCGGATAGTCTCTTCACGCTCGGCCACAATGCTCATAACATGGGCGCACTTCCATTCCTTGTCCGCCTTTTCGATTACCTCGTAGGCCTTGTCAAGATGCTCCTTATCAAGTAAAAGCTCGTCGACTTTCTTTATAATGGTGTCAACCGTAATATTTTTGCTTTCCATATTTGCTTCCGTCCTTTCAAATGCGGCGGAAGGCTGAACAGTCATGCGGATCACGCCGTCGCTGACAGGCTCGGCTCTTCCGCTTTTAATAAGCCCCTTAGCCCTTTTAGGGTAGGTTCTTCCGATTTCGTTGTGATTTTTGTCCAAAATAATTACGTTTTTTTCCATGGGTGCCTTCCCCTTTATTTTGATTTGCTGTTTTTTGTTATGGGTGCCGTCCCCTGTGCTTATTATACCATGAGCAAAAATGCTTGCTCGCATTGGCTCGTTTGCGAAGCCGTCAATTGCACAGCCGCGCATAGCGCGGTAATGGCGTA
>CAZKBV010000034.1:0-16832 GCA_964551215.1 uncultured Oscillospiraceae bacterium | reverse complement strand
CCAAAAAACTTTAATGTTTTTTGCGCACTGTCTAATTTAATATTGTAATTCACTAAATTTATATTAACATTTAAATCGGAGCAACGCTCCACTTTGCTTGCAAGGAGAGGAGCTTGCGATAGATTGCGACCGGCGCGGGGGACATCCGCGCTTAGGTTATATCTTAACCGGGAGGAATTTAAAATGGATTACTATAAAAACTGCACCCTCTGCCCAAGACGGTGCGGCGCAAACAGATACATAGCCGAGGGCAGGTGCAAAAGTCCGGCTGAAATAAGAGCCGCAAGGGCGGCTCCCCATTTCGGAGAGGAGCCTTGTATCAGCGGCTCCGGAGGAAGCGGAGCGGTATTTTTCAGCGGATGCTCCTTGGGATGCGTGTTCTGCCAAAATCAGGAGCTTTCCAAAAATGCCGTCGGAAAGGCCGTAAGTCCCAAGGAGCTTTCGGATATATTCCGCCGTCTTGAAGCACAGGGCGTACACAATATAAATCTCGTAACGCCAACACATTTTGTGCCGTCCATAATCGAAGCCTTGGAGCATTATAGGCCCAAAATTCCCGTTGTGTACAACTGCGGAGGGTACGAAAGTCCCGAAACCTTGGATATGCTCAAAGGATACATTGATATTTACCTTACGGATATAAAGTATTTCAGTGGTGAAATTTCAAAAAAATACAGCGGAGCCGAGGACTATTTTGGCCTATCTTTTCGGGCGGCGGAAAAGATGATACAGCAATCCGGAGCACCTGTCTTGGACGAGAAAGGCATTATGCAAAAGGGCGTAATAATCCGCCATCTCTGTCTGCCTTCCCACAGGAAGGACAGCATAGCCGTAATGAACGAACTGAAAAGGCTGCCGCCGAAAAGCTTTATTTTGAGTCTGATGAGCCAATACACCCCTTGGGGCGATTTAAGCCGCTTTCCGGAAATAAACCGCCGCATAACCGCCTTTGAATACAAAAGCGTGATTTCCGCCGCTCAGGAGCTTGACCTTTTTATGGGCTACACTCAGGAGCGTTCCAGCGCAAAAACCGAATACACTCCGAAATTCGACCTGACAGGACTTGAAGGTATATAAACCTATTCAAACGTAGCAATTTCAAGCAAAAGCAGTTTGTAAAGTTAATTTGCTTTACAGACTGCTTTTGCTATTATTGTAAATATTTCATTATAAAGCTTTTACGCTTTACAATTGTATTTTATCCAGTTGAAGGTTAGCTTCTTCCCACTCTTGCATATTATCGTTCAACTTTTGTTCTTCATCCTTTAAAAGAGCGCTGAGCTTCATTATCCTTTCAAAATCACTGCCCGAAGCATTGATTTCGTCATTGAGACGCTCTATCTCCCCTTCATTTTCAGATATGGTTTCTTCAAGGCGTTTTATTTTTGTTTCAAGGCGGCGCAGCGCGCTTTGATATTCCTTCTGCTTTTTATAGTCGGCTCCGCCCTCGGACTTGGGCTTTTCGCAAGCTTCCGAAGCGATGGCATACTTCGCCTTATATTCGGTATATTCATCGTAATTAAAATTATACGCACGAATATTCGTGCCTTCAAACGCCAGTATCTTTGTGGAAAGCTTGTTTATAAGATAGCGGTCATGGCTGATTACAAACACCGTGCCGTCATATTCCTCGATTGCGTTTTCCAGAGATTCTCTGGCCTTTATGTCCAAATGGTTTGTTGGTTCGTCCAGAAGCAGAAAATTCGCCCCCGTCATCATTACGGTGAGAAGGGCGAGACGGGCCTTTTCTCCCCCGCTCAGGCAGTTCACGGTTTTTTCCACATCGTCGTCCCGAAATAAAAACGACGCCAGAGCATTGCGAATTTCCGTTCTGTCCAGTTTTGGATAAGCGTCCCATAGCTCATCTATAACGGTTTTGCCGCCGGACATATCGCTCCTGCTCTGGTCGTAGTAGCCCTCTTTAAGATTTGTGCCTCGGCGCACGGTACCGCTGTCGGGTGTTACGGTACCTTTTATTATATTGTAAAGAGTGGATTTTCCGCAGCCGTTGGGTCCCAAAAGAAATACCCTGTCGCCCCGTTTTATTTCAAAGGAGGCGTCCTTAAAAAGCAGCTTCCCGCCGTAGCTTTTGCTCAGTCCCTCAACCGTAAGCACGTCGTTCCCGCTTCGCGGGGCGGAAGGAAAATGAAAAACGATATTATCATTGTTTTCGTATGGCTTTTCCAAATTCTTTTCCAGACGGTCAATGGATTTCTGCTTATGCTCGGCAGTGCGGATATTTCTCTCCCTGTTCCACCGGCGCTGCTGCTCTATCATGCCTTCGATACGCTTTATCTCCGCTACGGTATTTTCGTACTTCCGCCTTGCCGCCTCGTTGGCTTCGGCTTTTTTTTGCATAAACACGGTATAATTTCCGAAATAAGCGGTTATTTTTTCATTTTCCAGCTCAAAGGTGGTATTGGTTACCCTATCAAGAAAATATCTGTCGTGGCTTACAACAATAAAAGCCCTGTTAAAGCTCCGCAGAAAATCCTCCAAAAAGCCGATGGCGTCTATGTCCAGATGGTTTGTTGGTTCGTCCAGGAGCAGAAGATTTGCCTTTGAAAGCAAAGCCCTCGCAAGGCTGAGCCTTGTTTTCTGCCCGCCGGAAAGCTTGCTTAACGGATAGCTCAGCTCCTCCTCGGAAAAGCCCAGCCCCAGAAGCATTGAACGGGTTTTCCCCCGAAAGGTCATTGCGTCGGAGTTCATATATTCGTTGTTTAAAGCATCCTGACGGCGCACCAGCGCCTCTATATCTCCCTGTTTGTTCTCAATCCTTTCGTGGAGAGCTTTAAGCTCCTCCTCTATTTCAAGAAGCCTCCCAAATACAGACAGAGTGTAATCGTAAGCCGTAACAGTGTCCGCCTCGGGAGGAGTCTGTTCCATATAGCCCACCTTAAGCAGGCTGTTTTTCTCTATTTCGCCGCTATAATCCTCTTCACCGGCGAGTATTTTAAAAAGCGTGGTTTTTCCGGCGCCGTTGGCTCCGATAAAACCTATTTTCGACGTTTCGTCAACGGTAAAATTCAAATCCTTGAACAGATCCCGTTCGCCGAAGCTTTTCGACACATTGTTCGCTGTAAGTAAGCTTGCCATAAATTTAATCCTTAATCAGTTTTTTGTTTCTTTCAAGAGGAGTATCCAAAACATAATTTCCGAATTCCGCCCCTGTTTTTCCGTCCACAAGTATCTGCACGCTGTCTATCTCTTCCAGCTCGGTAAGGGAATTTACTATGCTGTAAAGAGCCATAGTGGTTGACGAAGATCCGGCGGAAATTTTATCTATGAAATCCGCCGAAAGGTTCACAAAGCAAACTCCGTCCTTCGTTTCTGTGCTTATAACCTTCAGCTCTGAGGGCAGAACCTGAACAAGGTCCTTATTTTGAGGGCCCTTTGCCAGTTCGGAAATTATAAGTCTTTCAACGGAAAGAGACGCCTGCACCTCTATCTCGCGTTTTTCGGCCACCAGCATTTCCCCGTTTTTATCCGGGAAATATATCGTGACG
Source organism: uncultured Oscillospiraceae bacterium (assembly GCA_964551215.1). Classification (GTDB taxonomy): domain Bacteria; phylum Bacillota; class Clostridia; order UMGS1883; family UMGS1883; genus JAFLUQ01. The sequence continues at coordinate 13,326 of CAZKBV010000034.1, read as the reverse complement.
GTTTCTTTTTCCACAATGGCCTTATCCTGAGGGCCGTTGACCACATCATTGCGGCTTATGATGCCGATTTCCGCGCCGGTGGTGGTTGATACAAGGGGAACCCCGTCCACCTTAATGCGCACTCCGTCTATTCCCTCAATTTCACATAAGGTGTCCACGATGGCAATGCGGGCAAGAAGCTCATCGACATCATCATTGTTGTAGTATTCCCCGCTGATATCGATTATTGCTGTGCTTCCGCTGATTTTTACGCTGTTCACCTTTACCGCGTCGGGAAGAACGTTTATCCCCCCGTCGGTTTTGGGACTTTTCGTAAGCTCCGTCACAAGAAATTCAACCTTTTCCTTTTCAGATGCCTCCGAAGCGTTTGCCATAACTCTGTCTTCGCTCAGCAGACGATCGCCGTCGGCGGTTTTAAAAAACACCTTATAGCTTTCCCCTTCGCCGCCGCATGCCGTAAGAAACAGCAACGCAAGGAAAAACGGAATTAACATTAAATTCTTTTTCATTTTGTTCCTCCGTGAGAATTTTCATAGGGCTGATTCTTTGCTGTATCTGTAACAATTTATTTAAAAGTTATGGGAATTATGATAATGAATTTGCTCCCCTTGCCTTCTTCGCTTTCCACCTGAATATTACCGCCGTGAAGCTCCACAGCCGTAAGAGCAATTGAAAGCCCCAGCCCTGTGCCGCCGGTTTCCCTTGCTCTCGCTTTATCCACCCTGTAAAAGCGGTCGAAAATTTTATACATTTCATCGGGAGCAATGCCTATACCCGTATCCTCCACAGTGATAATCGCGTTGCCGTTTTCCTTGCTTACGTCCAATGAAACATGGCCTCCCTGAGGGGTATACTTTATGCTGTTGTCAAGAATATTATACACCGCTTCCCAAATTCTGTCCTTTTCCGCACGGGAGTAAACCGAACCTTCCGAAAAAAAGTCCAATGTAATATTTTTCTGCTCGGCAAGGGGGCGGAGAGCCTTCGCCACATTTGAGCATATCTCGCTAAGATCCAAAACATCGAATTCCAAACGGGATACCCCGGAATTGCTGTCCATCTTTGTAAGAGTGAGAAGCTTGTTTACAATTCTCGTCAGCCTATCCACCTGAACATTCATATCCGTCAAAAATTCTTTAACGGTTTCCCTGTCCGCGTTTGGAGCGTTCAGCAGGGAATCGGCTATAAGCTTTATCGAGCTGAGGGGAGTTTTAAGCTCGTGAGAAGCATTGGAGACAAATTCCTGCCTTTTGTTTTCCTGAGTACGTATTTTTTCGGTCATCTTGTTGAAACTGCTCACAAGAGTCCCTAATTCCCCTTTGGCGTTTATATCCAGCTTTACGTCGGGATTTTCCTCGGCCATTTCTTCAAGCTGCTTAGTAAGGCGGCGTATGGGTTCCGTAATAATGCCGGACATTATAAAGCTGACAACTCCTATAAGAATACACACCATCACCGCAAGCATTGCCATAATGGCCTTTATCTGATCCATGTATTCCTCTATTTCAGCCGCCGACGACTGGTAGTATATTACGCCCACAATGTTTTTGTCCTTTAAAATGGGAACGGCGGCATTCATGATAAGCTCGCCGGTAGCGTCCTTCCCTTCCTCGGCATTGTTGTTTCCCCGAAGAGCGTCCAAAACTATGGGCGTAGGCATTATTTTGCCCTGCATTATTCCGGCGTTGGAATCGAAGGTCACCGCGGCGTCGCAGTCCAGCATAAGGACTCTGCCGCCGCTGCCGATAAGCTGCTGCTGAAGGAGATAATTTATGCTGTCCTCGCTTAAATCCTTATACTGAGCAATATATCCGGCTATAACGTTGGCCTGACTCAGCACCTGAACCTGCTTTTGGCGCATGGTATAGCTTCGCATGGAATTTATTATATACACGGCAATAAAAGCCAGAGTAAGACCTATGATTACAAAATACGTGCCGATGATGCGCCATCTTATGCTTTGAAAGCCTTCCTTAATTTTCTTTAAAATAGTAACCTACCCCCCACTTGGTAAGTATATATTTCGGCACAGCCGGATCGGGCTCCAGCTTTTCACGGAGTCTTCTCACGTGTACGTCCACGGTTCTGATGTCGCCGGGATAATCATAGCCCCAGATTATGTCCAGAAGGTTTTCCCGAGAATAAACCTTGCCGGGATTTGAAACGAACAGCTCGCAAAGGTCAAATTCCTTGCTTGTAAGCTCAATGCTGCGGTTTCCTATGCGTATGCGGCGGAGGTTGTAATCAAGCTCCACATCTCCGGAGCTGACGGTGCTTTTCGTGGAGGATGGAGACGAGCTGCACCTGCGCAATATGGCCTTTATTCTGGCTTTAAGCTCAAGAATGTTAAAGGGCTTGGTAAGATAATCGTCCGCACCGTACTCTAACCCCAGTATCTTATCCATATCCTCGGTCTTAGCCGTAAGCATTATTATCGGCACCGACGAAAACTCTCTTATCTTCTGACACACCGTTATTCCGTCGATTTTCGGCAGCATAAGATCCAGCAAAATAAGGGACACGCTTTTGTCCCGGGCAAGCTTAAGAGCTTCTTCCCCGTCGTAAGCAGTCTCTGTTTCGTAGCCGTCCTGTTCAAGATTAAATTTAATACCCTTAACAAGGAGCTTTTCGTCGTCAACAATTAATATTTTCAAAAAGGTTACCTCCCCAAAAAAATGCGTTATAAATAAATTTGATTTAAAATTATTATATCACCAACCGGAAATTTTTTCAACATATTTTTTTGCTTTTCTCGAAAAGTTCTTGAATTAAATTTTATAATATGCTATAATAGGTATAATAAAGATACACGGAGGAGATAAAAATGCTGACAGATATTGAAATTGCCGCCTCGGCCTCCCCTCTCCCCATTGCCAAGGTTGCCGAAAAAATCGGCATAACCGAGGACGAGCTGGAATTTTACGGCAAATATAAGGCAAAGCTTTCCGACGAGCTTATAGCCCGTGTTGACGGCAACAAGAACGGTAAGCTCATTCTTACCACCGCCATAAATCCAACCCCCGCCGGAGAAGGTAAAACCACTACCAGCGTCGGTCTGGCTCAGGCCATGTGCCGTCTCGGAACAAACACCGTGCTTGCCCTTCGCGAGCCTTCCCTTGGTCCCGTTATGGGCATAAAGGGCGGCGCCGCCGGCGGCGGATATTCACAGGTTATCCCTATGGAGGATATAAACCTTCATTTCACCGGGGATATGCACGCCATAACCGCCGCCCACAATTTGCTTGCCGCAATGCTGGATAACCACATTCATCAGGGCAACAGCTTGGATATCGACGTCCGGCGCATAACATACAAAAGAGTTATGGATATGAACGACCGAGCCTTGCGGAGCATTGTGGTAGGTCTTGGAGGCAAGGCCAACGGCTTTCCCAGAGAGGACGGCTTCATGATAACCGTGGCGTCCGAAATTATGGCGATACTCTGCCTTGCCACGGACAGAAACGACCTAAAGGAGCGTCTCGGGAAAATAATCGTAGGCTATAACCGCAGCGGCGGCCCCGTCACGGCCGGAGATCTTAAAGCGCAGGGCGCTATGACACTTCTGCTTAAAGACGCAATTAAGCCTAACCTTGTCCAAACCTTGGAAAACACTCCCTGTATAATGCACGGAGGCCCCTTCGCAAACATAGCCCACGGCTGCAACAGCGTTATAGCTACAAAGCTTGCCCTTAAGCTTGGGGACTACGTTGTCACCGAGGCCGGCTTCGGGGCGGACTTGGGAGCGGAAAAATTCCTTGACATAAAATGTCCCGCCGCAGGGCTTAAGCCCGACGCGGTAGTTCTTGTGGCAACCTGCCGTGCTTTAAAATACAACGGCGGCGTTCCGAAGTCTGAGGTTTCGCTGCCCAACCGCGAAGCCCTCCGAAAGGGTCTGCCAAATCTGGAAAAGCATATTGAAAACATAGCAAAATACCATATTCCGTGTGTTGTAGCAATAAACCGCTTCCCGGCCGACACCGACGAGGAGCTTAAAATAATTGAGGAATGTTGCCTTAAAAACAATGCGGAATTTGCCGTATCCGAAGTGTTCGCCAAGGGCGGCGAAGGCGGACTTGAGCTGGCGGAGAAGGTGCTTAATACGCTCTCTGTCAAGGAAAGCCATTACGCTCCTCTTTACAGCCTTGACACCACCTGCTTTGAAAAGGCGGAAACTATCGCGAAGGAAATTTACGGCGCCGACGGAGTGGACTTCCTTCCGGCAGCAAAAAAGGCCATCGCGGAATTTGAGGCAATGGGTCTGGGAAAGCTGCCCGTATGTATGGCAAAGACCCAATACTCCCTTTCCGATGACCCTACGCTTCTGGGGCGTCCGTCCGATTTCAGGATAACCGTCAGAGAAGCCAAAATCAGCGCCGGAGCCGGCTTTATAGTGCTGCTCACCGGAGATATTATGACTATGCCGGGGCTGCCGAAGGCTCCTGCGGCGGAAAAAATCGATATTGACGAGAACGGCGTAATTACCGGACTTTTTTGATAAATTTTTTGATAAAAAGGAAGTTTTGTATTGAAATACATTTCACACAGTCCCAACGAAACCGAGGAAATTGCCGCCGAAATAGCGAAAACCGTCACTCCCCCAAGGGTTATATGCCTTAAAGGCGATTTGGGCGCGGGAAAAACCGCCTTCGCAAGAGGCTTTGCAAAGGCCTTCGGAATTGAGCGGGGCGTTTGCTCCCCTACATTTACTTTGATGCACCGTTACGACGGACGGGAAACAATAAATCATTACGACCTTTACCGCCTTACGGATTTTGAGGAGCTTCTGGACATAGGCTTTGAGGAAACCGTGGAAAGCGGAATTTCCCTTATTGAATGGCCTGACGATTTTATGCCGTATATGCCTGCCGACAGAACGGTAATATCCATCGCAAAAACCGGCGGGGACGAAAACGAAAGAACAATCGAGGTGGAGGAATGAATATTCTGGCGGTTGAAACCTCCGCGGTTACGGCTTCGGCGGCGGTGCTTTGCGGAGATGAAATAAAGGCGCAGATAAGCTTTACAAACGGGCTGACGCACTCCCAAACCATTATGCCCATCGTGGACTACTGCCTTAAGGGCGCGGGGCTTTCGGTGGCGGATATTGACGTTTTTGCCGCAAGCGCGGGGCCCGGTTCCTTTACCGGGCTGAGAATCGGCGTGGGGACAGTGAAGGGGCTGGCATATGCCTGCGGGAAAAATTGCGCCGGAGTAAGCACATTGAAAGCCCTTGCTTACAACATCGCTCCCACGGATAAGCTCATCGTCCCCATTATGGACGCAAGGAGGAATCAGGTTTATAGCGGAGTGTACGGCTATAGCGGAGCTTCTCTTAAAGAGCTTCGCCCCCCAAAGGCGCTGTCCGTAGAGGACGTTATAGCCTCGCTTGACAAGGAAGCGATTTTTGTGGGCGATGGAGTTAAGGCATACAAAGACATAATCGCCAAGCAAATGAAGGAAAGAGCCTTTTTCGCCCCGCCGCAGCTTTGTCTGCAAAACGCGGCCTCCGTTGCCTTCGCCGCTCTTGACGCTCCCTTTGTCTCTCCTCAGGAGCTGGAGGTAATATACCTGCGCAAGCCTCAGGCTCAAAGGGAAAGAGAAGAACGTCTCGGAATAAAATCAGACGAATAAAATTTCACCATAAAAGCAATTTTATGAAAGGACGATACATAATGAAAATAGCAATTGCGGCGGATCACGGCGGATATGCCCTTAAGCAGTCTCTTATAGAGTACCTTAAAAGCAAGGGTCACGAAATAACGGACTGCGGAACTGACAGCGAGGAAAGCGTGGATTACGTTGACTACGCCGAAAAGGGCTGCGCCGAATACCTCAGCGGCCAAGCGGACTTTGTCATTCTCTGCTGCGGCACAGGCGTGGGTATTTCCATCGCCGCGAACAAAATAAAGGGCATACGCTGCGGGCTTTGCCCGTCAGTGGAAATAGCCCGTCTCGTAAAGCAGCATAACAACGCCAACGCCATATCCTTGGGCGGAAGAACCACCTCTCCCCAACTGGCAAAGGATATCGTTGACGCATATATGTCAGCCGAGTTCATGGGCGGCAGACATCAAAAAAGGATAGACAAAATTACGGCTTTGGAAAACAAGCAAAATTAAAAGAGGAGGAAACATTATGCGTTGTCCATACTGCGGTCATAATGACAGCAAGGTTATCGATTCCCGTCCGACCGACGAAGGCGAGGCAATACGCCGCCGTCGTGAGTGTACTAAGTGCGAGGAGCGCTTTACCACATACGAAAAGGTAGAATCCCTGCCGATTATGGTTATTAAGAAAGATAAAACCAGAGAGCTTTTCGACCGTGACAAGCTTATTCGGGGCATAACACGCGCCTGTGAAAAACGTCCCGTTACAACAGAACAGATTGACGACATTGCGGACAAAATCGAATCCTCTTTGGGGAACGCCTTAGAGAGGGAGATAACGACCGCCGAAATAGGCGAAAAGGTAATGAGCCACTTAAAGGATCTGGACGAGGTTGCTTACGTTCGGTTTGCCTCGGTTTATCGTCAGTTTACCGACGCCACTACCTTTATCGCGGAAATTCATAAGCTTCTCGAAGACAAAAACTGACCTGTTTACGGGGGTAAAGCTGTGTCTTTCCCCGTAAAAACAATGAAAGGAAAATCAAATACATGGCAATTCTCAGGTGTACCCTGCGTTCAACAATGCTGATGAACGACACAAACTTCAATATTATCCTTCCCGACAAGCGGCTTCACGCGCCTAAGGTACTTTATCTGCTCCACGGATATCAGCAGTATTTCGGTTCATGGCTGAATCAGTCCTCCGTCGCCCGATACGCGGCGGGAAAAAATCTTTGCATAGTTATGCCTGACGGCGGACGCAGCTTCTATTCGGACATGGCAATGACCGGAGAAAACTACTATTCCTTTATTACCAACGAACTGCCCCGTTTTCTGAAGTCTCAGCTGGGAATCAATCCCTCCCGTGAAGAAACCGCCGTTGCCGGATTGTCCATGGGCGGCTACGGAGCCCTTAAAATCGGTATGCGCAATCCCGGCAGATTTTCCCTTATCGGAGCCTTTTCCCCCGCTTGCGACATAATAAAAATCGCGCAGGAAAATCCGGCGCTGACTAAGGCAATATGCGGTGACAAGCCTGTAAAAGACAGCGAACACGACCTGCGCCGCCTTGCGAATGAACTTAAACCGGATAAAGCTCCGAAAATACTCCATTATTGCGGCAGCAGCGATTTTATGATTGAACAAAATCGGGCCTTTCGTGATTTCATGCAGTCTTTTGGCTTTGATTACACCTATTTTGAGGAGGAAGGCGCCCACGAATGGCCTCTTTGGGATAAATGGGCGAAGGAATTTATTGATATTTTCGCGCAGTAACATAAAACGAAATCACCTCATATTATCCTATGAGGTGATTTTTTATGCCGATTATTTACTTAAGTCCGTCAAGTCAGGAATTTAACCCTTACTCCGGCGGCGGAAACGAAGAATACTACATGAATCTCATTGCCGACGCTATGCTTCCCTATCTCAATTCCAGCGGGATCCGCTATGTGCGAAACTCTAAGGAAATGTCCGCCGCACAGAGCATTGCCGCCTCCAACAGGGGCAATTATGACCTGCATCTCGCCCTCCATTCCAACGCTTCGCCGGACGAGATTTCCGGCTCGCGCCAAGGTATAGACGTATTTTACGCCCGAGGCAGCGGCAACAGCCGCCGCGCGGCGGAAATTTTCGCCCGTAACCTTAAGGCAATTTATCCCACGCCTTCTCTTGTTCGCGCCGTGTCCACCACAAACATCGGCGAAGCCGTGCAAACTAAGGCCACGGCGGTATTTCTGGAAATGGGGTATCACGATAATCCGCAGGACGCCGCATGGATAAGAAGCAATATCGGCGAAATAGCCGAAAATCTTTCCCTTTCCGCCGCGGAATATCTGGGAGTTCCGTTAATTTCCCCTGTCCCCGCTCGGGAAGGCATCGTCCGCACCTCCTTCGGCAACCTGAATCTGCGCCGCCGCCCTTTAGCCTCCGCCGCGGTTACCGCGCGAATCCCCAACGGAACAAGAGTTACCGTACTTGGCGAATGGCAGGGCTGGGATGTGGTGCGCTACGGCAGCCAGACAGGCTATGCCGACGGCAGATTTATTGAGCTTCTGTAAATAATATTGCGTTACTTCTTTTCCAGATATGCGTTCAGCTTCGCAATAAGCGCGTCGGCGTCAGCACCGTGTACCATGCAGGCTTCTTCAACGCTTTCTCCGCTGGCGCTGGGGCAGCCCAGGCAGTGCATTCCTATTTCAAAGAAATACTCCGCTGTGCCGGGGTCAATCGCCAGCACGTCCCTGATTATCATGTCCTTTGTTACCTTTGCCATTAAAATCATATCCTTTCAGATTTAGTTTTTAAATTTTAGTTTTTAATAAGGGCCGAAAGCCCTTAAACTTCCCAAGAAAACGGCGCGGCGTGGGGATATACGACGCGAGCGCGCTTCGACACGGTTTCTTGATTAAATTTTTTAATCAAGAAAAAATATCAGCTTTCTATTAAATGAAGAACGCTGGGAAGAATGTACCGCGCCCCGGCTTCTTCAAAATAATCGCGGGCCTTTTCTCCGCTTACGCCTGTAAGCACCGCAATGAAATCCGCTCCCATAGCTTTCGCGGCAAGAATATCGCTTCCCGCATCGCCCACGGCCAAAGCTCCTTTAAGAAAATTCTTGTCGTAATCGCCATTATAAAGTGAAATATCGCTGTAGTCCCTGCCATACAGAGCCTTTAGAAAAACGTAAGGGCAGGGCTTTGTGAGCGCCGCGTCAATGCCGGCGGCTCTCAGATTTTTTTCGCCGCTCACAACATAGTCGTAGCCGATTATCCTGTTTTCGTCGAAATATTTAAGGCAGTCCCACTGTTTAAGGGGAGCCGTAATTTCAAAGCAGCTTCTGCCCGTGGCAATTGCCAGTGTTTTCCCGCTTTCACAAAGGGTTTTCAAAAGACGGACGGTATCTTCCAAAGAATGGAGGGGATTTTCCGCGCTCCACATTCCGGGCTTACCCTTTTCGGAGGACCTTTCCCCGTACATTTCTTCAAAAAGCCTGTCACCCAAGTACCACTCCTGAAAAATCCTGCGGCACCGCTCCCAAAGGGGAGCGTTTCTTTTTGCTTCGTCAAAGGAAATTCCCAAGGTTTCGGCGGCGAATTTGCCGGCCTCATCGTAAAGGCCGAAGGCCCCGAGAGGGCTTTCCCTCACATGAGCCGTCATGGACCGGGGCGTAAACCTTCCTCCCAAGAGGTAGCAGAAAGCCAGATAGCATAAATCCCAATTGGAATTTACGCCCTTTTCCTTAACGGCGGTTATAAAGCGGTCGCCGAAAAAAACCTTGCCGCGTATATCGGCGCGTTTCTCCGCCACGCAGGGTTCAACCGTCCCGCCGCCGTAACAGAGCTTGTCATTTAAAAGCTCGTAAACGGAAAGGGCGGCAATATCCCAGTAGTTCTGCTCGCTGGTTATAACTCCGTCCATATCAAAAATTACCGTATGGTAATTTTTCAAAAACTCGGCGGGCTTCATTGGCTTATCTCAACCTTATATTCTATTTTGCCCGCCACGCCGCTTGTCATTCCTTTGCGTGCCGGATTTTCCCCGTAAGTTCTTCCCAAAGCCGTACCGAAGGCTCTGAAGGCCGCTTCCCATATATGGTGGGCGTTTTCGCCCTTTTGGACGTCCAGATGCACCGTAGCCCCGCTGCCTTGGGCGAAGCCGTCAAGAAACACCGACAGATCTTCGCTGAGCATACCCTCCGTTGTTTCGGGGATTTTCACCGCCGACGTAAAATAGAAGCCGCTTCTGCCCTCAAGGCTTAATGCGCTGTCGGCTTTAGCCTCGTCGATTACGCCTATGCCGTCGCCGAAGCCGCCTATCCCCTCAAAGGCGGCGGCGTACTCCTTAAAAGCGCGGCCTATAGTCTGCCCCAAATCCTCGCATACCACATGGGTAAGGTCGAACTTGTCCAGATTTATTTCGGTTTCAATGTTGAAGCCGCTGCGCCACACAATATGCTCAATCATGTGGTTCAAAAAAGGAATGGGCGTATTTATTTTTTGCCTGTAGTCCGCCTTTACCGGAGCCGGACTTACCTTCACCGTGATTTTGCTTTCGGTGGTTTTTCTGATTACAGTAACAATGCCTGCCATTTACTTTCTTTCCTCCACAGCGAGACGGTGAGTTTCGAAGCCCTCAACCCTCGCGATTCTTGCGGCATGGTTTTTCACCATTTCAAAGCCCGCCTTGGACGCGTAGCCTACGCTGGAACGCTTAAGGAAATCCATAACCGAAACCGAGGAATATGTCTTTGCGAAGCCGCCCGTAGGCAGAATTGCGTTGGGCCCTAAGACAAAGTTGCACAATGTTACGGGAGTGTATTCGCCCAGCAGTATCTCACCGGCATTCTTTATATCCGCCAACACCTCGAATGGCTTTTCGCACATTACCTCCATATGCTCCGGAGCGTAGTCGTTTACGAACCTGACGGATTCCTTTAGAGAATCTGTGAGCATAATTCCGCCATAGGTGGAAAATACGGTTTCTACAAAGCTCCTGCGCTTTTCGCTCAGCTTGGGAAGCTGAGCCTCCACAAGGGGAATAACCTTGTCCGCCAGCTCCTTGGAGTGGGTAACGAGAATTGCCGCGCTGTCGGGGCCGTGTTCCGCTTCTATCATAAGGTCAAGAGCCACTTTTTGAGGGTCGGCCTTTTCGTCCGCAAGGATAATACATTCGCTTGGGCCGGCGGGAAGTCCGGCGTCTATCTGCTGAGACAGCACCCTCTTTGCGGCTGTGGCGTAGGAATTGCCCGGCCCGATTATTTTGTGGCACTTGGGGATAGTCTCCGTTCCGTAGGCTACGGCAGCCACGGCCTGTATTCCTCCGGCCTTGTAAATTTCGGTAATGCCTATAACCTTGGCGGCGCAGAGGATCGCGTCGTCAACATTGCCCTGTTCGTTGGGAGGCGTTACGACACAGATTTTGGGAACCTTTGCGACAGACGCCGGAACGCCCAGCATAAGCATAACGGAAGGGAAGCTGCCCTTTCCTCGGGGAACGTAAAGGCACACATCCGCAATGGGAGTTGTCTTTTCGCCCACCATAAGCCCCTTGTCCACATTGGTGAACCACATTTCCTCCGGAAGCTGCTTTTCGTGGAAGTCGTAAATATTTTTATAGGCGTACTCGATAGCTTCACGGGTTCCGGCGTCAAGATTGTTATACCCCGCCTCTATTTCCTCGGGAGTTACCTTTATTTTGTCGGGAGAAACGGCCACCCTATCAAACTTTTCGGTATATTTAAGCACAGCCTTGTCGCCATCGCGCTTTACCTCGTCGGATATTTCTTTGGCAAGCTTCATTTGCTCGGTAATATCCGTTTCCGCGCGCTTCATTATAAAATCCAGCTTTTCGGGGCTGATTTCGGAAAGCTTATATACGTTCATATGTTCCACAATCCTTTCAAAACTATTTCCATTATTAAATTATACTATAATATCGGCTTAATTTCAATAGAAAAATCAAAAAAATCAAAAAACAATGGCATTAAATATGTCAATTCCAGTATTTTCGGTCAAGATTTCTGTATCCGATGGCTTCGGAAATATCCATGGAGGATATTTTTTCCCGTCCGTCAGAGTCGGCGACGGTGCGGGCAACCTTTAAAATTCTGGAATATGCTCTCGCGGACAGCCCCATAACCTCAAAAGCGTTTTTTAAAAGGCCGCTTTCTTCCTTCCCCAATGGGCAGTACCTTTCAATCTGGGCGGAATTCATCTGCGCGTTACAGGATATGCCCTCGTTTTTAAACCGTTCCTGCTGAATTTTTCTGGCGGCGTTCACCCGTTTCTTTATTTCGGCGGAGCTTTCTCCCTTATTTGCCGTAAGGTCGGCGTATTTCAGCGTGGGAGCTTCAAGCTGGATATCTATTCTGTCCAGAAGCGGTCCGCTTATTCTGCTCAGGTACCGCCGTACATCCTTTTCGCTGCAGTGGCACCGTCCGCTTCCGTCGCCGTAGTAGCCGCAGCGGCAGGGATTCATTGCCGCCACAAACATGACGTTGCACGGGTACGTACAGGTTGCCGCCGCCCGGGATATGGTAACGGTCTTATCCTCCAAGGGCTGGCGCATAGCCTCCATTACCTCCTTGCTGTATTCGGGAAGCTCGTCGAAAAACAGCACCCCGTTGTGGGCAAGGGAAAGCTCTCCCGGGGCCGCCTTGGAGCCGCCCCCTATAATACTGGCCGTGCTGGCGCTGTGGTGAGGCGCGCGGAAGGGGCGGGCCGAAATAATGCTCATTCCGTTTTTAAGCTCTCCGGCTACGGAATAAATCCCTGTTATTTCCAAGGCTTCCTCCATAGTTAAGTCCGGAAGTATGGTAGGTATTCTTTGGGCAAGCATAGATTTGCCGCTGCCGGGGCTGCCGATAAGCAGAACGTTATGTCCTCCGGCGGTGGCAATTTCAATCCCCCGTCTCATTCCGAGCTGCCCCCTGACCTGCTCAAAGTCCACGCTGAAATGGGCGTTTTTGTTAAAAAGCTCCTCCGCGCCGGATTCCGTGGGCTTAAGAGGCTCCGCGCCGGAAAGGTGAAGTATGACCTGAGCAAGGGAAGCCGCGCCGTAAACCTCAATTCCCTGCACAAGAGCCGCTTCGTCGGCGTTTGGCTTCGGCACAATAATGCTTTTAAAGCCGCTCTTTTTCGCGCATATGGCGCTCGCCAGCACCCCGCTGACGCTTCTCAGCTCCCCCGAAAGCCCAAGCTCGCCCAGAATAAGACAGCCGCCAAGCTCCGCCGTAAGCTGACCCGTTCCGGCCAAAATCGCCACGGCAATGGCAAGGTCATATTGCGACCCTTCCTTTTTCAAATCCGCCGGAGCCAAATTTATAACGGCTCTTTTAGGCGGAAAGTCGAAGCCGCTGTTATGTATGGCCGTGCGCACCCTTTCCTTTGATTCCCTCACCGCGGCATCCGGCAGACCGACCATGTCAAGCTGAGGTATTCCCGGGGCAAAATCCGCTTCTATTGTGACGATGTTTCCTTCAAGTCCGCTGAGAGCGGCACAGTAGGCTTTAACTATCATATGTAAAATCTCCCAAGCTCAAAATGTTCTGTATATAATCTAACACATCTTGCGGAAAATGTCAATGGATTAAAAATTATCTTCAAAAAAATACATTTCACACTAATCAATACATTGCCAAAAATGAGTGAACTGTGTTATAATTATTTTAAATCGGAGCAACGCTCCATCAAGCTTGCTTGAAATGGAGCTTGCGAAC
>CAZKBV010000033.1:0-18123 GCA_964551215.1 uncultured Oscillospiraceae bacterium | reverse complement strand
CCCCCCGCGCCGGTCGCAATCTATCGCAAGCTCCTCTCCTTGCAAGCAAAGTGGAGCGTTGCTCCGATTTAAATTATTATAGCATTATTGTGAATATATTTCAAGCCGCAAAAAAAATTTTCCGCTTTTTTTAATAAATACCTCTTGACATTTGAAAAAAAATATAGTATTATTAACTTGCGATGTTTGGTAAGTAATGCTCTTGCCATTACATAAAAAAACAACCGGCCGTTATGGACGGTTGTTTTTTTTATTTTTTGAGAATACCATGAAAAACAATGTCGCGGAGCATTAGATTCGACTTTTCAGCCGATAAACGCAACCTGTTTTTCGTCCGGCAAAAGGCTGTTTTCCCGTCGCCCATTTTGACATCCGTATTATCCCTTACTCCCGTTTGACAGAAAAAACCGCATATTTGCGTTCAAAATGTACAGAGCTTTTTTTGTTTATTAAAGCATAAAACACCCGTCATTCCTAAGAAATTTTAGGAGTGACGGGATTTTCTTTGTGGTGGAGATAAGCGGGATCGAACCGCTGACCTCTTGAATGCCATTCAAGCGCTCTCCCAGCTGAGCTATACCCCCATAAAGCACCGAAACTACTCACATTCATCGCACAGGGCGTCAAAAATAATGTTGCAACCAATTATTCTAAAGCCGTCAAGCTCAACGCCGGACAAATCAACCGCGGCGTCAACGCCCTTCCATACGTCAAACACCCTGCCGCACTTCACACATCTGGCATGGCAATGAGGCTGCGTTTTACCGTCATAGCGATTGGCCCCGCCGGGAATATTTATCCGCACCAAATCGCCGTTGTCGGACATCTGATTCAAAATACGGTAAACTGTAGCACGGCTGATTGTCGGAAAGCCGGATTTAACCTTTTCATACACCTCATCGGCTGTAGGATGATTCAAAAGCTGCATTACCGCAAAATAAACCTGTTCTTTCTGTACCGTATTTCTACACTGCGCCATGGTTTCAAAAAACCTCCGATATATCGCCGAGCTTTTTACACATTGCCACGATGCCTCACACGCATTATTATATACTATCCGTTCATTTTTGTCAAGAGAAAAATTATAATTTTTTCATATACGCACGACGCGCATATACGAAAGCGGCATAAGATTCGGTGAAATATTGAATTTTCGGCAAGCTTGAAATAATCCCCCTACAGAAACTATGAAGCACAGCCTTTCGGTTTCACTTAAAAAACGACAAGTAAAATACCTGTCGTTTTTATGGAGCGGAAGACGAGATTCGAACTCGCGACTTTCACCTTGGCAAGGTGACACTCTACCACTGAGTCACTCCCGCACTGCTTAATTATAATAGCATATTTTTACGGGCTTGTCAAGAGCTTTTTTTAATTTTTTAACGTAATATTTTTGCATCAGCCGTCCTTACGGAGAGGCTTCAATCCTCCGAACGAATCACAAGGAGTGCCCCGGATTCAAAGGTTATCTCCCCCACAGGCTCCGAAAGCTCGTTGCTCACCCAAACAGGATTTTCAAAAAAGATATCCGCCTCGGTCAAAGGATATTTAAAGCCCTTCAACGTGACTCCCTTTACCGTTCCCAGAGGAACAAGGGAAAGCTTATCCCCGGGATTTCCGAAAATACGCTCAAACCTTTGCGCAATAAACAGGGTATTCTTCTTATCGGCCATTACGCCCCGTATTCCCATAGAGTCGAGCTTGGACAAAAGAGCGATATTTGCGAAGGTGTGATCAGCGCGACCGCCCTCCGCTCCGAGGAAAATCAGTTCCTCGGCTCCATTTTCAACGGCCGCCATTGCGGCGGTGTAGGTATCGGTATAATCCTTTTCGCAGGGCAAAAAAATCACATTTTCGCCTTCGGGACGCTTCCCCTTATAGGAATCAAAGTCTCCCACTATAAGGTTTGGCGCAACGCCCATTTTCTCCCCATGAGAAAGACCGCCGTCGGCACAGACGATAAAATCCCCCTCTTTTATGAGGCTTTTTGCGTATTCATAATCCGAAATGGGTCCGGCGGCAATAATTACACCGCGCATAATTACATCTCCTTGAAGCTTCTTACGGCGGCGGGAATATCACTTGCGCCGAACACCGCGCTTCCGGCCACAATTACATTTGCTCCGGCGGAGGTTACCTCCCTCAAATTGTCAAGGGTTATTCCGCCGTCCACCTGAATGTCGACATTTCTGCCCTTCAGCATGGATTTTAGCTCTCTGAGCTTCCCAATCATCGAAGGAATAAATTTCTGACCTCCGAAGCCGGGATTTACAGTCATTATCAAAACCATGTCAACATCATCGAGAACATATTTCAGGCAGCTCAAATCTGTGGCCGGATTTAGAGCCACTCCCGCCTTTTTGCCTATGGAACGGATATAGCTCAGAGTGCGCTGAAGGTGAGGTGCCGCCTCGGCGTGGATGGTTATAATATCCGCCCCCGCGTCGGCGAAGGCGTCTATGTATTTGTCCGGTTCCGCCACCATAAGATGACAATCAAACACCAGGTCGGACTTTTTTCGTATGGCCTTTACAACGGGAGGCCCTACGGTAATATTAGGCACAAAACAGCCGTCCATGACGTCTATATGCAGATAATCCGCCCCCGCGCGCTCCACAATTTCTATTTGTCTGTTCAGTTCTCCGTAGTCGGAGGCCAAAATAGAAGGCGACAGCTTTATGCTCATTTTTGTTCCCACTCCTTTACGTTTTTCAGCATATCATACATTTTTTTATAGCTTTCGTAGCGGCTTTCGGCAATTTCTCCACGTTCTACGGCTTCGATAACGGCGCAACCCGGCTCCGCCACGTGGGCGCAGCCCCGAAAGCGGCAGCTTCCTTCCAGCCTTTCCATTTCCGGAAACAGCAGCCTAAGCTCGTCGGCCTTTATGCCGCTCACTTCAAGGCGGGAAAAGCCCGGAGTGTCAAAGACATAGCCTCCGCAGGCGGGAATAAGCTCCACATGACGGGTGGTATGCTTTCCCCGCCGGATACGGCTCACGTCCCCCACTTCAAGACTGCGCCCCGCAATAAGACTGAGCAGACTGGATTTTCCGACTCCGCTAAGACCGGCAAAGGCTACCGTGCGTCCTTTTATCAGCTTTCCCAGCTCATTTGCGCCTATGCCTTCTTTGGCGCAGGCGCAAACTGTTTTGTATCCGGCAGAGCTGTATATTTCCAATATTTCTTTGGCGGCTTCGGAGGATATAAGATCCGTCTTATTTATACAGACAATACCCTCTATGCCCTTGCTTTGAGCCGTTACCAGCATTTTGTCCATCAGCGTGAAGTCCGGCGATGGATTTGCCGCCGCGCACACCAGCGCCAGAGCGTCTATATTGGCCACGCTTGGGCGGATAAGGAAGTTTTTTCTGGGAGAAATATCAATAATGCTCCCTTCTCCGCTTTCGGCGGCCTTTACCGTCGCTTTATCGCCCACCATGGGAACAAGGTTTGTTTTTCTGAAACGACCCGGCGCCCTACATTCGATTATTTTCTCCCCAACGTCAACGTAGTAAAATCCGCCTACGCCCTTAACTATTATTCCTTCTTCAATGCTCAATCGAACTTAACCTCTTTCGTGGCGACAAATTCACCGTCGTAATATATATCCACACTTATTGTCCCTTTGCTTTTGAGACTTATATCCGCCGTACCGGAAACGGTGTTATGCTCCTTTTCATAGATGGTCTTTCCGTCGCACACAAGCTTGACGGTGACCTTAGTTCTGTCGGTCGGCAGCGTAAGGGAGAGATATTTGGTTTTCATTTCCTCCGGCTGAGACGTCTGTCCGGAGGAGCTTTCCTTCTCTTCCTCGGAGGAGGTGTTTACGTCGGAAGCGGTAGAGGAGGGCTTGGAGGTTTCGTCGCTCTCTTTCTCGTTATTCGAATTCTTTTCCGAGGTATTGCTTTCTTCCTCGCTTGAGCCATCGCTGATGAATATATCTACCTTCGTACCCTCGGGTACCTTTGTGAAGGCCTCGTAGCTCTGCTTAAAAACAAGCCCCTTGGCGTATTTATCGTTTTTCTCACGTACTATTTCCCCTACGGCAAGGCCGCTTCGCTCAATAAGTATCCTTGCGTCGGCTTCGCCCAAACCCACCGTATTGGGAACCACGGCATTGGCGCTACCCTTGGATACGTAAAGAGTCACAATATCGCCGGATTCAAGGCTGCTTCCGGACTGAGGCTCCTGACGAACTATTATTCCCGAGGGGAAATTATCGCTGTTTTCCTCCTCCTTTACGACCTCCAGTCCCTTTTTTGTCAAATCCTTTTCTATTTTCGTATAGCTTTCGCCCATGTAATTTCCCAGCACAACAAGCCCCGAGCCGCTGCTGAGGACTACCAATATTTCCCGGGAGCCGTTGACGATTTTTTCCGCTTTTGGACTTTGGGAAATTATGGTGTCTTTTTCGGCGCTGTTATTTTCATAAGCGTCTATTTTTATCGTAAAGCCGTCATAATCCTCGCCAAGCTGCTTCAGCTTATCCTGAGCTTCCTCAACCGTAAGACCCAGAAGGTCGGGGATTTCAACCTCCTTGGCGGAGCCTCCGGTAAAAGCGTTCAAAGCCATCACCAAAACGAATATAAGAGCTACCGCGGCGCAAACCGCCACCGCCGCGCCGATATACAAGGCTCTGTTCTTCTTCTTTTTCCTTCTGACGGGAGGCTTTTCCTCCGCAGAACGCCTATGCTCCGGCTTTGGGCGAGGCTCCGTTTCGGCTGTTCTGCGCTTTACCTCCTCGGTATCTATGATTTTTGTTTCCCCGTTGTCGTTCGCGCTGTCGCGGCTGGCGGAGATTTGCGCTTCGGGATCCACATAGAGAAGCTTAAGATCCGCCAGCACCTGACTGGCACTGTCGTAGCGCAGCCGCACCTCCTTGCTCATAGCCTTCAGGATAACCTGCTCTATGCCCTTTGAAATCGAAGGATTGATTTTGCTCGGGGGAACAGGCTCCTCTTGGATGTGCTTCATAGCCACCGCCACGGGAGTTTCCGCGTCAAAGGGAAGTTGCCCCGTGAACAGCTCGTACATTACCACGCCAAGAGAATAGATGTCGCTGCGTTGATCCGTATAGCCCCCTCTTGCCTGCTCCGGGGAAAGATAGTGAGCGCTGCCTATGGCGGTGCTACTCATTTTAGTGGTATTGTTGTTTGCCGCGCGAGCTATGCCGAAGTCGGTTACCTTCAAAATGCCGTCGGCGGTTATTATTATGTTCTGGGGCTTTATGTCCCGGTGTATTATATGCTTACTGTGAGCATATTCAAGGGCGCGGCATATCTGCATGGAATAATCCAGAGCCTCCTTCCAGTAAAGGCTCCCTTCCTTGCTTTTGATATACTCTTTAAGCGTTTTTCCGTTAATATATTCCATAACGATATATTGTATGCCGTCTTCCTCACCCACATCATATATCTGAACAATGTTCTGATGAGAAAGGCTGGCCGCCGCCTGAGACTCAATATTAAACCGGCGGATAAATTCCTCGTCCTCCTCAAATTCACTGTGGAGTACCTTTACCGCCACATACCGGTTAAGCATTCTGTCCTTAGCCTTGTATACGTTGGCCATGCCGCCGCTGCCCACTTTTTCAAGTATTTCATATCTGTTTCCCAGTACCTTGCCTATCACTCATCTTCACCTACCTTCTTATGAGCAGAGCCGTTATATTATCCAGCCCGCCGTTGTCGTTAGCTCTTGATATAAGCTCCCTCGCCATTTCCTCCAAAGACATTTTGCTACTGAGAATATAGGCGATATCTATTTCAGCCACCATATTGGTAAGACCGTCGCTGCACATAAGTATCACGTCGCCGGGCTTAAAGGCCGCCAGATATGTATCCGCCTGAACCGAGCTTTGCGTACCCACCGCCCGAGTGATATAATTTTTCCGCCCGAAGGAAACGGCTTGATCCCGGGAAAGCTCCCCTCGCTCAACCATTTCCTCCACGAGAGAATGGTCCTTTGTTATCTGAAAAAGACCTCCCGAGGAATATATGTATACACGGCTGTCGCCCACATGACCGATGTGGGCTCCGTTTTCCGTTACGACGCACACATCGCAGGTGGTTCCCATGCCGCTGTAGGTTTCGTTTTCGAGGGACATGGTGTAAACACGGTTGTTGGCGTGATTTACAGCGGAAATAATTTTTATGAAGATATCTCCGTCGGCCTCTTCCATAAGTTCTTCAAGCACCCTCACTATGTCGCTTGCGCTTTCGCCGCTGGCTATTTCTCCGGCACGGTGGCCTCCCATTCCGTCACACAGAACAAAAATGCCCCGTCCGTTTTTTTCACAGACCCTAAAGCAGTCCTGATTCGTTTCCCTGACCCGACCGGCGTCGCTCAGTCCGTAGTATTCCATTTTCTCAACCTCTTTTCTTTGCCTGATTTAAGGGGCTTCGCCGTTTCTAAGCTGCCCGCAGGAGGCGTTTATGTCGCCGCCAAGCTCACGCCTGACCGTAGCCGTAACCCCGTTTTTGTTAAGGTAATCCTTAAAAGCGTCCACGGTTTTTCTTCCGCTTCGCACGTAGTCCCTTTCCTTAACGGGATTTATGGGTATCAGGTTGACATGGCAGTTGCGTCCCCGAAGAAGCCGCGCAAGCTTCTCGGCGCAGCCTTGGTCGCTGTTTTTATTGTCAGCCAAAGCGTATTCAAAGGAAATACGCCGGCCTGTTTTCTCAAAGTAATAATCACAGGCGGAAAGAACCTCGCTTATCTTGTATCTTTTCGCCACGGGCATCATTTCGGCCCTGAGCTTATCCTCCGGCGCGTGAAGGGACAGCGCCAGATTCACCGCCATCCCCTCATCGGCAAGGCGGCGTATCTTGTCCGCCAGACCGCAGGTGGAAAGCGTTATGTGCCGAAAGCCTACGCCAAGCCCTTTTGGGTCGTTAACTATGCGCAAAAATTTCACCGTGTTTTCGTAATTATCTAACGGCTCGCCTATGCCCATAATCACTATATTGCTTATCTGTATCCCCATATCCTTTTTGGCGGCTATTATCTGACCGGAAATTTCCCCGGGAGTGAGATTTCTGACAAGCCCGTTCAATGTGGAAGCGCAGAAGGTGCAGCCCATCCGGCAGCCCACCTGCGAGGAAATACAGACGCTGTAGCCGTGACGGTAGCTCATAACCACGGTTTCCGCAAAATTCCCGTCTCTCAGCTCGAAAAGATATTTCACGGTTCCGTCTGTTTTGGATGTTAGCTTCCGCTTTATTTTGGGAAGAAAAATGTAACAGCTTTCCGAAAGCCTTTCCCTGAGAGCCTTGCTCAGTTCACGACATTCACCGAGGCTCTCCGCTCCGGAAGCGATACGGCGGAATATCTGTTCGCCCCGAAAGCCGCTCTCCCCTATGGATTTCATATAATCCTTAAGCTCATCAAGCGTAAAATCACCTAAATTTATCATAAGCAGCCCTTCATTCATTAAGCGTCGCCAAGCTTTACCGCCTTCGCGATAAAGAACCCGTCCGTACCGTGCATATCCGGCCTAAGCTGGATGTTGCTGCCCTCCTCGCAAAAGGGGATGTTCAAGGGCGAGGGGGAAAATTCCGGATGTTTTTTCAAAAACCACTTGAATATTCCCTCGTTTTCCGCCTTGCTGACGGTGCAAGTGGAATATATAAGCCGCCCGCCCCTTTTAACGTATTCGGCGGCGTTATCCAAAATTCCCTGTTGTATTTTCGCCAGTTCTTCGCCGCATAGGGGAGTCTTATTCCATTTTATGTCCGGCTTGCGGCGGATTATTCCCAATCCGGAGCAAGGCGCGTCCGCAAGGACAACATCGAATTTCTCCTTAAATTCCTCTCTCGGCTCCAAAGCGTCGGATTTAAAGGCGTCAAGGCCGACATTAAGCCGTCGGGCGTTTGCCTTTATAAGCTCTATCTTATTTTCATACAGGTCGCAGGCGGTAACCTGACCGCCTAAGTACGCGGCAAATACGGATTTGCCGCCGGGGGCGGCGCAAAGGTCAAGCGTCTTATCCCCCTTTTTTATGTCCATAGCCATTACGCAAAGCTGGGAGGAGCTGTCCTGAACGGTGACAAGGCCTTCCCGATAGGCCTGTGAAGCGGTGACGCTTCCGCTGCCGATATATTCGGCCAAGTAAGGGGTGATTTCGTTTTTCACAAAGCCCTCCGGAAGAAAGCCGCAGTTAAGCCGGCAGTAGGTTTTCGGCTCCAGACTCATTGCTTCTATAAGCTTTTCGTAGTTTTTCTGTTCCTTTTTCCACTTTTCCACAAGCCACAAGGGCATGGAATATTTCACGCTCAGAAGCTTATCGCCGGAAAGTCCCTCCAGAAAATCTCCGCTTTCGGCGGCTCTCCGAAGCACGGCGTTCACGAATCCGCCGCTTCGCTGACCGCCATGACGCTTTGCCAGCTTGACGCACTCGTCTACCGTAGCCCTGACGGGAATTTTATCGCTGAATTTGATTGAATACACGCCTACGCGAAGTATATCCAGTATTTCCGGCGACAGCTTTCCAAGCTTTATTCGGGACAAATTTTTAATTATATTGTCAATGTAAAGGCGGTGGCGTTCCACTCCCATTACAATACGGCTGCAAAGGGCGCTGTCCCTTTGATCCATAGCCGAAATGCCAAGCTGCTGTTCCAAGGCAATGTTCAAATACGCGCCTTCGCCGTGTATCCTCAACAGCACATTCAGCGCCGCTTCCCTCGCTCCCGACGGCATCAGTCCCGTCCCCTTCTGCTGTTTGCAAGAGCCATAAGCCTGAGCAGATTCGCGACGGAAACCGCCGCCGCCGCCACATATGTCATGGCCGCGCTGCCAAGCACCTTTCGCACCATAGGTATTTCGTCGCTTTCAAGATATCCGCTTTCGCCCAGAATTTTAATCGCGCGCCCCGAAGCGTTAAACTCCACAGGAAGGGTAACTATCTGAAACAGGACGCTGGCGGCGAAAAACCATATTCCCACGTTCATCAAAACATCGCTCAACGCGCCCAGATAGTACATTGTAAAGCCCAGTATTATAAGCAAAGGCCCGAAGCGGCACCCTATGTTCGCCACGGGGACAATAGCGTTGCGCACCTTTATGGGAACGTACCCCACGGCGTGCTGCACCGCATGGCCGGCCTCGTGAGCCGCAACCCCCACCGCCGCCACGGACGCGCTGTTACGGACGGAGTCGGAAAGGCGTATAACATTGTCTTTGGGGTCGTAATGGTCGGTAAGCTCTCCGGCTATAGGCTCTATCCCAACATTTGAAAGCCCGTTTTGGTCAAGTATCATTCTCGCCGCCTGAGAGGCCGTAAGCCCCCTTCGGGTGTCCACTCTGGCATAGCGTTTAAAGGTGGTGTTGACATTCATGCTTGCCCAAACGGAAAAGAACGAAGCCGCCAGAAAAAGAAGCAGATACATAAAATCAATCCTTTCTTAAATATCCTATACCGATTTATCCCAGTTTTGTTCCCTCAATTATTTTATGCCCCCGAAGGAAATCCGAAACAGGCATTTTTTTCTTTCCTTCAAGCTTGATGCTTTCCATAAGCACGGCGCCTTCCCCGCAGGCGACGCCCATACCTCTTTCATCCGCAAAAAGCACCTCTCCCGGGAAGCCGCTCCCACGGATTTTTTTAACAAAATCCACGACAAAGCGCTTGCCGTTTATATAGCTGTAGCTTAAAGGCCACGGATTCATCCCCCGGACACGGTTGTATATTTCCTCGCTGCTAAGGCTCCAGTCGATTTCCCCCTCGCCTTTGGAGAGCATTGCCGCGTAGCAGCTTTGGGAATCGTCCTGCTTTTCGGCGGAGAAATCTCCCCTTTTAAAACGCTCTACGGTTTCAATAAGCGCCTTTCCCCCAAGCTGAGCAAGGCGGTCGTGGAGGGAGCCGGAGGTTTCCTCTTCTCCTATGGGAATTTCGTACTTCATTATCATGTCGCCGGTGTCAAGTCCCTTTTCCATGTACATGGCTGTGACGCCCGTAACCTTATCCCCCGCCATTACAGCCCTTTGTATGGGGGCGGCGCCTCGGAAGCGGGGCAGCAGGGACGCGTGTATATTCACGCACCTGTACTTTGGAAAATTCAGAACATACTCCGGCAGAATCCTGCCGTATGCCACAACAGCAATAAGCTCCGGCCTAAGCTCCTCCAAAAGGGGAAGAATCGCCCCTTCCTTCAGAGTCTCGGGCTGGTAGACCTTCAGTCCGCGCTTTAAGGCATAGGCCTTTACAGCCGTGGGCTTCAGCTCCATATGTCGGCCTTGGGGCTTATCCGGCTGGGACACAACTCCCACAATTTCATTGCTGCCCTCCTCACAGAGTGCCTTCAGGCACTCCGCCGCGAAATCCGGCGTTCCCATAAAGAGTATTTTCATTTAATCATTCCTTTAGTCGTCATATTCCACAAATTCAATTACCTTTTCCACATATAAAATTCCCTGCAGATGGTCGCACTCGTGGCATATACAGCGGGCGTAAAGCCCCTCGCCGGTGTATTCAAAGGGCTTTCCGTCTCTGGTATAGGCCTTGACGGTGACCTTTTCGGGGCGTTCCACCTTTCCGGCCTTGCCCGGGACGCTTAAACAACCCTCCACATCTATACAGCTTCCCTCGGTGTGAGTAATGAGGGGGTTCACCAGTTCAAGCATTTTGCCTTCGCCCAAGTTCATTACAACGGCGCGCTTTAATATTCCCACCTGCGGAGCCGCCAGACCTACCCCGTCGGCACGGTTGAGAGTTTCCTTCATGTCGTCGAGGAGAACGGCCAGCCTTTCGTCAAAGTCGGTTACCTCGCGGCACTTTTTGTTAAGACAAGGATCCCCTATTTCTCTGATTTTTCTGTATGCCAAAGTTATCACCTTTCAATAAAATATATTCCAAAATATATTCCCTCAGTTCATGTTGTTGGGATTTATATCCACCGTAACGGACAAATCCGAGCCGCTTTTCCCCCGTCCCAGCCTGTGAAGCTTGTTAAGCACGGGAAGGACTTCCTTTATACTGCCCGTTTTTATCCATACTCGGCAGCGGAAGCGGTTTTGTATTTTCGCCACGGGAGCTTCTCCCCCGCCGAATATCATTATCCTAAGCCCTTCGTCGGCGGCCTTTTTAAGAATTTTCAGCCCTGCCGCGGCGGCGTCGAAGGCCTCCTTTTGCACCGACGATGTAAACAGTATATTCACGATTTTGCAAAAGGGCGGGTAGCAAAAGCCCTTTCTGTAGCCTATTTCCTCGCGGTAAAAGGACTTGTAGTCCTGCTTTGCCGCCAGAGCGAGGGTGGAATTTTCCGGATCATAGGTTTGTATAACCGCCCTTCCGGGCTTTTCACCCCGTCCGGCTCTCCCGCACACCTGAGTTATCAGGGTGAAGGCCCTTTCCCCCGCGCGGAAATCGTTCATGTTTAACGCGCTGTCCGCCGCCAAAACTCCCACAAGCGTCACTCTTGAAAAATCCAGCCCTTTCGCCACCATTTGAGTGCCGAGAAGTATATCCGCGTCCATGTTGCGGAAGCTTTCTATTATGCGTTCGTGGCCGTTTTTTCCGGCTGTGGTGTCCATATCCATTCTCAGCACCCGCGCGTTTGGGAAAATTTCCTTTATCTGCGCTTCGGCCTTTTGAGTTCCTTTCCCGAAGTCCTTAACCTTATCGCTTCCGCAAACGGGACAAACTCGGGGCGGAGGCGATGTATGTCCGCACATATGGCATACCATGCTGTTCCCTCGGAGATGATACGTCATGGACACACTGCAGTTGGGGCAGGTGAAAACATAGCCGCAGCTCCGGCAGGAAACGAAGGTGGAATATCCCCTTCTGTTCAAAAGAAGTATGCTTTGCTCCCCATTTTTCAGGTTTTCGCTCAGCTCCACCGCGAGACGGCGGCTGAGCACCGACTTGTTCCCTTCCTCCAGCTCTCTGCGCATATCCACTATGCTCACCTCGGGCATGGGCTTATGGTTGAATCTTTCCGTCAGCTCTATAAGCTCATATACGCCTTTTTCGGCCAAATAGTAGGATTCCACCGCCGGAGTGGCCGACGCAAGCACCACCTTGCAGTCGTTGAGCCGCCCCCTCATGAGGGCAATGTTTTTCGCGTGATAGCGGGGAGTCGTCTCCGATTTATAGGACGCTTCATGCTCCTCGTCGATTATTATCAGCCCCAAATTGTCGCAGGGCGCAAAAACCGCGCTTCTTGCCCCAACAATTATTTTCGCGTCTCCGCGTTTTATTCTGCGCCATTCGTCCAGCCTTTCGCCCATGGAAAGCGCGCTGTGGACCACGGCGACCACGCCGCCGAAGCGCCGGTAAAAGCGATCCGTAATCTGGGATGTAAGGGCAATTTCCGGCACAAGAATCATTACCTGCTTTCCCTTTTTCATCACTCTGCGGGCGGCTTCCATGTAAACCTCCGTTTTGCCGCTACCTGTAACGCCGTGAATGAGAAAAACTCGGCTTTCGCTGTTTTCCAAGGTGTCAACGGCTCTTTGCTGAGCCGGGGAAAGTCTTGCCGGAGCCAATGTGCCGGCGCGGCTTTCCGCAAAGGGATTCCTCAGGCTTTCCATTGTCTTATACGCGACAAGCCCCTTTTCGACAAGAGCCTCCACGGCGCTGCGGCCGGAGCTTACGACGTTTTCTATGTCGCTGACGGTGTATTCCTCGCCCTCCGCCAGAAGGTCGATTACCGCCGCCTGAGACGGCGCTTTTATACCCAAACGGCGGCTTACCTCGTAGGGATTTTCGCTTCCGCAGTAGTACGCCACCCGTATTATTTTTTCCCGCGCCTTCTGTTTTTCCTTTACGGTTTTTTCCAAAATTCCGTTTTTCACAAGAGCCGAGATTATATTTCCCGCGCCCTTGCCCATTTCCGCCTTAAGCTGTTCCGTTTCGACGCTTCCGCCCCCGTCGGACACAAGCTGGACAAGGCGGCGCCGCTTTGCGCTTTTGGCAATGAATTCCAATCCTTCCTCGGTTTCCGCCTTATCCGTCAGCCCCACACATTCCAGGAACTTCATTTCTAACCCCGGCGGAAGAAACAGCTTCGCCGCCGTAACAAACGCGCAAAAGCAGTACTCGCTTATGTAGCGGCTGACGGCGATAGCCTCCCGACTCAGCACCGGTTCTTCGTCTATGGGGCGTATAATATCCTTAAGATGAGGGAAATCCGTCTCCTCCAGCATATCGGTAACGTAGGCTTCCATCTGCCTGTCCGCCACGCCGAAGGGAACCTTTACCCTCATGCCCGTCTTAACCTTATCCTTGAATTTGTCGGGGACGCTGTAGTGAAATTCCTTGTTAAGAGCCGGAGACGGACTGTTAATATATACCTGAACTATCATGTCTTTTTATCCAGTATGGCTTTGGCGCAGCTCAAAACGGCAAAGGCCACATCCTCCTTTGAGCCTTTAAGCTCCAGATTTTCCCCGCCGTCCGCAAAAAGCGCCGTAACGGCGTTTGTGTCCGCGCCGAAGCCCGCCCCTTCCGTTTTAAGATTGTTGGCGCATATCATATCAAGGTTTTTTTCATGAAGCTTTTTTTCGGCGCTTTGCAAAAGGTTCTCCGTCTCCATGCAAAAGCCTATGAGCACCTGCTTTTCGCCCTTGCGGCGGCCAAGCTCCGCCAAAATGTCGTCATTTTTGACAAGCCTTATTTCGCCGGAGGCGTTCTCCTTCTTAATTTTGTTTTCCGCCTCCGCTTCCGGACGGAAATCCCCCACGGCGGCGGTCTTGATTATTATATCGAAGCCGGAGCTTATTTTTGTTACGGCATCGTACATATCACGGGCGGAAACAACATTTACGACATTTACTCCCGCCGGAGGCTTAAGATTTACGGGGCCGCTTACCAGCGTGACCTCCGCCCCGCGCATTGCGGCGTTCTTCGCCGCCGCGTAGCCCATTTTCCCCGTAGAGCCGTTTGTTATAAACCTAACCGGATCAATCGCTTCACGGGTGGGGCCGGCGGTAACAAGCACCTTAACGCCCTTCATATCCTTCAAAAACGCAATTTCAAAAGCGACTCTTTCCGCAATTTCCTCCGGCTCCGGCATACGTCCCTTTCCCATGGCGCCGCAGGCAAGGCGGCCTTCCCCCGGTTCCATGAAAATATAGCCTAAGCTCTTAAGCTTATTTATGTTTTCCCGCACGATTGGGTTTTCGTACATATTCGTGTTCATTGCCGGAGCTATCAGCACAGGAGCCTTTGTAGCCATAACCGTCGTGGATACCATGTCATCGGCAATTCCGGCGGCAATTTTGCCGATTATATTGGCGGTAGCCGGAGCTATTACAAAAATATCGGCCTTCTCCGCCAGAGAAATATGCTCTATTTCCATGGACACAGGCTCCCCGAACATATCTGTCACCACAGGAGTTTTCGTTATGGAACGGAAGGTAAGCGGCGTTATAAATTCCCGAGCGTGCTTTGTCATTATAACGTCCACTTCGGCGCCCATAGCGCACAGACGGCTGGCAAGAGCCGCCGCCTTAAAAGCGGCAATGCCGCCGGTTACGCATAAAACAACATTTTTCCCCTTAAGCATTGCCCTCCCCTCCTTTTTACTCAGCCTGTTCAGGCGCCGTATTTTCAATCTCAGCCTGTTCGGACACCGTATTTTCAGGCTCCGTATTCTCAGGCTCAGCCTGCTCAATCTCCGCATTAATATCGGCGGAGGTCTTTTTGCTGTTTTCGTATTCCGGCGGGAACACGGGGTGTACATAGCCCTCGGCGATTTCCTTAATAGCCATGGTAACGGCCTTGTCGCAGTTGCCTCCGGCGGCAAGCTGACGCGCTCGCTTGCTGGCGGCCACAACAAGAGAATAGCGTGAATCGAATTCTTCCATAAGTGTGTTGATTTCGGGATAAAGCATTTTTATATCTCCTTACCTTACAAAATTTTTTACAAATTCAATATTTCTCGGCATATAGCAGCTTTCCGCGGTTATAATGGCTTCCAGCCGCTCTACGGCCTTTTCAACATCGTCGTTAAGCAGCAGATAGTTGTATTTATCCGCCCTAATGAACTCCGTTTCGGCCTTTTTCAGTCTTGCCTCCACCGCCTCGGGAGTTTCCGTTCCTCGACCTATAAGCCTTTCCCTGAGAACCTCTATCGACGGCGGACATACGAAAATGAAAACTCCTTCCGGAAAGGCGGCGCGCACCTGCATGGCTCCGTCGCTTTCTATTTCCAAAATAACGTCCTCTCCGGCGGCAAGCCTGCCGAGCACCTTGTTTTTGGGAGTTCCGTAATAGTTTCCGCAATAGAAGGCGTGTTCCAAAAAATCCCCCTCGTCTATCCCCTTGCGGAACTCGTCCTCCGTCAGGAAATAGTAGCTTACGCCCTCCTTTTCACCGGGGCGCGGACGACGGGTGGTTGCGGAAACCGACAAAAACACCTCCGGATGCTTGGCGCGAAACGCTTCGCACACCGTACCCTTTCCGGCTCCGCTGGGGCCGGATATCACAAACAAATTTCCTTTTCTCTTTCCTGTGTTCATTCTTCTTCAGTCTCCTTAACAACAGCCGTTCCGGCCTCGTGGCGTATGGCTATGGTTTCGGGCTGAACAGCCGAAAGAATAACATGACTGCTGTCCATTATAATTACGCTTCTCGTTTTTCTTCCGTATGTAGCGTCTATAAGCATTCCCTTTTCGCGGCTTTCCTGCACCAGACGCTTTATGGGGGCGCTGTCCGGCCCCACAACGGAAACAAGCCTTATATCGGATATCATATTTCCGTACCCTATGTTTACAAGCTTCATTTTTTATTCCTCATTTTCGTTCTATTCCACATTCTGGCACTGCTCTCTCAGCTTTTCGATTTCGGCCTTTACATCTATGACAAGCCTTGCCGTTTCAAGGTCGTTGCTTTTACTGCCGATTGTGTTGATTTCCCTGTTCATTTCCTGAATAAGGAAGTCCATCTTTCTTCCCACAGGCTCGCCGCTTTTAAACATTCCCCTCATCTGGGAAATGTGGCTTTTCAGGCGGACGATTTCCTCATTTACGTTTACTCTGTCGGAAAATATCGCCACTTCGTTAAGAAGCCTTCCCTCATCCACCGGAACATTTTCCAAGAACTCTTTCATTCTTGCCTCAACACGCGCCCTGTATTCATCAACTATTGCGGGGACGCGCTTTTCTATGTCAAAAACGGCGTTTTCGATTATACCCAGATGAAAATTCATATCCTTCATGAGCTTTTCGCCTTCGGCCACGCGCATTTTGTCAAAATTTTCAAGAGCCTCTCCGAGGGTTTCCATAAGAGCCTTAAGCAGCTCCTCCTCGTCCGCCTCGGCCTTGCTCACAAGGAAAACGTCCGGCGCACGGAGAAAGTCTACAGGGCTTATTCTTTCCATGGAAAGCCCAAGCTCACTGCTGATAAGCTTCATTCCCTCATAATAGCCCTTTGCAAGCTCCATGTCCACGGCCACACAGCCGCCGGCGGCTTCCTTATTCTCAATATTTATAAATATATCGGCCTTGCCCCTCTTTATAACCTGCGCCGCTTTTTTGCGGACGGAATCCTCAGCGAAGGAAAAGGCGCGGGGATATTTTATGTTAAAATCACTGTATCTGTGGTTTACACAGCGCACCTCAACGGTAAATTCCAATGCTCCGCAATGTCCGGAGCCGTTTCCGCAGCCCGTCATGCTTTTTATCATTTGAACACCTTCTTTATATAATTTCCGATTGTATAATTATATCATTTTTTTTAGATAAAGTCAACACTTCAGGTCAATTTTAATATTTTGCCCATAAAAATTTTAAATAAATGTGGACATTTTCTCAAATAAATGCTAAAATAATTTCGGAGGCTGATAATTTATGAACAGAACATTAAAGTGGATACTTCTTACCTCCGCTCAGAAGGGAACTCTTACTAAGGCCGCGCTGGACAATCTCGCCGCGGAGCTTGAAGACATTTCCGAAAACGACCCCATGTTTTCCTCCCCCGAAGCGGAGCATATTATAAAAGTTCTCGAAAGTCCCGTCTGCGGCGGAGTGAAAATCGTTTGCTACACAGACGAGCTTTATCCTCCCCGACTTAAGGCTCTTGCCTGCCCTCCGGCGGCGCTTTACGTAAAGGGCGACGCGAACGCGCTGCTCCTTTCCCCGTCGGCGGCGGTGGTAGGCAGTCGGGACGCGTCGGCCTACGGGCTGGAGGTCACGGCTGATTTCTGTCGGGACTTTTGCGAAGCCGGCATCACCGTAATTTCCGGAGGAGCAAGAGGCATCGACAGCGCCGCCGCCCGCACGGCTCTTAAATTCGGCGGGAAAACCGTCGCGGTGCTGGGCTGCGGCGTTGATGTGGACTACCCCGCCGAAAACCGCGAGCTATTTCGGCGTATCGCCGACAGCGGAGGATGCGTGGTAAGCGAATACTTTTTCGGCACCGGCCCTATCCCCGCCCTTTTTCCAAAACGCAACAGGATAATCGCCGCCTTGGCGGACTGCTGTGTTGTTACCGAGGCCGGACTTCGCAGCGGCTCTCTGATTACCGCAAATCTGGCGGCGGATCTGCGCAAGCCCTTATTTGCCGTCCCGGGGAATATAACCTCTCGAGGCAGCGAAGGCACAAATCACCTGATAAAAACCGGCGCGGCAATGGCCGTCAGCGGAATGCAGGTGGCGGCGGAGCTAAGGGTCATGCTTTCCTTTACCGAAAGCAAGCCCTCCGTAAAAACCAAGTTTACTCCTTTGTACGCGGAAGAAACCGGTTCTTTTAACGCAGGCTCGGATAAAAAATCGGTAGAAGCGGCATCAACTAAAACAGATTCGGATATAAAAAATGGAGAAGCGGCATCGGCCAAATCGGATTCGGGCGCAAAAAAAGAAGCCCCCTTAAAAGAAGCTTCGGATAATCTAAAGGCAAAATCCGGCAAAGGCGTTCCGGAAGGGCTTTCCCCTGAGGAAAAAGCCGTGTTTTCCGCGCTGGAAAGCGGCGGACTTTCCGTGTTTGAAATAGCCGCCGCCACAGGTTTAAGCGAGGTAAACCTGGCTCCGGCCTTGGTAATGATGGAGCTGAAAGGCCTGATAAAAAAGGAATACGGGGAAAAATATACCGCGGCGGATTGATATTTAAATCCAAATTATCTTACAAATATAACCTAAGCGCAGATGTCCCCCGCCTCTGTAGGCGGCGGGTTCCATT
>CAZKBV010000032.1:0-18718 GCA_964551215.1 uncultured Oscillospiraceae bacterium | reverse complement strand
CATTACTCCTTAGCCTTGTTTATCATAAATATGCCTACGGATACCAGCACAAGGGCAACGATTCCCTGTACGCCGAAGGCCTGACTTTTTTCGTTGAGAAGCAAGGCTGAAAGCAAAACCCCGAATACGGGATTGGTGAAGCCGAATATCGACACCTTCCCCACGGGATTATATTTAAGCAGTATTCCCCAAATAGTATATGCCACCGAAGAAATCATTGCAAGGTAAATAAGGAGGATAATCGACTTGGGATTGAAGCCGTGTATTCTTCCTCCGGCAATAAAGCCGCCCACGCACATGACCGCTCCCCCGAGAAAGAACTGATATCCGCTTAAAACCACGGGATTTTCATTCTGTGAATATTTTTTTATCAGTCCCGAGGAAAGAGCGTAGGCGCAGGCCGCCACAAAAATAGCTCCTTCTCCGGCAAAGGATATGGACATATCTATGCCATCGCCGGTGAGATTTACAAGGATTACTCCGGCAAAGCCGATGGCGCAGGCCGCCAGCTTTACCCACGTCATTTTTTCATACCTGAAAATCACAACCGCAAAGAGTATGGAAAGAAATACGTTTGAGCCGTTTATTATGGCGGCCTTAACACCGGAGGTGTGAGCATGACCTATGTAGAAAAATACATACTGAAGCACCGTCTGCACCGCCGCCAGCTTAATTATATATCCGGCGGAGGTCTTTTTCGGAATAAGAACCTTCCTGCTCAAAAGGCTACCGAAAAGTATTGTAAGAATCCCCGCCAGAGTAAATCTCATTCCGGCAAAAAGAATCTGCGAGGCGGTGTCAGCCGAGGCTATATTAAAAACCTTATAGCCTATTTTTATTGCCGGAGTGGCACTGCCCCAAAGGACACAGCAAAGTATGGCCAAGGCGCAGACCGTCGGCGTTTTTGTAAGAGTTCTTTTGTTCACCGCGCTTTACTTCCGATTACTTTTTATCAAGCTTTTCTTCAAGCCTTTGGGCGGCGGCGGCAATAAGCTCAACCGTGCCATCAATGCCCAAAAGGCTGCTGTTTACGCAAATGTCGTACTGTCTGGCGTCTCCCCATTTTTTGTCGGTGTAATAGCTGTAGTATTTTGAACGCTTTTTGTCCATGCCTTTAATGTGAGCTTCAAGTTGCTGATCGCTCTTCTCAGGCTCAACCGCGCGCTTGCGCTCAATTTTATCCTTCATATTTCCGCTGATGAAAACGCTGAGCAGCGCCGGATTTGTCTCCAGCACAACATCGGCGCACCGGCCTACGATAACGCAGCTTCCGGCCGCGGCAATGGACTTGATTGCCTTGCACTGTTCGATATACACCCTGTCGCTCATAGGCATCTGGTATATGTCGTAAATCACGGAGCCTGTTGAAAAAATAGGCGAAGTACGGTGCTCGTCGTAATAATCCATAACGCTTTCAACTATTCCGCTGTTCTCCGCGGCCTTATGGATTATCTCCTTGTCAAAAAAGGGAATTCCAAGCTTTTCGGCGAGCTTCATTCCGATTTCTCGGCCACCGCTGCCAAATTCACGCCCGATAGTTATAATTACTTTTTTCATGATGATTCTTTCCTTTCTGTTATGCTTACCTTTCCGCCAAAGGTACGTAAACCTTTCTTTTTGCTACAGCCTTATACGCAGGCCTAATAATTTTTTCCGCGCTGATTATTTCCTCAAGACGGTGCGCGCTCCAGCCCACCAGTCTCGCAACCGCAAACATAGGCGTAAACAGCTCCATAGGTAACCCAAGCATACTGTAAACAAAGCCGCTGTAAAAATCCACGTTGGCATTTACACCCTTGTAGATTTTCCGCTCTTCGGCAATAATTCCCGGCGCCAGCTTTTCCACGGTACTGTAAAGCTCGTATTCGTCGGTCATACCCTTTTCCGCCGCCAGCTTTTCCACAAAGCCCTTGAACACTTCGGCTCTCGGGTCGGATATGGAATAAACGGCGTGGCCGATGCCGTAAATAAGTCCGGCTTTGTCGAAGGCCTCCTTGCGGAGCAGCTTTTTTAGATAGCTCCTTATGGCATCCTCGTCCTTCCAATCCTTTACATTAGCCTTAAGATCCTCGAACATCTGAACTACCTTTATATTGGCTCCGCCGTGACGAGGACCCTTTAAGGAAGCCAGAGCCGCCGCCATTACGGAATAGGTGTCCGTGCCGGAGGATGTCACCACTCTCGTGGTAAAGGAGCTGTTGTTGCCGCCGCCGTGTTCCATATGAAGCACCAATGCCAAATCCAGAACTATCGCTTCGGTTTTGGTGTACCGCTTGTCCGGACGGAGCATTCTGAGAATATTTTCCGCCGTCATAAGGGACGGGTCGGGATTGTGTATATACAGGCTGTTGCCCTCGCTGTGGCTGTACGCGTTATAGCTGTATACCGCCAGCATCGGGAACTGGCTTATAAGGTTGAGACACTGGCGCAGCACATTTGGCACGGATGTGTCGTCGGCCGCTTCATCGTAGGAATACAAAGTGAGAATACTTTTCGCAAGGGATATCATCATGTTTCCGCTTGGAGCCTTCATGATTACGTCCCTCATAAAATTCTGGGGGAGCGTCCGCCTTTCGGCAAGCTCCTCACAAAAAAGCTTAAGCTGAGCTTTATTCGGCAAATCTCCTATGAGAAGCAGATACGCGGTTTCCTCAAAGCCGAAGCGCTTTTCGGCGACAAAATTTTTTACGAGGCTTTTTACGTCGTAGCCTCTGTAATAAAGCTCTCCGGGGCAAGGGACGCCGTTTTCCTTGGATTTAACCTCGGAAATATTGGTCAGCCCCGAAAGTACGCCGTCTCCGTTTAAATCCCTAAGCCCGCGCTTAACATTGTACTGAGTATAAAGGTCGGCGGCAATAATGTCGTTGGAAACACATCTTTCCGCCATTTTCATATCATTTTGGGTAATTTCAAAAATTCTTTCCATTTTTCCTCCTTAATTACAATAACCGAGCCGATTCAACAGGCGTTTTAGCATTGCCGAAAAATTTAATGTATTTATTAGCAAGTATATTATAGCACATTTCAATTTATTCCGCAATAAGGAAAAAAATGTTTTACAGATTAGACATAATTTGTTCTTAGGTTTGTCCCGCCGAGATAGCCAAGCGGTTTCGTCCGGCGACAGTCCCTAACCGAATTTGATTTTTAAATAAGCCCCCGTTTTTCTTTGATTTTCAATATGCGCATAACGCTTTCGTCTATACGCTCCTCGCTTATGCTCCCGCTTTCCACGGCCTCTTTCAGGGCGGCAAGAGCCTCCGAGGTATCATCCGGCATAAGCAGCATATCCGCTCCGGCCTTCACGGCCATTACCGCCGCTTCGCCGGAAGTGTAGTTCTTTGAGACGGCTCCCATATTCAAAGCGTCGGTTATGACAATTCCGCCGTAGTTAAGTTCTTTTTTCAGCATATTCGATACAACCGTTTCCGAAAGGCTGGAAGGTATATTTCCGCCGTTTATTTTCGGAAGGGACATATGGGAAACCATAATAAAATCCACATCCGCCTCCACAGCGGCTTCAAACGCCTTCATATCTCCGGCTTCAAGCTCGTCTCGCGTCAAAGCGCTTACCGATGTCCCCTCGTGGGAATTGGCAGAGGTGCTGCCGTGACCGGGAAAATGCTTGGCGCAGGCGGAAAGCCCGCCTTCTTGCAGAGCTTTTATCTCGGCGGCGGCCATTTCTCCCGTCAAAACGGGATCGGAGGAAAAGGCGCGGCGGCCTATTTCTTTGTTTGCCGGATTTGAAAGCGTGTCCGTCACAGGAGCAAAATCCATATTGAATCCCAAGGCCTTAAGCTCCCGACTCAGCATTTCTCCTACCTGCGCCGCTTTGGAAACATCGCCGGTTTTTCCTATGCTGTTCATAAACCCCGCGTCGGGAATGATGCCCTTTTTGCCCAAACGGCTTACGTCTCCGCCCTCCTCGTCCACACCGATAAAGGGCGCAATATCCATTCCCTCGGAAAGACTCTCGTTCAATTCCTTAACCTGCGAGGCAGAAGCGATATCATCGCCGAAAAGTATAACTCCCCCGGCCTTTTTTGCCGCCGTCTCGTTTTTAGCCACATCGCTGCGGGAAAGGTACAGCATCTGCCAAAGCTTATCCGTCAGAGTCATTTGGGAAATAAGCCGCTCCGCGTGAGATTGAACTAAACTTTCATCGGAGATTTCCTCGTCCGCGAGTTCGGCGGTCTCCGACCGCGCACAACCGGAAAGAAGAAGAAAAAGCGTTAAAATCGAAAAAAATATTTTTTTCATGACAAGTCTGCCTTCCAGTATTTTTCGGGATTTTTCCCTTTATCGTTATTTTTGCCTATGTCAAGAGTCTGTTTCTTTAAAAGCCCTGTGTTTTCCGGACATTTCTTTATATGAAGGCCATACTCCTCCTTGTCCGTCTCATCGCCGTCGATATAGCTCTCGCTTACGTAGGTTTCGCAGGTGTGAACTATCTCCCGACGTATTCCCCCGTCAAAATAGTAAAGCTCGTTCATAGCTTCGTCTCCGGCGGCAATAGTCTTGTAAAAGTACTGCAAGCCGTCCTTTCCGGTCCACGCGGTACCCTTCCTTTCGCCGTAGTCAAAAACGCAGTCCTGAAATTCGTCCATTCTCACCATAAGGCTGTCATAATAAGCATAAACCACCGAGCCGATTCCTTCGTCGTTTTTTACAAGCTCCACCAGCTCCGGCTCCTTGTCGTTGTCCACGTCCAAAAGGAAAGCGTCGATAAAGCTTTCCCCGTCCTGTTCCTTAACAGCGTCAATTGCTTCGCCGTATTTTTCCAAATATTCCTTATGGCTTACGCCGGAGGGATACACCTTATCCGCCGTTTCTTCCCTTCCGCAGCCAAGCAGTAATGTCAGGCACAATAGAGCGCAGAATATTTTTCTCATTTTTTCACCCTTGAATTATAGTGATTTTTTATGGCGGCGAAGCTTTCCTCGCTGAGATCGTGTTCGATTTTACAGGCGTCCTCTCTGGCGGCATCCACGCTTACGCCGAGGCTTATGAGCATTTCCGTAAGCAGCCGATGGCGTTCGTATATTCTTTCCGCAATCTCCAGCCCCTTTTCCGTCAGCTCGATATGCCCGTGAGGATCCATTGTTATATAACCGTTGTTGCGAAAATTTTTCATGGCAACGCTAACGCTGGGCTTGCTGAATCCCAGCAAGGCCGCCACATCTACGGAATGAACCTCTCCGTTCTTTTGCTTTATCATCAAAATTGCCTCAAGATAATTCTCCGCCGATTCCTGAATAATCATAAATTTCCCTCCGAAGTTTAATTTATTAAAATTATATCATACAAAATTATTTATTTCAATATATTTTTGAAACGCTTCAGGGCAATATTTGCCAGCGTACCTGTGGCAATGCCCGTAATTATGCCGGAAACCGTCAATACCGGCATATAAAAAAATACCTTTGAGGTGTGCATTATCAATGCCGCCGCGGCAAGCTGCCCGACATTGTGGCTTACTGCGCCGACGGCGCCTATAAACCATATCGGTTTTCCTATTGTATTTTTCAGCAATATGCATATTCCCATTGACGCCAGCCCTCCGCACAGGGAATATATAAGGCTTACCCCCGTTCCCGCGAACATAAAGCACAGTAATACGCGGCAGACAAGGACGCTTACGGCTTCCCTTTCGCCCAGCGTAAAAAGCACAAAAAGGGTTACGGCGTTGCTAAGCCCCAATTTTACTCCGTAAATACTTACGGGCAGAGGTATCAGGGCCTCCAGCTTGAATATCACTGCGGCAAGCGCGCTTAAAAGAGCGCAGAATACCAGTTTTTTCGTTCCCCTCACTGCTGTTCCTCCAAGCTTATAATAAGTCTGTTGGGTATGCATACTATAGGCTCCGGACTTTCCTTGCTCAGCTTTCCCCTTTTGACGCATATTTTATCGGGGCATGAGGCGGAAATTACGCTGATCGCGTCGTTCTCAACAAGGACGGTGTTTTTTTCCCCTCCGAATTCAACCGTGAAAGTGTAGCTTTCCTTCACCGTTTCTAAGTTAATTTCCCGCACAACTTGGTTGTCGGCAACCACTTGGGCTATCGTGCCTTTGGGAAAGAGCCTCATCACCGCGGCGGCAATCACCGCCGCCGCAAGCGCCGCCGTTATAATCGCCGCCGCCGTTTTGCCGCTCATGCTTACGCGCCTCTTTTCTACAGCCTTGCGCTTATATTACAGAATGAATAAAATATTTTAAATATTTTGTTAAAGGGCTTGCAAAATTAAAAAAAATGTTGTATGCTATTACTAAGGCAATTAATATGGGTTCTCATAATTTTTTAGGAGGGGTTGTCATGGAAAACCAGAACACAACGCAAGTCGAAATAGGCCGCAGCAGAGACGCTGAGATTGAATCCATAATAGACCGTGTTCACGCGGCTCTGGTGGAAAAGGGATATAATCCAATCAGCCAGCTTGTGGGCTACATTATGTCCGGAGACCCCACCTATATTACAGGGCACAAGGGTGCGCGAAGCCTTATAACCAAGGTTGAAAGGGACGAAATTCTGGAAGTGGTTTTTAAAAGCTACCTTAAGGATAAGCCCGTTAAGTAAAAAACCTTTTATTGTGTATTTTATAGTTGTATGGGCGGCCTATGGCCGCCCATATTTATTTATCTCGATTCAAAATCAAACTCCGTACCCCGCGCTGTATTTTTCCAGCAATCCGTGACGTATTATCCAAAGCTGCGAGGAAAGATCCACATAATACTTGTGGGGATTTTCAAAACGCTTTACCTCGTCCCAGATAGTGTCAACCTGAGCGGCGCAGTAATTCTTTATATCGTCGAGAGCGGGGCTTTCGTAAATCTGACGACCTTTGTCGAAAATTTGAACAAGAAGCTTCTTAGCCGTAAAGTTTTCAACGGTCTTGCGCTTCCATGTGTTTTCCGGGTCGAAAATTTCGTAGGGCTTGCCGGCGTCGATTTCCTCGTCGTACTTTGTGATAACGTCCGCAATGGCATGGTTTGTCTCATTGTCATAAAGGCGGTAAATCTGCTTAAAATCGGGAATGGTAATCTTCTGAATATTTTCGCTTATCTTTATTTTGGGGACTATTTTTCCGTCCTCCTCAACGGCGACAAGCTTGTACACTCCTCCGAAAACAGGGGAGCTTTTTGCCGTAATAAGCCTCTCGCCCACGCCGAAGGAATCTATGCGCGCCCCCTGACTGATTGTGTCGCGGATAATATATTCGTCCATTGAGTTGGAGGCAACGATGGAACAATCGGGATATCCGGCGGCGTCCAGCATCTTTCTCGCCTTTTTGGAAAGGTAGGTAATGTCGCCGCTGTCGATACGCACGCCCTTGGGACGCTTGCCCATAGGCTTCAGCACCTCGTCAAACACCTTTATAGCGTTGGGAATACCGCTCTTAAGCACATTATAGGTATCTATAAGCAGCGTACAGCCGTCGGGATAAGCAAGGGCATAGGCCTTAAAGGCGTCGTATTCCGAGGGGAACATCTGCACCCAGCTGTGAGCCATTGTTCCCAGAGCCGGAATGTTAAAATAGCGGTCGCTTATTGTACACGCGGTGCCGACGCAACCCGCTATATACGCCGCCCTTGCGCCCAGAATCGCGCTGGAATAGCCGTGGGCGCGTCTTGAGCCGAATTCCATTACCGCACGCCCCTGAGCCGCCCGTACAATTCGGTTGGATTTTGTGGCGATAAGAGTCTGATGATTAATGGTAAGCAGAAGCATCGTCTCAACCATCTGAGCTTGCACGGCCGGGCCTCGAACTATCATCAAAGGCTCGTGGGGAAACACGGGAGTTCCCTCGGGAACAGCCCATACGTCGCAGCAAAACTTAAAATTCCTGAGATAATCCAAAAATTCCTCGCAGAATATTTTCTTGCTTCTGAAATACTCAATATCTTCATCCGTAAAGTGAAGATTGTTGAGGTAGTCCATAGCCTGTTCCACACCGGCCATAACGGCGAAGCCTCCGCCGTCGGGAATATCTCGGAAGTACAAATCAAAGTAGCATATCTTGTTCCCCATGCCGTTGACGAAATATCCGTTAGCCATGGTAAATTCGTAAAAATCCGCCAGCATTGTCAGATTCTGTTCGTTTCTCCAGTTGTTCATCAGATTGCGCCTCTCTCTTATTTATGCGTTTTCAAGAGTGTCTCTGAGCCAGAATTCACCTATGTCAAAAGCACTGTACAGCCCTTCGCGCTTAGCCTTGCGTATTATTTTTTCCTTGCCGCCGCCGTTGTTGGTGGAAAGCTCAATAGTCACAGAATCGGCAATTTCCTTGTTGCCGACGGTTTTCTTGGAATTGATTGTGAATATTATAATATATTTTTCCTTCATGTCACCGTAATAAATAATATCCCCTCTGCGCACCATGGGAATACCGTTATAGGTGAAATACTTCTGAGGTTCGTTAGCCATGATTCTCACTCCGATTTCTAACTAATTTAATTAATTATATCACATTGATTTATAAAAAGCAAGCATTATTTCTTTAAATTACCTTTTTCAATATTTTTTTCTATTATCCCCACCGCAAATTCATAAAGCGGGGGCGAGGCTTCCTTGACCTTAGCCATACGCGCGTAAACCTGCGCGGAGCTTACGTTCCCCTTTTTCCATGTATGTCCCTGTGTGAGATGGTTATTGATAAGGGGCTGGAGCCTGTCCACAGCGCAGGCGTAAACGGCGTCGGGAGTTTCCTCGGCGTCAAATTCCTCCCATAGGGAGCGCATCTCCCTCCCCTGCTCCGGCGGGAGAAGGGCAAACAGCTTGTCCGCCGCCTGTTTTTCCCTTAAAGACTTGTCCTTTTTTGCGTCCTCGTCGTAGCAAAATGTGTCTCCGGCATAAACCTCCACCAGGTCGTGAACGATTGTCATTCTTATGACCCGATTTAAATCTATTTTGTCCCTGTCCTTAGCGTATTCTATGAGAGTCATTGCCATAAGCGCCAAATGCCAGGAATGTTCGGCGTCGGTTTCCTGCCTTGAACCATCGGCAATAAGAGTTTGGCGCAGAACATTTTTCATTTTGTCCGCCTCGATAAGGAATTTAATCTGACCTTCAAATCTTTCGTTCATCATAACTTATTTAATCT
Source organism: uncultured Oscillospiraceae bacterium (assembly GCA_964551215.1). Lineage (GTDB taxonomy): Bacteria > Bacillota > Clostridia > UMGS1883 > UMGS1883 > JAFLUQ01. The sequence goes on along the minus strand of CAZKBV010000032.1, from coordinate 9,620 downwards.
CTCTCGTATACTCCGAAAGCCATGAGTATTCCTCCGTCGTGAGACGGGGCTTAAGTCTGCGGCGACATTCCTCATGGTAGGAATTAATCCACTTTTTCTCCTTGTCCGTAAGCATTGAGGCATCAATGCCGTTTACGTCAATTGGGCAGTACGACAGCACCTCAAATTGATAAAACTCCCCGTGTTCCGTTTTGGTGAAGGGTACGACGACAACGTCATTTTCCGTGCGTATGCCGTACCTGCCCTCAATGTAAACTCCCGGTTCAACGGTGCAGTTCATGCCAAGCTCAAACGGAACGCTTCTGAGACTCTGGCTGAAATTTTGGGGGCCTTCGTGAACATTCAGGCAAAAGCCCACTCCGTGACCAGTGCCGCACTTGTAGTCTATGCCCTCGTCCCAAAGGGGACCCCGGGCAAGGATGTCCAGATTGGCTCCCGCCGTACCCTTAAGGAATTTGGCGGTCATAAGAGCGATATTTGCCTTTAGCACAAGAGTAAAATTGCGCCTTTCCTCTCGGGAAATTTCTCCCAAGACGAGAGTACGGGTTATATCCGTAGTGCCGTTAAGGTACTGTCCGCCGGAATCTATAAGGAGCATACCCTCCCTTTCCAGCACGGCGCAGCAGTCCTTTTCGGGCTTATAGTGCATCATGGCGGCGTTGCCCTTGTAGGCGGCGATGGTGTCGAAGCTTGGGCCTATGTTAAGGGGCTGGTGGGCGCGAAGCTCCATAAGCATTTGGTCAACATCGTACTCCGTGATTTTTTCGCCTTTATCGAGGCTTTTATAAATTCGGTACATTCCCTTGGTAAGCGCGGCGATATCGTTGTCGTAGCACTCCCTCAGGTTTTTGTTTTCAATATCATTTTTGACAGCCTTGAAGGGAGTTATAATGTCCCTTGTATTTTTTATGCCGCATTTTTCGGCGCAGGCGCAAAGAGCGCTGTTTACAAGACCGAAATCCACGCCAAGGGTGTCGTTTTCCCCCAAAGCCGCAACGTCGGAATATATGGACTCATAGGGGCGGATATCCACCCTTGCGGCGGTGAGCCTTGCGCACACCTCCTCGGTGAGTCGGCGTCCGTCTATGTAAAGATATGCCCTATTTAGTCCCACAAGGGCGTAGCTTACGGCAAACGGACAGCAGGGAATGTCGCCGCCGCGAATATTGTAAAGCCACATAACGCAGTCCAGCTTGCACACGGCGTAATGGGTGAGCTTGCGATTTTTCATTTCCTCCCTTATGCGCCCCAGCTTGCTTTCAACGCTTTCACCGCTGTATTTTTCTTCAAGGAAAAACGTCTTTTCGTAAGGAAGAGGCGGCCTGTCCGTCCAAATTTCTTGGGAAAGGTCGTATTCATAATTAAGCTTTATGCCCTTTTCCGTCAGGTTTTTCTCTATATTGTCGGCGCCCGATCGGGAAAACAGCCGTCCGCATATTCCCACGGTGTCTCCCTCATGAAGCTCGTCCCGCAAAAACTGTATATATGATTTAACCCCCGGCTCTAACGCCCTGAAAAGCTGAATTTCACTGCCTTTGAGCTGATTTTCCGCCTGTATGTAGTATCGTCCGTCGGTCCAGAGTCCGCTTTTTTCCATAGTTACGACTACTGTTCCGGCGCTGCCCGTAAAGCCGGATATCCAGTGGCGGAACCGATAATATTCCGGCACGTATTCGCTTAAATGGGGGTCGGCGGTAGGGATTATATACGCGCTGAGTCCCCGCTTTTCCATTTCTTTTCTGAGAGCTGATATTTTTTCGTTTGCTGTCATGTGTATATCTCCTTAATGTCTTAAAATGTCTTAATTATCGTAAACGCTTAGCTGGGGAACAGCGTTGAGCGTCAAGTCTCCCCGGATTCCGGCTCTGTAGTTATAGTACCCTGCGCAGGAAATCATTGCGCCGTTGTCGGTGCAAAGGCCGATGGGAGGATAGTACATTTTCATGCCGTTTTTTTCCGCCGCGGCCTTCATCTCGGCGCGGAGAGCCGTATTTGCCGCTACGCCTCCGGCAAGAGCCACCGTCGAACAGCCCGCGCTTTTCGCGGCGGCGATGGTGTTCTGAGTCAGTACGTCCACCACGGCCTGCTGGAAGGACGCCGCGACGTCGGCTTTGTTTATCTCGGCTTCGTTCTGCTCCGCCTTGTGAACATAGTTTATAACCGCCGTTTTCAGTCCGCTGAAGCTGAAATCAAAGCCGCTGTGAGGGCGGGGAAAATGTATGGCTTCGGGATTCCCCTCCTTTGCCAGCGCGTTTATTTTCGGCCCCCCGGGGTAGCCCAGCCCTATAACACGGGCAACCTTGTCGAAGGCTTCTCCGGCGGCATCGTCGGTGGTGGCTCCAAGGATATCAAAATCCCGATAATCCTTCACATGAAGAATGTGGCTGTGTCCGCCGGAGGCCACAAGGCACACAAAGGGAGGTTCAAGCTCACTGTGGGCGATATAGTTCGCGGCAATATGCCCCTGTATGTGATTTACGGGAACAAGGGGCTTGTTAAGACCGTAAGCAAGAGCCTTTGCCGTACTAACCCCCACAAGGAGCGCTCCCACAAGTCCGGGATTGTACGTTACGGCAACGGCGTCCAGCTCGCGGCCTTCTATTCCGGCTTCTTTTAAAGCGGCGTCAATGACGTATATTATTTTATCAATATGCTTGCGGGAAGCAATTTCCGGCACCACTCCCCCGTAAACCTCATGAAGGGCGATTTGGGTGTATATCACGTTTGAAAGCGTCTTCCGCCCGTCCAAGGTTACGGCGGCGGCGGTTTCGTCGCAGGAGGTTTCGATTCCCAAAACCAGAGCCATAAATCATCATGTCCTTTCATATACCATAACAACGGCGTTTTCGCCATCGGAGTAGTAGCCCTTTCTAATGCCGTACTCTTTAAATCCGGCGGCTTTATACAGCTCCTTTGCCGGAATGTTTCCTTCGCGAACCTCCAAAAACGCCCTTTCGGCAATTTTCAAAGCCCCTTCAATCAGTTCGCGCCCCACGCCCTTTCTACGGCTTTCGGGAGCCACGGCAATATCATAAATTTCCGCCTCGCCGTCTATAAGGGAAAAAATTACAAAGCCCACAGGCTTCTCTCCGCCTTGTACAAGCGCCTTGACCGCTCCCCCCGTATCGCCGAAAAGAGCGCCCGCAATTGTCTTTTCCGACCAAGGCTCGGAAAAGGAAGCTTTTTCTATTTCTATTATATAGGGCAAATCGGTTTTTAACGGAGGTCTAAGCATAGTCGGTTTCGTCCGTCCTTCCGCCGGCGGATTTCAGCAAACGGTTTCTTATCGCGGCGCCTATGCCTTTATTTTCCGGAAGCTGAGCGGCCACGAAGCCGACGCCGTCCTCGTCCGCCTTACGAAGAAAATAAAACAGTCTCGCCGCGTAGGATTTTAAATCCTCGCCGCCGCTGTAGAAAACGTCGCAGCCGTAGCCCTTGTTTTCGCCCAAGGCGATGACGGCGGTTTTCCCAGTCTGCTTTTTGAGAAGGGATTGCGCGTTTTCCATATTTTCGAGAGCAAAAACCCGGGCCTTGGGGCTGTAGTGGGTGTATTTCATTCCGGGGCATTTGGGCGCGTCGGAATAATTCCCCCCGTAAACACATTTCCCCGTAACGGCGGCGATTTCCTCCGCCGTTACGGCCCCGGGGCGTAGAACCGTCGGAACCTCCCCCGTCATATCCACAACTGTGGATTCCAGCCCGATAAAAGAGCTGCCGCCGTCGATTATCATATCCACCCGCCCGTAAAGGTCGGCAATGCAGTGCCGTGCGCAGGTAGGGCTTGGGCTTCCGCTTATATTCGCGCTGGGAGCGGCTATTGCCGTGCCGCTTTGGAGTATAAGCTCGTGAGCTATGCTGTGGCCGGGCATACGTATGCTCACGGTGTCAAGTCCGGCGCACACCTCCATAGGAACCTCCGGCCTTTTTTTCAAAATTATCGTGAGAGGTCCGCCCCAAAAACGCTCCATAAGCTCCAAAGCCTTTTGGGGAACCTCCCGCGCGAGAGTATATACCTGTTCGATTTCCCATATATGCGAAATAAGGGGATTGTCCATAGGCCTCCCCTTCGCTTTAAAAATGTCGGCGACGGCCTTCGGGTTAAAGCTGTCGGCGCCCAGACCGTAAACCGTCTCGGTGGGAAAAGCCACAAGGCCGCCCCTTTTTATTATGTCCGCCGCCCGAGCAATAAGAGCCGTGTCTATATTGTTAGGGTCAACCTTTATTATTTCCGTGTTCATTCCATCATTTCCTTGTATGTCTCTATTTCAAAGAAAAACTCAACTCCATCGTCGGTATTTTCAAAGCCGAACCTTCCCCCGTGAAGCTCCACGCATTTTTTTACAATCGCAAGCCCCAATCCGCTGCCGCCGTAGGAACGGGTGCGGGCTTTGTCTACCTTGTAAAAGCTGTCCCAGATTCTGTCCGCCGCTTCATCGGGAATATGGCTGCCGCTGTTAAACACACCGAGCTTTGCCTTTCCGTCCTCGGCGGAAAGCGATACAACCACTTTTTTCCTTTCGTCCGCGTAATGCAAGGCGTTTGTTATATAATTTATCACCGCTTGGCGCAAAACGGTTTCGTTGCCGTTTACAAAAACGCCGTCCTCGCAGTGTACTTCAATATTCACTCCGCACTGCTCGGCAAGGACGGCGCAGCTTTTTACCGTTTCCTTCACCATAGCGGAAAAATCCATTCTCTTTTTTTCAAATGTGCGTTCTTCCTCAAGCTCCGTCACGGTAAGGAACTGTCTTATGATTTTATCCATTCTTGCGGTTTCGTCCAATATTACCTCGCAGTAAAACTCCCTGTCCTCGGGGCTTGCGGCAATATTGCTTTTAAGCCCTTCGGCATAGCCGGATATAAGGGCAAGGGGAGTTTTCAGCTCGTGACTGGCCTCGGCGATAAACTCCTTGCGCATTTTATCCACGGCTTCCTTTATACGAATGTCCTTTTCAAGCCGCTCGTTGCTTTTTTCTAACTCCGAAACGGCCTTTTCCAGCTTATCGCTGAGGATATTTATGCTTTGCCCCAGCTCGCCTATTTCGTCCCTGTGTTTTACGGTGTATTTCCTGCCGAATTTAAGTTCCGACATATCCCCGGCAATTTCCGTAAGCTCGCGAATAGGCTTTGTGGCCGCTGTCATAGCCGCCGTTACGATAATTATTCCCAGCACAAAAGCCATCGCGCCTATATAAATAAGCAGAGTGTTGGCGGTGTCAACCGCGTCGTCAACGGCGTCAAGAGAGGTCTGCATATAAAGCGAATAGCCGTTATTAAGCCTTGCCGTAAGCCGAAGAAAGCTTGTTCCGAGACGGCTGTCGTTTTCTTCGCTTATTTCATACTGGCCTTCCTTCAATTCGTTTTTAATGTAATCGCTAAAGGAACGATTTTCGCGGGGGCTGCGCTGGCCGCCGGGCTTAGATTCGGGCTTCGATTCCGGCTTTGGCTTAAAATCCGGCCTGTTTTCGGCCCTGTTTTCGGCAAATTTTTCCGAAGGAAGGGAAGAAAACACCGTCTGCCCTTCGCTGTCGGAAATAAAAATTGTAATGCTTTGAGCGGAATAGATTTTTTCCAGTTCCACGGAATCGGCGTTTTCTTCGGTAAAAACTCCGTTAATTACATTATAGGCTTCGGTAAGCTGTCGGTTTTTATTGGCGTAATAAACCTTACTGAGTAAAATTTTGTTGGTTACGGCTATAACCAAAATTACAAAAATAATTATTGCGGCAAAAATAATACTGAATTTTGCCCTCAATGAAAAACGAAATTTGCGCTTCACGCTGCCCAGCCCCTATTTTTCAAATTTGTACCCAACGCCTCTCACTGTCGAAAGCATACCGCCGCATCTTCCCAGCTTTTTTCTGAGCTTTGTTATATGCGTATCCACTGTTCTGCCGTCCCCGAAATAATCGAAGCTCCAAACGCTGTCGAGAATTTTTTCCCGACTCATGGTGCTGCCGCGGTTTTCAAGCAGGTACAAAAGCAGCTCGTACTCCTTCAGGCTGAGATAAACCTCACGCCCGTCAACAAAAACGGCATGGGCGCTTTTGTCCACCTTTAGGCCTTCCGTCTCGATAACGTCCCCGCCGGACTTCGCGCTGCGCCGCAGCAAGGCCTCTACTCTTGCCACAAAAACTCCCGGTGAAAAGGGCTTTGTTATATACTCGTCCGCCCCGATGCCAAGACCGGATATTTCATCGCTTTCCGAGGAAAGCGCCGTGAGCATTATAACAGGCACCGCTGAAACGCGCCGTATTTCCCTGCACACCTCCCGGCCATCCATTTCGGGCATCATTACGTCCAGCACAACCAAGCTTATTCTTGACTGCTGAGCGCAAAAAATATCAAAGGCGGCCTTTCCGTCGGCGGCTTCAAGAACACTGTAATCCGCCGCTTCGAGGAAATCCTTTATAAGCCGGCGCATCCGGCTTTCGTCATCGGCAATTAAAATTGTTCCCTTACTCATTTTCTCCTCCGTATTTCGGGGCGGGAATCAATCCAGCGCGCCTGACTCCTTCGCCGAATTGTATTCCTCCATGCCCTCTTCTATAGCTTGACTTACTTGACTTTGGGCCGTGGTAATATCCCCCAGCATGGCGTTCATAAGCTCGGCGGTAAACACCGCCTTTTCCTCACCGGACTCGTCCTTCTGAAGCTCAATGTCCACCGTCATGGTTTTTGTTTCGTAATCTCCCTCGTCGGTTATTTCCTTAAGGGTTTTGTTATTAAAATCCCGTGCCTCCTGCGCGGAGAAAACTTCCCCGTTCATCATGGCGTCTATATATTGAAGGTTAATTTTCCCGTATATGTCCAGCATATCCGGAGCGGTTATTTCCGTCGTGATATAGTGCCGTCCGCCGGAATAATAGTCCTCGCCGACTTCATAGGAAATTTTCGACAACAGACAGTCGTAAAGAGCCGTCTGGTTTTCGTCGCCGAAATTGAAAAGGCTTCGGTCGCTTTCGCGAATGTATTCCATAGCCCCCTCATAGTCCGAATTTATATAGCAGTCCAGCATTGAGGAAATAAGCTCTCTGTCATTTTTTGCGGTTTCCTCATCGGCGTATTCCTTTTCGGCGTCATTTTCGGTGCTGTCCTCCGCCGAAGAGGTTACTCTGTTGTCGGCGGGAGAGTCGTTTTTCGGCGCCTTTTTTTCTCCGCAGGAGCATAAGCACAGGCACAGGCACATTATAGCGATAAACGATTTAAGTTTCATATTGATTGCTTCCTTTCAACTAAAATTATAATACAAATTGCCTTTTTTGTCAATACCTCATAAAAAAGAGCCGCCGCAAAAAAAGCCCGCGAAAGCTGTTTTTGCGGCGGCGCTCCGCCTAAAAGCTGTCTGTTTCCAGACTTTGCTTTTTACATAGAGGCGTTAAAGCGTCGCCCAGCCATACCAGATGATTTACCGTATAAAAGCCAAGATACGACGCGTTATACGCGCTCCTCGGAGCGAGGGTTACCTTGTTTATCTCGTTTTTGGAATGAGAACCGTTGCCGTCCATATACCATAAATCCCATATTTCGTAGCTGTCAAAGCCGTTATTGGTTATTACGGATTTGGTGAGGTAGTTGTCCTCCTCGTCAAGGCGCAGTGTTCCTACGGTAATATTTATTCCCAGAACCTTGTCCATCATTTTGCCCACATTAACAATGCCGCTGCCGAAAAAGGTATCCTTCCCCGAATCGCCTCTGTCGGTGGAAGTTTCGTCGATAAGCTCTATAAATTCCGTTACGGTCATATCGGGGTCTATCTGCTTCATAATTGCGGCAACGGCGGCGATGAAGGGCGACGAATAGGAGGTGCCGCTTCCACGTCTGTAGCCTGTTGAAGGCGTAAGCACGGTTTTCCCCTCGGAGTTTACCATGCTTCCCCCCATAAGCCAAACCAAACTGCCGCAGGCGGTAACGTTTACCTTATCGTTATGATAAGAAAAGGCGGCTATTTCCCCGTTTTCGTCAACGGCTCCAACGCTTACAACATTGTCGAAGGAGGCCGGATACATATATTCGCTGTCCTTGGTCATATCGTTGGGATCGTCGCTTGTGTGGTTACCCGCGGCCGCGACGACTATCGCTCCCTGCTTTTCCGCCTCATCAACCGCCGTCTTAAGGGCATTGTATAATTCGTTTCCGTCCTTTGTGGAGCTTCTCTTCGTGCCAACGCTCATATTTATAACGCCGCACCCTTGGCTGAGAGCGTAATCTATGCCGGAAATAAGATAGCTGACATGGGTTGAGCTGCTGTTATCGGCGAAAGCCTTTATAATAACATAATCCGCCCCGCCGGCGAGACTTGCCGTTCCAATACCGTTATCGGTCACTGCGCCCATAATTCCGGCCACCGCCGTTCCGTGACCGACAGTATCGGTCACGTCTCCCGCATTGCTCGGATTGTTTACCTCATTGTAAACGTTCCGCTTCGCCGCAATACGGCTGTAATCGAAATCCGGATGGCTGTCCGCAATCCCCGTGTCTATTATTCCCACCTTCACTCCCCGTCCGTCATAGACGCGGTTATTGACGGCTCCCAAAGCGTTGGTGAGCTTATATTCATAGCCCCTTTGGTTTTCAAAATATACGTCGCTTGTCTCGTCGCACAGCACAACCTCCCAATTGGGCTCGTAAAATTCAATAACTCCGGCGCGGAACAGCTCCTTAAGCATTTCCTCGTTGTCGGTTGTATACATTCCGAAAGCCAAATAGTCCGATTCGCCGTCGGCGCTCATCGGCATAACCGCGTCGTCTTTCAATTTATATATAAAATCCGCCGCAAAAGCCTTTGGATATATGCAGATAAGCGTAAGCGCGAAAACAAATGTGGCGGAAAGTATTAATCTATGCTTCTTCATATGACAACCCCAAATCAAAAAATCTTCTCTCATATTTTAATACAAAGAGAAGATTTTGTCAACAGTTTAAAGGAATTTTGTTTTCAGGTAATTTCAGTAAGTTCAGGAATAAGCTCGGAAGCTGTTTTTTATTTTTGCTTCTGTTTCATTATTTTGCTTAAGCCTGTTTTTTCGATTATGTACCCCAGCAGCAGACCGCCGACCCCGCAGGAAATCACCTCTCCGGCGGCAACGCATACCATGCTCAGCCATACCGCCATGGGGATTCCGTATACGGCGGGAAGGTATCCCCCTACGATAAGCCCGTTAAGGACAATGGGCGAAAGCACGGCAAAGATCCGCTTTGTGTTCCTGAGCTTATATGTAATGAAAGAAGCAAGGAGGGTCGTGAGAGAGCCTAAAATTATGTCGATAACGGCTCCGCCGCCAAGGATATTCCCTATGAGACAGCCGACGAAAAGCCCCGGTACAGCCGCCGGAGTAAAGACAGGCAGTATGGTCAGTATTTCGCTGACGCGGCACTGGACGGCGTTGGCCTTGCCGAAGCTTATAGGCTCAAACAGGAACGTGAGGACTACGTAAACCGCCGCAATCATGGCTCCCTGTGCCAGCATTTTTGTTGTGATTTTGTTCTTCATGATGATTTTCCTTTCTTTGTGTGAAATGTGTATTTATATAACCTACGCGCGGATGTCCCCCGCGCACAGGTCGCAATCTATCGCAAGCTCCGTTTCAAGCAAACTTGATGGAGCGTTGCTCCGATTA
>CAZKBV010000031.1:8748-19298 GCA_964551215.1 uncultured Oscillospiraceae bacterium | reverse complement strand
TATAAACAGAAGTTTTGCAAATCAAGAAAATCAAAGGGATTGATGCTTAATGAAAATAAGGCGGTTTACGGCGGTGATAATTATAGCCGTGCTGGCGGTTGCGCTGGGAGCTATGGTTTTTATAAACGCTCGCCGTTCCCGATCGGAAAAAGCCGAATATCAGGCGGCGGTTCTTGCGGATCTCGAAAAATCCCAAGCCCGCGAAGCCGAAAGATACGCAAAAGAGGCTCGCGAAAACGACGCGTATCAGTCCGTTATTGACGCGGCTCAATCTTATATTCCGGGCGTGATTTTTTACGACGATATGATTTCGGCTGAGGAAAACGTAATGGATCTCAGCTACCCTACAATCATAAGGACGCTTATGCTGAAAAATATATACGACATACCCATTGGCGTATCGGATATGAATTTGAGCGAGAAAACCATCGAGGACAACACATGGCTCCCTGTCGTGTTCGTAGGCATGGACGGAAGCTGGGACGGAGATCCGCAAAGCCTTATAAAACGCCAGAAGGAAATTATCGGTATGCGCAATCGGTACATCGTGCTGGGGCTTTATACGGGGGACAGCCGGAGCAGAGCGGACCTTGAAGCGGCAATGACCGCCGAGTACGGCGATAAATACATAAATCTGAGGGAATATTTCAGCACCTCGGGAATGGAAAGTCTCGGTATGCAAATAGATTCCGAGGACAGAGCCGCGATGGCTCAGGGAGAAACTCCGCCGGGACTTATGTCGGGCGACGGCATACATTTGAATTCCGCCGGCTACAAGCTTGTAGCCTTCCTTACCTATGACAGAATGACAAGCTTGGGTTATTTTGACGAGATAGTATCTGCTACGGAGATATATTATGCAGAAAAAAATAAACATTAAGCTTTTTGTTTTCGCCTTTCTTTCCCTCGCCGTTATGGCGGCGGTATTCATTTTCTCCTGTCAGCCGGGGGACGATTCCGCGGAGCTTTCCTTAAAGGTTTCCGACAAGGTAAAGGACAGCGGGGTTTCATTTCTCATGCGCGATATAGTGATTAAGAAGGCCTCCCCGTCCGATAAGGAACCAAGTTCCGCGGCGGGTGAAGATGCAAAGTCGGAAAATTCCTTTATTATTTCCGGCAGGAAGTGGGGGCATGTATACCTTTACGCTCTTTTGGGGCTGTTTCTCTCCCTTACTTCGGCGGAATTTTTTAAAAGCCGACGGGGAGGTCTTGCCGCCGCGATGGGGTCTGCGCTGATGATATGCTTTCTTTACGCCTGTTCCGACGAGTTCCATCAGCGATTTGTGGACGGACGCACAGGCTGCATGAAGGATGTGCTGTACGACTTTGTGGGCTTCGGGACGCTGTCGGCGTTTGTTTTCGCCGTTTTGGTTTTAAAAAACGTACTTATAAAGGGACGAAAAAAATGATAGACACTATAATTTTTGACATAGGCAACGTGCTTGCATCCTTTGACTGGGTAAAATACGTGGAAGGCTTCGGCTACTCTAAAGAGGTCAACGACGACATTGCCAAGGCCGTATTTATGAGCAAAGACTGGCCTCAGGTGGACTTAGGCTTAAAAAGCGACGAAGAACTTATTGACGGCTTTGTGCATAACGCTCCTCACCGAGAAAAGGAGATACGCTCCGTCTTTGAAAAATGGAAATATTTTGTAGACGAATATCCCTTTTCCGCCGATTGGATAAAGGAGCTTAAGAGCAAGGGCCTAAAGGCGTACGTGCTTTCCAACTACGGGCGAACAATGTTCGGCTTTGCAAAGGAACGCTTTGAGTTTTTAAAGTATGTGGACGGGGGAGTTATCTCCTTCCAGATAAACAAAATCAAGCCCGATCCGGCAATTTACAAGGCTCTTATAGACAAATACTCCATAGTGGCGGAAAACGCCGTTTTTCTCGATGATTTAGAGGAAAACCTCAAGGGCGCCGCCGCTTTCGGCATACATACGGTTCACGTAACCGACCATGAGGCCGCCTTGGAAGGGCTTAAGGCTTTGGGGGTGGAATAAATGATTGATTTAACGCAGGAGCATATTCGCCTCGCGGCTATGTGGGAGGAAGAAAATAAAATATACGACAAGGGCTATACCGCCGTATGCGGCGTGGACGAAGCCGGGCGGGGGCCTCTTGCGGGCGACGTTTTCGCCGCCGCAGTAATTCTGCCGAGAGGTATTGAAATACCCTACCTTAACGACAGCAAAAAACTTTCGGAAAAACGCAGAGAAGAGCTTTTCGCCGTAATATGCGAAAAGGCTCTTTTCTTTGCCGTAGCTCGGGGAAGCGTAGAGGAAATCGAAACGTACAACATCCGTGAGGCCTCCTTTATGGCTATGAACAGGGCTATCAGCCAAATAAAGGCGGATTTTGCCATTGTGGACGGCAACGCCATAACCGACTGCCCCATAGACCACATGACTCTTATCGGCGGCGACGGGAAAAGCGCTTCCGTGGCGGCGGCCTCTATCCTCGCGAAGGTAAGCCGTGACCGATATATGCTTGAGCTGGACAAAAAATATCCCCAATACGGCTTTGCAAAGCACAAGGGCTACGGCACGAAGGCTCATATACAGGCACTGAAGGAGTTTGGTAAATGTGACGCTCACAGGAATCTTTTCGTCCGCAAATTTATCTAAGAGGCAAATCGGCTCCGCCGGAGAAAACATAGCCGCCGCGTATCTGAAAAGGCACGGCTATAAAATTATAGAGCGGAATTTTTCCGTTCACAAGGTTGGGGAAATAGACATTATCGCCCGGGACGGGGAGTATCTATGCTTTGTGGAGGTACGTCTGCGGAGTCGGGACGACTACGGAACTCCCGCCGAAACAGTAAATTACGCAAAACAGAAAAGGCTTATACGCGCCGCGGAGGTGTATCTTGCAAAAAACGACCTGACGCAAGCTCTTGTCCGTTTTGACGTGGCGGAGGTGTACGGCGGCAAAAATAGCGCAAAAACGGTGCTTATCAAGGACGCATTTTGGGCGAAATGATATTGACGGCAGTCGGCGTTTATGGTAAAATAAAAAGTAACGCGGGCTTGACTGAGGAGGGCATATTATGTGGACAGCGGAAAAATGGAAGGATTATGGGTGCATAGACGCCGCCGACGGCGAAAAACTTGAACGCTGGGGCGGTATAATCCTCTGCCGTCCGGATCCTCAGGTAATTTGGAGCAAAAAATCCGCTCCGGAAAAATGGGGCCTTGCCGACGCGCGCTACATCCGAAGCAGCAGCGGCGGCGGAAGCTGGAGCTATAAAAACAAAATTCCCCACCGCTGGGAGATAAGCTATGGGGATCTGACATTCAACATCAAGCCCATGGGCTTCAAGCATACGGGGCTTTTTCCGGAGCAGGCCGTCAACTGGGACTGGATGCGCGAAAAAATAAAGGAACGCCGAGGCGGAAGGATACTGAATCTTTTTGCCTACACCGGCGCGGCCACCGCCGCGTGCGCCAAGGAAGGCGCCCACGTTACCCATGTGGACGCTTCAAAGGGCATGGTGGCATGGGCAAAGGAAAATATCCAAAGCAGCGGTATTAAAGCTGAAAACACCCGCTTTCTGGTGGACGACTGCGCAAAGCTGGTGGAGCGGGAGATACGCAGGGGGAACAAGTACGACGGAATCATCATGGACCCTCCCTCCTACGGAAGGGGGCCAGGCGGCGAGGTGTGGAAGCTGGAGAACAGCCTTTTCGGCTTCGTACAGCGGTGCGCGCTGCTTTTAAGCGACAACCCGATGTTTTTTGTTATAAATTCCTATACTACGGGGCTTCAGCCGGGAGTGCTGAAAAATGTAATGGCCTTGACCCTCCCCGAAGGGAAAATAACCGCCGACGAAATCGGGCTTCCCATAGAAGCCGGAGGATTGACGCTTCCCTGCGGAGCTACGGGGCGCTGGGAAAGATAGGCCGCGTTTTTAGGTATAAGAAAAGGTGATACAATGACTTCCATAAAAGCGGAAAACATATCCTTCGGCTATAAAAGCGAGGAGGATATTGTAACCGTATTTAAGAATCTGAATATAGAAATCGGAGGCGGTGAATTTGTGGCGATTTTGGGGCAAAACGGCAGCGGAAAGTCCACCTTTGCCAAGCAGCTCAACGCCATACTCTGCCCCGACCAAGGCAAGCTGACGGTTTTCGGCATAGATACCTCCGACGAAAGCAAAACCTTCGACCTGCGCAAAAGGGTTGGCATGGTTTTCCAAAATCCGGACAATCAGATAGTTGCCACCGTAGTTGAGGAGGACGTGGCGTTCGGCCTTGAAAACTTAGGGGTTCCCTATGAGGAAATGCGCCGTCGGGTGGACGACGCCCTAAAAACCGTGGGAATGTACGAATACCGCGCCCACGCTCCGCACCTGCTCAGCGGCGGTCAGAAGCAGAGGGTTGCCATTGCCGGAATATTGGCAATGGAGCCTCAGTGCATCGTCCTTGACGAACCTACCGCCATGCTTGACCCTATGGGGCGCGAGGAGGTCATAGATACCGTCCGCCGCCTAAACCGCGAAAAGGGAATTACCATTGTGCTTATAACCCACTACATGGACGAAGCCGTAAAAACGGACAGGTGCATCGTCATGGATGAGGGGAAAATCGTCATGGACGACGCTCCGGCAAACATATTTCCCCGCGTGGAGGAAATGCGGGAGCTGGGTCTTGACGTGCCTCAGGCCACGGAGCTGGTCTATGAGCTGAAAAAAATGGGAGTAAACATAAATACATCGGTGCTGCGCTCAAAGCAGTGCATAGAAGCCGTGCTTCAGGCGGCAAAGGAGCGTGGGATTAAAATTGGTGGAGCTTAAGAACGTAACCTATACCTATAACAAGGGCGACCCTTCCGCAAAGGTGGCGTTAAACAACGTAAGTCTTACTATTGAGGACGGGGATTTTCTCGGCCTTATGGGTCACACCGGCAGCGGAAAAACCACCCTTGTGCAGATACTCGCCGGTCTGCTCTCCCCTTCAAGCGGGCAGATTTTTACGGACGGAGAGGAAAATCCCGACCCGAAGGCCGCAATGCGCATCCTCCGCAAAAGGACGGGGCTGGTTTTTCAATATCCGGAGCATCAGCTTTTTGAGGAAACCGTATACAGCGACATCGCCTTCGGCCCGAAAAACATGGGGCTTAGTGGCAAGGAGCTGGACGAAAGAATCCGTATCGCCGCGGAAATGGTGCGTATTTCCGACGGTCTGCTGGAAAAATCTCCCTTCGACCTTTCCGGCGGGCAGAAACGTCGGGTGGCAATTGCCGGAGTGGTGGCAATGAAGCCGGAAATACTGATTCTGGACGAGCCTACCGCAGGCCTTGATCCCAAGGGACGGGACGATCTGCTTAAAACGCTTGTCCGTCTGCACGGCGATTGGTGCAAAACCGTAATTTTGGTTTCCCACTCTATGGAGGACATTGCCAAGACCGTAAACAACGTCCTTGTAATGAACAGGGGCAGCCTTGTTATGAAAGGCTCCGTATCTCAGGTTTTCGCCCGTGGAGCCGAGCTTAGGCAAATGGGGCTGAACACCCCTCAGATATCCCGTATAATCGAGGGGCTGAGGGACGCCGGAATCCCCATAGACAAAAATATTTTCACCGTACGGGCGGCGGCGGAGGCCCTATACGAGCTGCTGGGAGGCGGAGAAAATGCTTAGAGATATAACCCTCGGCCAATACTACAGCGCCAAGTCTCCCATACACGACATGGACCCCCGGACAAAAATACTTTGGGTGATTTTTTACATGACGTTGCTTTTTGCGGCGGGGAGCGTGTGGGAATACGCGCTTATAGCCCTGTTCACGGCGGCGGTAATAAAGCTGTCAAGGGTGCCGTTAAAATTTATCACCCGAGGACTTAAGCCCATTATGATAATCATGCTGTTCACTGTGGCCTTGAATTTATTTCTGACTCCCTTGGGCAATGTAATATGGAGCTGGAAATTTTTGAAAATAACCGACCAAGGGCTGATACTGGCGTTAAAAATGGCTGTACGGCTGGTACTCCTTATTTTGGGAAGCTCGCTTCTCACTCTGACAACCTCGCCCATAGTCCTCACAGGGGGAATAGAAAGGCTTCTTTCGCCCTTTTCCCGTCTGGGGCTTCCGGCTCACGAAATAGCCATGATGATGAGCATTGCCCTTCGCTTCATTCCCACTCTTATGGAGGAAACCGACAAGATAATCAAGGCTCAAACCTCTCGCGGAGCAAGCTTTGACGAAGGAAATATCTTCCGCCGGGTTAAAGCCATGATTCCCGTGCTGGTGCCTCTTTTCGTAAGCGCCTTCCGGCGAGCCGACGAGCTTGCCGTTGCCATGGAATGTCGCTGCTATAACGGCGGAAACAAGCGCACCTCGCTGAGGCGGTTCGCTTTCACCCGAGTTGACCTGTGGGCCGCTGTTGCGGCGGCCGCTCTCCTCGGAGGAATAATCTGTTTAAAGGTTGTATTCTGATGAAATATAAGCTTACTCTTATGTATGACGGAACGGCGTACCACGGGTGGCAGCGCCAGCAAAACGGAATAACCGTGCAGGAGATTTTGGAGGATCGCCTCGGCGAAATGCTCTCGGGCGAAACGGCTGTGGCGGGCTGTTCCCGCACAGACGCCGGAGTCCACGCGGCAATGTACGTGTGCAGCTTTTACGGGGAGACTACCATTCCTCCGGATAAAATCCCCTATGTGCTGAACACGATTCTTCCGCCGGACATACGCGCGAAGAAGTGCGAAATCGCCCCCGATGAATTCAACGCCCGTTTTGACACGGTTGAAAAAACCTATAAATACCGGATTTTAAACACGCCCCACGGGGATCCGTTTTTGCGGAATTACGCGTGGCATTACCCTCCGAAGCTGAACACCGCCGAAATGGAACGCGCTTGTGAAATAATACGGGGCAAACGTGATTTCAGGTGCTTTATGGCGGCCGGAAGCCCCGTAAAGAACACCGTGCGCAATCTCAAGCGGCTTTCCTTGGAGAAAAACGGCGATTTGCTTACCGTAACCGCCTGCGCCGACGGATTTTTGTACAATATGGTGCGGATAATCGTAGGCACCCTTGTATACGTGGGCAACGGGAAGCTTCGGGCCGACGATTTAAAGGAGCTTATGGAAACCGGCGACCGCCGTCTTTTGGGCATCACGGCTCCGCCTCAGGGACTCGTCTTGACGGACGTGGTATATTGATAAATTCAGACACATACAATACAAAAAGGAACGTTTGATTATGAAAAAGGAAACAAAAGGGAAAATCTCCAGAGCCGTAACAGCCGTTATAATATCGGCAATACTTATCTTCGTAATAGCCTACCAAAATCGGGACAAAAGCCTAAAGGGAGAAATCGTAAGTATTCTTGAAACCGGCAGCAAAGACGAAACCCGCAGCATTGAGGGCTACGCCGGAGCAAACGTATTCCCTTACGGTTCAAAAGCCGCCCTTGTCACCACCAATACCCTCATGCTCATGGACGAAAAGGGCAAAGGCAAGGCCGAGGATATAAGCGTGCCGTCTCCGCAGTCGGTATGCAGCGGCGACTACATACTTATATGCGACAGGGGCGGGCGCAGCTTCACCCTTTATGACGGTACAAAAGAGGTCTATTCCGCAAAAACCGAGTGCGATATAATTAGCGGTCGGGTAAACCGGAACGGCTATGCGGCTGTGGCGGAGGAGCTGTCCGGGGGCAATACGGAGATAATTGTATACAACGCAAAGGGTGAAGCCATATATTCTTGGACAATGGGAAGCGGCGAATTTGTCGACATGGATCTGTGCGCCGACAATACAAGGCTGGCAATTTCCTCCGTGGGGGATTCTCAGGATAAGCTCATGGGCGAAATTACCGTTGTAAGGCTTGACATGACGGAAAAGGCGGCGTCCGGCTTTGAGACGGACGAAATATATTTCAACGTTAAAATCAATCGGGACTACACTGTCTCCGCTTTGGGAAGTGAAAAGCTGGATCTTTACAACTCCGACGGGTCGCGGCGGTGGAGCCTGAGCTACGATGGGCGCACCCTTCTGGGAGCGGACATTTCCTCTCCCGACAGAATGATACTGTGCTGTCAAAGCGCCTCCAGCGGACTTGGAGGAAACTCCACCGAGGTGGAAGTGGTAAACCGAATGGGAGAAATAACCGCCTCCACCGTATTTGACGGGCTGTGCGAGCATTTATGCGTCAGCGGGAAGCTTTTCGCCGTCTCCGCCGGAAAACGTATATTTATTTACGACGAAAAATGCACCCTTAAAAACGAGCTTCTGTCGGATTACGCCGTCAAGGGTCTGGCTCTGTTTAAGGACGGCAACTCCGCCTTCGTACTCAGCGGCAGCGGGGGAAACATAATAGGCAAATAACCGAAAACCTCAAAGGAGGATATTCATGATAACAGACGCGGCGGTAATAGGAATTTTACTTATATTTGTATTTCGGGGCAGCAAAAAAGGCCTGGTAAAAATGCTTTTCAGCCTTTTAAGCATGGCTATTTCCATTGTTGCCGGCTTTCTGCTGTACCGTCCCATAAGCGCATTTCTCGAAAAAATGGAAATATCAAAAGGGCTTGCGGAAAAGCTTGAAGCCGGCGGCGCTCTCGACAGGCTCCCCGGCATAATGACCGATACGGCAATGCCCGAGGTCACTCACGAGCTTTATTCCACCGCCGCAAACGCCGCCGTATCGGCGGTGGGCTTTCTCGGGGTGCTTATAATAGTGCGGCTCGTGCTTTTATTGATTTCGGCTATTTTAGGCGCGGCGTCGGATCTGCCTGTAATCCATCAGGCAAACGGCTTCGCGGGAGGGATTGCCGGTTTCTGCCTCGGGCTTACGGTTATTCTCGTGCTTTTGGCCGCTGTGGGAGTTTTTGAGGCCTTCGGCGGCGTAAACATCACCGAACCCCTCCTTAAGGGCAGTAATATAACACGGCTGATATACAACAATAATCCCCTTTTGGGTATGCTTGCGAAATAAAATGAGTCAAAAACCCGTGCGGAAGGCTTTAACAGTCTTTCTCACGGGTTTTTTAAAACGCTTTTTCAAGGGTTATCCGCCCCAGCTTTGCGCTTCGGAATTCGTCAAGAACCACATTTGCGCCTCTGAGCATATCCGTTTCGCCGCCCTTGACAATAAAGCCCCTCCGACGGCATATTTCTTCAAGAACTTCAAGGCCGGACATTTCCTCCGTCAGCTTTGCCCTGTACCTTTCCTCAACGGCGCGGGGATAGTTATCCTTCAGAAAAGCGCACAGCTCCGCCGCAAGCTCCTCCGTATCAAGTATTTCGTCCCTTATGGCTCCGGTAAAGGCAAGACGCAGCGCCGCCTCCTTATCCTCGAATTTCGGCCAAAGGATTCCCGGAGTGTCAAGCAGCTCCACGCCGCTTTTAAGGGTTATCCATTGCTTTCCCCTTGTAACTCCCGGCCGGTCGCCCACCTTGGTGACGGCCTTTCCGCCCAGCTTGTTTATAAAGGAGCTTTTCCCCACATTCGGTATTCCGCACACCATTATTCTCAGCGGCTTGTTTACCAAGCCCCTTTGGCGGCGTTTTTCCAGTTCTTCGGCCATTATTTCGTTGGCGGCGTCGGTTATTTTCGCCACGCCTTTTCCGTCAACGGAGCTTGTGCAGACGGTCTTGATTCCTTCGCCTTCAAAGCGTCTGCGCCATTTTTCCGTTTCCGACGGATCGGCTATGTCGCATTTATTGATAATTATAAAGCTTCTCTTCTCCCCTGTAAGCCTCGGAAGCTCGGGATTGCGGCTGCTTAAAGGGCATCGCGCGTCAACAATTTCCGCCACGCAGTCGCACAGGCGTATCTGCTCGGCTATCATGCGCCGAGTTTTTGCCATATGTCCGGGGAACCACTGTATATTCATCATTTTACTCCGCCGATAGATGTAAAGGGCCAGAATCTGAACACAGCCTTCCCCACTATTGTATTTGCCGGCACCGCGCCTATAAAGCGGCTGTCACGGCTTCCGTTACGATTGTCGCCCATGAGGAAAACATAATCTTCGGGAACATCTATAGATGTAATTGCCGAGCTGTCCGCCGGCGCGTACATTATTTCGGGGAGGTAATCCTCCTGAAGCTTTTTGCCGTCCACGTACACGGCGTTTTCGGAATAGTTGATTTCCACGTGCTGACCGCCGGTGGCAATAACTCTCTTGACCCAGTAAATGCGGTTAAAGGTATTGCGTCCCTCGTTTTCGGCAATGGGGGGAGCGAATATCACAATATCCCCCTGATTCGGCTCGTAGCCTAACCGCCACACTATAAGACGGTCATTGTTTTCAAGGGTGTGTATCATCGAATTTCCGTCCACTCTGACGACCGTAAAAAGAAAGCTGCGTATTATCATCGCAACTATAACCGCCAGAACAATTGCCCACACCCATTCCAGCAGTTCCCTCCCGAAGGATTTCTTTACAGGCTCCGTCGCGGCCGCCGCTTTGCCAAGCGTTGCCGCTTCCGCCGAAGGCTCTCCGGAAATGGCCGATGTATTTTCGCTTGTATTCCCGCTTGTGGTTTCGCTTGCGGTTTCATTTATATCTTCGCTTGTATTTTCACTTG
>CAZKBV010000031.1:0-8648 GCA_964551215.1 uncultured Oscillospiraceae bacterium | reverse complement strand
ATTTTATGCCGCAAAGCATAAAGGGGCTGTCCAAAGAACAACCCCTCCTTCTGACGCTTTACAGTCTTTCCGCAACCTTTGCGGCCTTGCCCACTCTGCCACGGAGATAATAGAGCTTTGCCCTTCTGACCTTACCGTGACGAACAACTTCAATACGGTCGATGCTGGGCGAATTGACGGGGAAGGTTCTTTCCACGCCAACACCGTACGAAATACGGCGGACGGTGAAGGTTTCCTGGATACCGCCGTGCTTTTTGCTGATAACAACGCCCTCAAACATCTGAACACGTTCCTTGCTGCCTTCCTTTATCTTTACGTACAGCTTGATTGTGTCGCCTATTTCAAGCTTGGGAAGGTCTTTTCTGATTTGATCCTGAGTAATCGCCTTTAAAACGTCCACTCAAATCGCTCCTTTCTTATCCGCCTTAAGGCGGTAATATATGAGCGTTCTTACGAAAGTTGCAGCGGACCGCCCATCACTGCAATATAATATCATATCTTTTTATAAATTGCAAGAGTTTTTTTCAAATTCGCCAAAATTTTTGGGGATTTTTTCGCTGTAGGCGTATCAATCCCGGGGAAGGGAGGCGCTCGACAAAGAAAAGCTCTTGAATCAGGCTTTTTTCGGCCCGATTCAAGAGCTTTCAAAATTCAGCGCGAATCCAAAATTACTTAGCGTAATCGGTGATTCTCGTTTCACGGATGACATTTACCTTTATCTGACCGGGATATTCAAGTTCGCTTTCAATCTTTTTGCATATCTCACGGGCGATAAAGCTCATGTCGTCATCGCCAACCTGTTCGGGCTTTACCATAATTCTTATCTCGCGGCCGGCCTGAATCGCGAAGGAATTGTTTACGCCGTTAAAGGAATTGGCAATTTCCTCCAGATTCTGAAGCCGCTTTATGTAGGTTTCGATATTTTCCCGTCTTGCGCCGGGGCGAGCCGCGCTTATAGCGTCGGCGGCCTGAACAAGGCAAGCAATAATCGTATGAGGTTCAACATCGCCGTGGTGAGCTTCTATGGCGTGGATAACCTCAGGGCCTTCGTTATACTTCTTTGCCAAATCAACGCCTATGGTTATATGACTGCCTTCGATTTCATGGTCCACAGCCTTGCCTATGTCGTGGAGAAGACCGGCGCGCTTGGCTATGGTAACGTCTGCGCCCAGCTCACCGGCCATGATTCCGGCCACATGAGCCACTTCAATAGAATGTTTAAGCACATTCTGCCCGTAGCTTGTTCTGAATCTCAGCTTGCCCAAAAGCCGGATAAGCTCGGGATGAAGGCCGTGAACGCCGGTATCAAAGGTGGCCTGTTCACCCTCCTGCTTAATGGTCTGTTCAACCTCTTTCTTGGCGCGCTCCACCATTTCTTCGATTCTCGCGGGGTGGATACGCCCGTCGGTAATGAGTTTTTCAAGGGCAACCCTCGCGACCTCTCTGCGGATTGGGTCAAAGCCCGAAAGTATAACCGCCTCGGGAGTGTCGTCGATAATAAGGTCAATACCCGTCAAAGTTTCGAGAGTGCGTATATTTCTGCCCTCTCGGCCTATAATCCTGCCCTTCATTTCATCATTGGGCAGCGAAACAACGCTTACGGTAGTTTCCGCAACGTGATCCGCGGCGCATCTCTGAATAGCTGTACTGATAATATTTTTTGCCTTCTTGTCAGCTTCATCCTTCGCCTGTGTTTCAATTTCCTTAATCATGATGGCCGCCTCGTGACGGACCTCGCTTTCAATGTTACGCAGTAAATATTCTTTTGCTTCTTCGGCAGTTAAACCGCTGAGACGTTCAAGCACCTCTGTCTCCTTTTTGCGGAGCACATCTATTTCCGCTTGTTTGTCTTGCGCATCCTTGATTTTCTTGTTTAAAAGCTCGTCTTTCTTTTCAAGAGCCTCGGTTTTTCTGTCAAGAGCTTCTTCCTTTTGCTGTATACGTCTTTCCTGTCGGCTGATTTCCCCGCGTCGCTCTTTAAATTCGCGCTCCGCATCATTACGGGATTTTAAGATTTCCTCTTTTGCCTCAACAAGAGCCACTCTCTTTTTACTTTCGGCCTCGGCAGCGGCATCCGCAAGAATCTTTTTCGCCTGTTCTTCCGCGCTTCCGATTTCCGCTTCGGCAATTTTCTTTCTATGAGATACACCTGCGTTAAAGCAGATAAAACCTACGGCCAGACTCAGGAGGACGGCAACTACAGCAGCAATGGCAATTATTATTGCGACCATTGAAACACCTCCTTTATATATATTAAATTTTCATGCAAAGGGCATAAAAATATATTTATATTATACACGAATTTGTTAAACTTGTCAATAGCTTTGTCCCCATAATTTATTTTTAGGCAAAAAAGTCTGTATATGTCAAAAATTTTTTCGGATTTTTTCGGATTACTGTCTTTTCCACGACCCCGGGAACAAAAGCAGTATCATGGGGAATATCTCCAGTCTGCCGGCAAGCATATCGAACATGAGCACGAACTTGGAAAGGGCGGAAAATCCCGCAAAATTCCCCGCGGGGCCAACCAATCCCAGTCCGGGGCCGATATTGTTAAGCGTGGCCGCCACCGCCGTAAAGGATGTCGTAAGGTCAAAATTGTCGAGAAGCACAATAAGCAAAGAGCCGACGAACACAAGTATATACGAACACAGATAAACGTTTACCACACGTATGATGTCATGATTGATAGGCTTTTTATCCATTTTGAGTATTTTAATGTTTTTGGGGTGAACAAGCTGGCTGATTTCCTTAATTACGGTTTTCACGTAGATGATAATTCTGGAAACCTTCATTCCGCCGCCGGTGCTTCCGGCGCAGGCTCCCGTAAACATAAGCACTACCAGAACCGCTCTGGAAAGCTGGGGCCACAGGTTAAAATCCGTTGTGGCAAAGCCCGTGCTTGTCATGACCGACGAGGTTTGGAACAGCACCTCCCGAAGGCCGCCGAAGGGCGTCCTTGTTAAAATCAAATCCAAAAAAATTATAAGACTGGCGCAGGCATAGATTCCGAAGTACACCTTTACCTCGTCAATTTCAAAGGCCTGACGGAAACGGCGGGTGAAAACGCAGAAATAAAAGTTGAAGTTTACGCCGAAAAGCAGCATAAACACCGTCGTTACAGTCTGTATATACGGAGAATAGCTCGCCATGCTGTCGTTCAGCACTCCGAAGCCTCCGGTACCGGCGGTGCCGAAAGTTATGCACAGCGCGTCGAACAAGGGCATTCTGCCCAAAAGCATGAATACAAGCTGAATCAGCGTCATAACGATGTACGTTCCGTAAAGGAACATGGCGGTTTTCTGCACCTTTGGCACCAGCTTGCCCACCGACGGGCCGGTGCTTTCCGCCCGCATAAGATACAGATTCTGCCCTCCCGCCATGGGAAGCACCGCGAGAATAAAAACAAGTATGCCCATGCCGCCTATCCAGTGGGAAAAGCTCCGCCAAAAAAGCATACACCGGCTTAAGGCCTCAACCTTGGGAAGTACGCTTGCGCCGGTAGTTGTAAAGCCGGACACAATTTCAAAAAGAGCGTCGGTCAAGTTTGGTATTTCGCCGCTAACCACAAAGGGAATAGCGCCGATGAGGCTCATGACAATCCAGCTTAAGGCCACAACGATAAAGCCTTCTCTTGCGAAAAAAGAAGTGTCTTTGGGGCGTTTTCTCGTCATAAGCATGGCTAAGACTCCGAAAACCACAGCGCATACCAGAAATATCCATCCGGAGCTTTCGCCGTAAATCAAGGAAACCGCCCACGGTAAAAGCATTGCGGCGGCCTCCACCATAACGGCAAAGCCCATTATATAAAGCATTATTCCGAAATTCATTGCCCCGCCCCTTTTTTTACCGAAGAATATCGCGCAAATCGTTAAGGCCGATATTTGTTGTTACCACTATTACGTTATCCCCCACCTCAAAGGTATCCTTTCCGTGAGGAGTTATTATTTTCTTGTCCCGAACTATGGCGCAGACCAGCAGGTTGGGCTTAAGCCGAAGCTGAGAAAGAGGAACGCCTGTAAGACCGTCCTTTACGGCGGCGGCGGAAACCTTAAATTCCAACGCCTCTACCCGGTCATCCATAATTTTGTAAAGAGTTTCAACGTTGCTCCCCATAGAATTCTGGGTAGCTCTGATGTGGCTGGCGATAAGCTGGGCGGTTATCTGCTTGGGGCAGACGATAGCCCCTATGGGAAGCTCGCGCACCACCTCTTCAAAGGAAATTTTGCTTATTTTTGTTACAAGCTTGGCCTTGGAAACCTTATTCGCGTAAAGGGACAGGAGTATATTTTCCTCATCTATGCCCGTAAGAGCCACAAAGGCGTCCGTCTCGCCGATGCCTTCCTCCTGTAAAAGATGGCGGTCGGAAGCGTCCCCGTTTATAATACGCGCCTCAGGCAGCAGGGTGCTCAATTCTTCACAGCGTTTTTTATCCAGTTCAAGGATTTTCACCTTCATTTTTGCCTTTAAAAGAGCCGCAGCCAAATAATAGGAAATATTTCCGCCTCCGGCAATCATCACCGAACGCAGAGGCTTTACCCTCACGTCAATCTTTTCCAGCACTCTGCGCACCTCGTGCAAGGGAACAATAACGGATATTTTATCCCCCTTGTTTATCTGTGTGTCTCCGTTGGGGATAAAAACATCATTCTCGGTTTCAACGGCGCATATGAGCAGCTTAAGCCGCAGAAGCGGTTCTATATCCTTTATTTTACAGCCGTCCAGACATGACCCTTCGGGGATTTCTATTCTGATAAGGTTTATTCTTCCCTTGGCAAAGCTTTCTATATCCAGCGCCGAAGGAACCTGAATCAGTCTGCCGATATTCGCGGCGGCCTCTATTTCGGGATTTATAGCCATTGAAAGGCCGAATTCCTCTTTTATAAAGGCAATGTCCTTATAATATTCCGGATTGCGCACCCGGGCGATAGTCTGGCAGTTACCGGCCTTTTTCGCAATAAGACAGCTTAACAGGCTTGTTTCGTCGCTGTTGGTTACGGCAATAAGTAAGTCGGCGGATTCGACTCCCGCCGCGAGCTGAGTCGAATGACTCGTTCCGTTCCCAACAATGCCCTGAACGTCCGCCAAAGCCATTGCCGCGTTCACATGGTCGGGATTTGTGTCAATAAGTGTAATTTCGTGATTTTCCATACTCAGATGCTCGGCCAAGGTAAGCCCGACCTTGCCGCCGCCCACAACGATTATTTTCATTGCCATGTTCCTTTCCGCGCCTATATTATGACAAAAAATATTTTAACATAATGAATACAAAAATGCAAGCCCCTAAGACGTTTTGAAAAAAATAATTTTTCCAAAAAGCCTTAGGGGGAAGCTTGTTTTAGCCCGAATGAAATCCGCGGCTTTGTTTTATTTAATCTTATTCATCAATTTAAGGGCGTTGTAAAGCATCACCGCGCAGTCCTCACGGGTGGCCGCTTCTTCGGCGCGTATCTTATTATCCTTATCGCCGGAAACGATTTTATTTGCCGCGAGGGCGTACACATAATCCTTCGCCCAGGCGGGAATCTGGGAATCATCGGCATAAGCCGCCGCCGTTTTTTCCGTAAGGAGATTCTTTGCGTCCAAAGCACGGCAGATAATCGTCATAACCTCGGCCCGTGTAATGCCTCCGGAGGGACGGAAGCTGTTATCCTCGTAGCCCTTTACAAGCCCCTGCTTTACGGCGGAGGAAACGTGGGCGTAAAACCAGTCCGACGCCGCGACATCGGTAAACGAGGACGCCGCCGCTCCATCCAGGGAATCCAGCGAACGGATTATCATTGTCACAAATTCCGCGCGGGTAATTCCGTTGGCGGGCTTAAAGGTGCTGTCGGGATAGCCGTTAATCACTCCGGCGTCGGTAAGAGCGTAAATTGCCTTTCCGGCCTCGGTTTTTTCGTCAACATCGCTAAAGCTGTACTTATGAACGGTTTCCGTATCCGTACTTGTGTCGCCGCCGGTAACGGTAGTTACGGGCTTATTGCTGCCGGTTGAGGTGCCTGAGCTCTGTCCGGAGCCGTCGGCCTCTACGGTGACGGAAAGGCTCAGCTCCTCAGGGAAGCCGCTTCCGCAGGTAAAGCCGTCGGGTATAACTATAGTTCCCTTGGCGGTATATGTGCCGACCGCCGATGTTTCCGGAACGTCCGTCCAATTCACCTGAAGCCGAACGGTAGCGCCGGTTTCGCTTTTTGCTTCAACCCATTGGGGCAGAGAAAGCGTATCTCCCTTTGAAACGGTAATGCTGTCGGGTTCGGTTACGGACACAAGCTCGACGGTATTTGAGTCGCTTGTGTCTATTTCTTCAAGCATATTATATTCAAAAACCATTGTCTTGACCGATTCATATATCGGCTCGAACTCCTCGGGGATGGTATGCTTTGTGGCAACCTCCACCACGGCTTCGGGATACGCGTTTAAAATCGCGTTTTGCAGGGGTATGTACTTTGTTCCGGTAATAACCGTCATAACGGAATCCACAAGCGCGTTGTCGAAATTTTCCTCGGTTATCGGAGCTTCGTATTTGTTCTTATTGTAAAGGCTTCGCTGTAAAGCTCCCAAGAACTCAATTATAAGCCCTTCGCTTACGCCGTCGCCGGTATTTAACAAATTTTCAACAAAGCCCGGGTACCGGCTTACAATATCGCTGTAGGCTTCCCTTACGCTGTAGGCGTAGGTGGGTACGGCGCAAAGCGCCATTACGCAGACCAAGGCCAGCGCGAGAATTTTCTTTTTCATGGATATCCTTCCTCTCATTTTCCTTTTTTCAAAGATAAATTTAATACATTTATAGAATATCACAGTTTTTTTCCGTTGTCAATCTCACGGCTGAAAATTAACACAAAAGTAATATATTTCTCATCAAAAAGAGGCTGCCGAAGCAGCCTCTTTTCAGCCTTACATTATCAAATTTATCTCTGTACGCGTCCGCTGCCGTCGCCGCCGGCAAGAGCGTCAACCTCTTCGCGGGTTACAAGGTTGAAATCGCCGGGGATAGTGTGCTTCAAGGCGGAAGCGGCAACGCCGAATTCAAGGGCGTCCTTGAAATTCTTGCCGTCCACAAAGCCGCAGATAGTGCCGCCGGCGAAGGAATCGCCGCCGCCAACGCGGTCAATTATGGGGCAGATACGGTATTCTCTGGAATGGTAGAACTCGTCGTCCGCGCCGGAATAGATGCAGGCGGACCAGCCGTTATCCGAAGCGGAATAAGAAACTCTCAAAGAAGAAATAACGTACTTAAAGCCGAATTTCTTAACCATCTGCTTAAAGATGGATTCATATCCGGCCAGATTCAGCTTACCGCCGGTAACATCGGTATTTTCAGGCTTGAAGCCCAGCACCTTGTCGGCGTCCTCCTCGTTGCCTATGCATACGTCAACATAACGCATAAGGTTCGACATAACCTTCTGCGCCTTTTCGCTGCTCCAAAGCTTTTTGCGGAAATTGAGGTCGCATGAAACCGTAACGCCCTTTGCCTTAGCCGCTTTGCAGGCTGCTTCGGTAAGCGCGGCGGCATCGTCGGAAACGGCGGGAGTTATGCCCGTGAAGTGAAACCAATCGGCCCCTTCAAAAATCTCGTCAAAGTCGAAATCCTCCGGCTTCGCGGCGGATATGGAGGAATGGGCGCGGTCGTACGTAACATTGCTGGCTCTCATGGCCGCGCCGGTTTCAAGGAAATAAATTCCCAAGCGCTCGCCGCCACGGGCAATATGCTTTGTTTCAACGCCGTACTTTCTGAGCGCGGCAACGGCACATTCGCCTATGGGATTTTCGGGAACCTTTGTCACAAATTCGGCTTCATGGCCGTAGTTCGCGAGGGACACAGCCACATTGGCCTCGCCGCCGCCGTAGTTAATGTCAAACTTGTCGGCCTGAATATATTTTTCGTTGTTAGGTGTTGAAAGGCGAAGCATAATTTCGCCCATTGTCACAACTTTTGCCATTGGAATCAAATCCTTTCATTACTAAACTCGGATGTCTCTAAACTCAGAAGCCAAGCTCCTCGGCAACAACGATAACCGTATACCGTCCGGGGTGCTTACGCCCGTTATGTATAATGCTTGTAGCGTTGCACACGCTTTCGGGAGAATCGCAGTCTACGCAGTAGCCCGTCTCCACGCAGGGGCAGTGGTGGCCGATTCTTTTCGCGTTGAGCGGGGCAATCTGTCTTATTCGCTCAAAGGCGGCGTTTAGGTCGGGCACGATTTTGTTCGCGCCGACAACGATTATAACCCTTTCGGGGCCGAGAATAATTCCGGCGGCGCGGTTCCCGCTGGAATCCGTGTTCACAATTTCGCCGTTCATGGTTATGGCGTTAGAGCTTGTAACCAGATAGTCCGCAAGGAAGGACTGACGGTAAACCTGATAGGTTTCGGCGTAGCCGCTTGTGTTGAAGCGTTCAAAAAATTTGTACTTGTCGCTTCGGAAAATGTCGATAAGCCCCATATCGCCGATTGTGACGCTGCCGCCCACAGCTACGGACGAACCCTCGGGGATTAAATCCAGAACCGTTTGCTTGGCGTCGTCGGCGGTTTCCGCGTACCGGGCGTCGTAGCCCTTTTCCGTTAGCATTTCAACCGCGTCGGAGGCGGTTTTCTGCCAGTGCCATTTTTTTACCCAATTCATTTTCTCATCTCCATTTAGTGTAAGGT
>CAZKBV010000030.1:0-20326 GCA_964551215.1 uncultured Oscillospiraceae bacterium | reverse complement strand
TTTAAATCGGAGCAACGCTCCATAAAGCTTGCTTGAAACGGAGCTTGCGAACGATCGTAGCCCGCGGGGACATCCCCGCGTAGGTTATATTTCCGTTCCCAAAATATTTTCAAGCAGAACAAAGCCGTCGTTTTCCGAAGGAATAACCGCCGTGTTAAGCGCTTCCTCAAGCTGGGGGACGGTTACGTCGTCCAAAAGCACATCCGTTCCGTCACGGAGCATATCCTTTGAAATTATAACCGCCTCGCCCAAATCCTTTCCTTTAAGCTGAGATATTATGTCGCAGCCGCAAAGAAGGCCGGCGACGGTTATGCTTTCCCCGAAAAACTTATTTATTACGGTTTCGACCCTGACCTTTACGTTGGGATATCTTTCCTCCGTCATGGACGCGAACATCCGCATAAGTCCGGTGGCCGCCGCGCCTGTGGCAATGGTTACGTTTCTTTGGGGAACCGTCTTAGGCGCCATTTTCAGCGCCGCCGCAAATTCCTCCCGCAGGGAAGCTATAAGCCCTACGCCGTTTTCAAGCTGGGGATAGCCGTCGTAGGCTTCGGCCTCCGGAATGGGAAGCTCCGCCCTAAGGTACAGCTCGTCGGCGGCATATACAAAGCCCCGTCCCGTTTCAGCGCGGGCTTTTTTCTGCCAGATTTCGATTTGGCTTACAAGCTCCGCCGCCTTTTGCGCCGTCACAGGCTCCATTTTCGCAAGTCCCTTGCGATGAGCCGTAAGGCCGATAGGCACTACGGAAACGCTGAGGACGTTTTCTTTCATGGCGTAAAGCTCGGATATGGAGCGTTCCAGCTCTTTTCCGTCGTTATATCCGGGGCAGAGAACTATCTGGCAGTTCATGATTATGCCGTTTTCGCAGAAACGCTTCATTATTTCCGGCAGCTTCGCCGCCCGGGGATTTTTCAGCATTTTCACCCTCAGAGCCGGATTCATGGCCTGCACGGAAATATTTATGGGGCTGACGCGAAGCCGGATAAGCCTGTCGATTTCCGCATCCTTAAGATTTGTAAGTGTGACGTAGTTGCCTTGAAAAAAGGAAAGCCGCGTGTCGTCATCCTTGAAGTAAAGGCTTTTTCTCATTCCCGAAGGGAGCTGGTCAATGAAGCAGAATATGCACGCGTTGGCGCAGCGCTGAGCCTTATCCATAAGACCGCTTTCAAATTCAACGCCCAAGTCGTCATACGCGTCCTTTTCAAATTCGATTTCCTCCACGCTGCCCTGCTTTGTACGGATTTTGAGAGTTATAAGCTCGTCATTCATAAGGTAGCGGTAATCCAGAACGTCGTGGATATCCTCGCCGTTTACGGCAAGGAGCTCGTCCCCCGGTTCGAGGCCAAGCTCCTCCGCTATGGAATTTTCGCAGACTGTTTTTATTTTAGCTGACATATCATACAAATTCCTTATACAAGTCGAAAATTTTATCTACGTTCTTTTTCAGTATGGTGTACTGTCCCTGTCCGTTGACGAAAACCGCGTAATTTCTTTCGTCGTAGGGGACAAATTCCAGCTTTATTTTATCTTTTGTGTTGAGGGTGTATTCAATAGTTCCCACAATATTTTCGTACGCGGGATTTTCCGCCTCTCCGCTTACCTCTATGGCGATTATCTGCTGGTAAAACTTGCGGAAATCGTCGGGGTTCAGCTCCTTGCCTTCGGCATAGAAGGCCGCGTTTTCCCCTCCGCCGTCCACGGCGGTAAAGAGCGTGCTTTGTCCGGAGAAGCTTATTTCCACTGTGTCCAGCATGGCAATGTCTATAAGGGCGAGATACTTTTCGGAAACGTCGTAAACGGAGGTGCGGACAAAGGCCATACCGCTCTCGTCCCCGCGAAGTATATAGTTTTCCCCTTCACGGCGGAAATAGCGGTACTCTCCGTCGGCGGCGCCTATATAATAGGTTATTTTCTCGCCGGCACTAATCTCCACCGTATATTCCGGCTCGTCTAAGCCGCAGGCGCGGCGGTTTTCCTCGCTGTCAGCCATAATTGCGGAGATGCTGTTTTCCATTTCCGCCGCCGGAGACGCCAGCAAAGAGGATACGTCGGAATTGGAGGCGCTTCTGTCTACAGGCTCGGTTATCTGCCAATAGCTGAGAAGGCCGTACTGATCTTTCGGTCCGTCGGAATTCATTGAAACGTGCAAAACATCTCCGGTTTTTGAGGAAATTCTTATATCGGTCACTTCCTCGGCGGTAAAGCCGCTCTTTAAGTCCGCGTAGTCCCTTGCCGAAAGGAAGGCCACATCCGCCGAAACGCTGTCCAGAAGATATACGTCGGAGGAAGTGTCCGTATTAAAATAGTAGCTTAAGCCGTCGGGAGTTTTGCTTCCTATGTTAAAGGTTTTTTCCCTGTCCGTCGTTGATATTTTTACCACGGCGGAGGGGGAATCCAGACCGTAGGCGCTTAAATCCGCCGGATTTTCCTCCACACGCATCGAGCTTGTAACATCGCCGAAGTAACGGGTCAGATTATCCAGCATATTGACGTTAAGGCTTATACCGGAAAAGCCCTGAAGATTCCACGCTCCGTCGGTTTTTTCCAGAACGTAGGAACCGGAGCTGTTTGTTATTTCCGTACGGGTAAACTGTGCCGAGTCGGCGGAAAATATTTTGATTGTATCGTCGTCGGTATATATTTCGCTAAGGCTCGGCTCCTCCTCGGGGCGGGTAAGAAAATACACTCCGGCTCCGAGAACGCCTACTATCAGCACCACAATGACGGCGTTTAATATAAATTTTTTATTCCTGCTCATACATTTATTTCCTTTACATATGCCGCCGCTTAAGCCAGATCGCGATTCCCAAAAGGATTATGATTCCCGGAAGCGCGTAGCAGAAAATTATGCGGTAGACATTTTGCTGCAGATCCGTCATAACCAGCGTGGTATTTTTAAGGCTCTTGCTTTCGATTGTAAGCTTTGTTCCGCCTAAGCCGGTCATGTCGTAAACGCTGTTTACGAAGAAGCTGTTGTTCCCTAACGCGGGTTCGCTGAGAAGCCCCGTAAGGTCAACAATGTTGCTGTAGTTGGTAACTCCCCAGAAGGAGGCGCTGCCGGCCACTATCATTCTGGCTGTTTTATCGTAATTTTCACCGGCGGGCTTGCTGAGCTGTACGGCAAGGTCAAAGGTGCCGTCCGTGTTTTCCCCGGTTTCGATATCCGAGGATATACCCTCCTTTGTTGTATAGAACAGGGAGCTGTGGGTTATTTCCTCGGTAGGAACATCGCTGACGGATATACTGCGGCAGAGAATCGCGCTGACAGTGAGGTTTTTATCTTTTATATCCTTGGTAATATCGGTGTCGGCGGCTCTCGGATAGACCCAAATAAGGCCGGTCTGGCTGTCCTGACGCATATAGCGGGGGTCGCTTTCCACAACATTGTCGTTGTTAAGGGTAACTCCCCACTCGCCCAGATACGCCTGAAGGCGTGGAAGCTCCACCGCCGGCTCCACGGCGATTTGAATATTGCCGCCTCTGTCCATGTATTCATCAATGCGGTCGATTTCGTCCGCGGTAAAATCATATACGGGAGAGATAACGAAAAGTATGCCGCAGTCCTCGGGAACGGGGCCTGTTTTAAGATCGAAAAGCTCCGCCGTAATGTTTTCCTCCTGAAGGACTCCCGCCATTTCGTCGGGGCTTGCCTCCCTGTGGCCTGTTGTAAAGTAGGCCTTTACGTCATCTCGGCTTATGCAGTAAGCGAGGGCATTGGTGAGCTTGCTTTCAAGGTTTCCGGCGTCCACCTGTCGGGAGCCGCTTTGATAATCTTGGGATATTTCAAACATATCCTCGTATTCTATGACCCTAAACTTGCTTGTTTCCTCGTCGGTTATGATAAGGCTGCCCTCGGTAATGGTGCCTATATCCCCGAACTGCTTCATGAAGTTCGGCTCCTTAACGTAATACTTTACCTCGTATTTAAGATTTTTGCTGTTGGCAAGGTATTTAAGCACTACCTCCTTAACGTACATTTCCTCCTCGGCGGTGTTTTTAAGGTAATAAATCGTCACATTGTCTCCGGTTGCGTCCAAATCCGCGAGGACATTCTTTGTGGTATTTCCTATTTTAAACACTCCCGAACGCGTGAGATCCAGCCGTGCGGAGGGGAATTTTTCGGAAACGGCGGAAGCCAGAAGATTTATAAGCACGAATATTACCACCGCGCCGACAATAAGAACAGTGTTGTTTGCGCCGTATTTGAAACGGCGTCCGTTTATCTTTTTCACAGCGATTCCCTCCTTAGCTCCAGCGGCGTTTTTCTATGCCGCGCACTGTGAGAAACGTAAACAACGCCGACGCGCTGACATAGTACAAAACATTGTCGATTTTCAAAACTCCCGTTGTGAACTGAGAAAACCGCTTTATAACCGAAACGATGTCGATAACCTTGTCCACGACGGTTATACCTGTGGAGGAAATGAAGTTGTTAAAAAGGAACAGCGCCAAAAGCACTCCCATTGTTACGATAAGAGCTATAATCTGGCTTTCTGTGAGAGACGAAAAGAAGATTCCCATGGAAATAAAGCAAAGTCCCAAAAGAACATAGCCTATGTATGTCGAAATTATCTGTCCCCAGACGGCTGAGCCGTGAATGGCTATTATCACAACATAGGGGAATGTGGTGGCCATAGCGATTCCGAAAACGCACAGCGCCGCCAGCAGCTTGCCGAGAACTATGCTCCACACGCTGACCGGAGACGTCAAAAGAAGCTGGTCGGTTTTTGTGCCTCTTTCCTCGGCAATAAGCCTCATTGTAAGCACGGGAATAAGCAGCACCAGCACAACAAGGCTGTTTCTGAGCGGCGCGCTTACATCCCCTATGCCCATGCGCAGAACATAGGTGTCAAAATATATCCCTGAAATGGCGGCGAAAACTCCTATGAAAATATATCCCACGGGAGAAATGAAATAGGCCAGCATTTCACGCTTGAATATCGCTTTCATCCGCTTCACCCTCCTTTTCTTCCTCGCGGCCTTCGGTAAGCTTGATAAATATGTCCTCCAAGCTCATTTCATCGGTTTTCATTTCAACAATAGTGCCTCCGGCGGAGGATACGGCTATGGAAATTTCCCGACGGAGGTCGCCTTCCGCCTTTATGGTATATTTCCCGTTTTCGGCTGAAACCGAGCTTACGCCCTCCACGCCTTCAACAGCCGCCTTGACAATTTCCTCGTCGCCGTCTATTACGGCGGTAACTCCCGTGCCGCCGCCCAAAAGCTTCGACAGGTTCTCGGGGGTGTCCTCCGCGGCGATTTTTCCCTTGTCGATAATAAGCACCCGTCCGCATATGGCGCTTATTTCGGTAAGTATATGGCTGCTGAGGATTATGGTGTGCTTTTTGGAAAGCTCCTTTATCATGCCGCGTATCTCGATTATCTGCTTTGGGTCAAGCCCTACGGTTGGCTCGTCCAGCACAAGAACGTCCGGACTGCCTATAAGGGCTTGGGCAAGACCCACTCTCTGGCGGTATCCCTTGCTCAGGTTTTTGATACGCCGCCCGCCTACGTCCGTAATTCCCACGGTATTTTTTATTTCCTCAATGTGGTATCTGCGGTTCAGCTTAACGTCCTTAAGCTCATATACGAAGCCCAGATATTCATCCACTGTCATATCCGTGTAGAGGGGCGGAAACTCGGGAAGATAGCCTATGCTCTTTTTTGCGGCGTAGGGCTCGTCCAGTATATCCTTCCCGTTTACCTTCACAACTCCGTCGGTTGCGCTGAGATAGCCGGTTATTATATTCATTGTGGTGGATTTTCCGGCGCCGTTAGGCCCCAGAAAGCCCAATATTTCCCCTTCCTCGACAACGAAGCTCAGGTTGTCGACGGCCACCTTTTTCCCGAAACGCTTTGTTAAATTGCTTACCTCTATCAATTTTCATTACCTCCCCGCGTATAGTTATAAAAATTATACGCCCGTTAAATGTATCCTTATATAATAAAATGTGAACAATTTATAAATTTCTGACGGCTCCGTCCAAAAGGCTTGTTTGAGAAAACATTTCGCGCGCGCAGATATAGCGCCGCGCCGGATAACGGCTGTCGGGCCGCGCCGCGCGGATTGTTTTTCAAAGCGGTTTTTGGAGAGGACTTAATTTTTCTTTACCAACGCGATTCCCAGCTCCTCAAGCTGGATATCGTCCACCCGCCCGGGAGATTCCACCATAGGCTCGCTGCTGTCCTTTACCTTGGGGAAGGCCATAACGTCACGGATGGAATCCTTGCCGGTCATAAGCATAACCATTCTGTCCAGACCGTAGGCCATTCCGCCGTGCGGAGGCGTTCCGTAGCGGAAGGCGTTTATAAGGAAACCGAAACGCTCCATTGCGGATTCGGGAGTGAAGCCCAGCTTTTCGAACATTTTCGTCTGAAGATCGCTGTTAAAAATTCTTATGCTGCCGCCGCCCAGTTCAACGCCGTTAAGAACAATGTCGTAGGCCTTGGCGCGAACCGCCCCCAAATCGCTGTCAAGAAGGTCGATGTCCTCGTCCTTGGGAGAGGTGAAGGGGTGGTGCATGGCCATGTACCGCTGTTCCTCCTCGCTGTACTCGAAAAGGGGGAAGTCCGTGACCCAAAGAAGGTTGAATTTTGTTTTATCAATAAGCTCAAAGCGGCTTGCTATCTCACAGCGCAAGGCTCCCAAAGCCGCAAACACGACGCTGTCCTTGTCGGCGACAAAAAGAATGGTGTCCCCCTGGCGCGCTCCGGCTCTTCCGGCAACAGCCTTAAGCTCCTCGGGAGTGAAGAACTTGGCTATGGAGCCTCGTATTTCGTTTTCCTCAACGATAAGCCACGCAAGACCCTTTGCCTTGTACGTCTTTACAAATTCCGAAAGGGAATCGAGGGTTTTTCTTGTGAGCTTAGAGCTTAAGCCCTTGGCGTTTACGGCTCTTACGCTGCTGCCCTTTTCATTTGCCGCCGCAGCGAAGGCGGTAAAGCCGCAGTCCTTGAACATATCGGTCATATCTATAAGCTCCAAGCCGAAGCGGGTGTCGGGCTTGTCGCTGCCGAAGCGGCGCATAGCCTCGCCGTAAGGAAGGCGCGGCAGAGGAAGCTGCACATCCTCGTCCAAAATTTCCTTGAACACTTTCTTTATAAATCCCTCGTTTATGCTCATAACATCGTCCTCGTCAACAAAGGACATTTCAATGTCAAGCTGGGTAAATTCCGGCTGGCGGTCCGCTCTGAGGTCCTCGTCTCGGAAGCACTTCGCAACCTGAAAATACCTGTCCATTCCGGCGAGCATGAGAAGCTGTTTATATATCTGGGGCGACTGGGGAAGGGCAAAGAAATTGCCCGGATAAATACGGCTTGGCACAAGATAGTCCCTTGCTCCTTCGGGAGTAGATTTGCAAAGTATGGGAGTTTCGATTTCAAGGAAGCCGTTTTCATCGAAATACCGGCGGGCTATCTGAGTTATGCGGTGGCGTATTTCAAGAGTACGCTGCATCTCGGAGCGGCGCAGGTCGAGATAACGGTACTTAAGGCGAAGCTCCTCTCCGGCCTTAACGTCATCCTGAATAACGAAGGGAGGCGTGTCGCTTTCGGAAAGTATTCTCAGCTCTTCCGCCACAACCTCTATCATGCCTGTGGGAATTTTTTTATTTACGCTTTCGCGGCGGCGCACGGTGCCCCTTACCGCAATGACAAATTCGCTTTTAAGACGGGAGGCTTTTTCGATAAGCTCTTTGTTTTCAGGCTCAAAAACCACCTGGCTTATGCCGCTTCTGTCTCTTATATCCACAAAAATAAGACCGCCCATGTCTCTGGCCTTCGCGACCCAGCCCATAAGCACTGCCTGTTCCCCGATGTTTTCTTCGCGAAGCCTTCCGCACATTGCGGTGCGCTTCATTCCTTTGATTGTGTCCATCTGTATTCCTCCCGAAAAGTTTATTTTTTTGTATATTTTCTTTAGTTTGACTCCAAAAGCCTTGTCTCAGAAAAAATTTAACAGCTTAGAGGGCGCGCCGGGTATTCCCGCCCTACGGGTTATTTTTCAAAACAGGCTTCATTGGCGCACTTTACCGTTTCCGCCGCCGCGTCCCAGCTTCCCGCCGGAAAAACGCGCTCTTTACCGACGGAATCGCAAAGCCTTATTTTATCTTCAAAAACGTAAATCCGCCACATCGCGCCGCAGGCGGAGGCCTCCTTTTCCTGCTCCCGCAGTGTCTTTCCCATTAAATCTCTCACCGTAAAAATATTTCTGCTTCGAAGCTCCGCGGCGGCTTCCGCCGACAAGGCCGATGATTCCGAAATAACATAAACCGCCGGATTCTCCCGTAAAAATTCCTCCGTACCCTCGCTTCTCATAGCGATTACGGCTCTTTCCTCCCCTATGGCAAAGCCTACGGCGGGAATTGAAAAATCCGCCCCTATTCTGCGGCAAAGATTGTCGTAGCGGCCGCCGCCGCAGACAGTTCCCTTTGCTCCTCCGGCGCCGGCCTTGAATTCAAACACCGTCCGGTTGTAGTAATCTAACCCCCGGATAAGCCTCGGCTTTACCGTAAAGGGAATGTCAATCGCGTTAAGCTGTTCCTGTAGACCGGCAAAATGCTCCCGACAGTTCTCGCAAAGAAAATCCATCGGCGACGGAGCGTGAGAGGCCGTCTCCTTACACATGGGATTTTTGCAATCCAGTATTCGCAGGGGATTCTTCCCGAGACGGCTCATGCATACCGGACACAGCCTTCCCGAGTTCGCGTAGGGCAGAAGGTACCTCATAAGCTCGTTAAGATAGCCTATGCGGCATTTTTCACAACCCACGGAATTTATATTCAAGGTGAGCTTGCTTATTCCCATGGCTTTAAGGGAAATATACGCAAGGTCGATTATTTCGCTGTCCGCCTCCGGACCGGAGCTTCCGTAACATTCCGCGCCGATCTGGTGAAATTCCCTGAGCCGCCCTTCCTCCGGATCCTCCTGACGGTAGCAGGTTATTTTATAGCAGAGCTTTTCCGGCAGCTTTTCATACAGCTTATGCTGAAGCACGGCCCTTGCCACCCCCGTTGTACCCTCCGGACGGAGAGCCAGCCTTTCGCCGTGCTTGTCGGAAAAGGTGTACAGCTCCTTTTCAACTATGTCGGTCACGTGGCCTACGCCCATGCGGAAAAGACTGCTTTGCTCAAAAACGGGTGTATGAATTTCATTATAGCCGAAAATTCGGCATTTTTCCATAAATATATATTCGACCATCCGCCGCATACGCATTTCTTCCGGCAGAGTGTCCATTGTCCCCCATGGGGCGTTAAGAGACATATTCACTATTCCTTTCGGCAGGGCTTCGTTTTAAGACCCTGAGAATATACTGTTATTATTTTATTATACTACCTAAGCCCTTATGTTGTCAATATTTTTTTAATTTTATCCCGACCGACCCGCTAAAATTTTACACTATTTGTGTCATGTCATTTTAAAATTCGGGAAGATTTTACGCAAAAATCTATTTGAAAATTCGCGTTTATGCCGTTTATCTGTTATTGCTTTCAAAATATTTTTCCGTCATGAATTTTTTGTTGACAGGCCGCTCCTTTGATGATAATATATTTATATAAGTAAGGACTGATGATATGATAGCTGTATGGTCATGGGACGGGATACCGTCCCTTCGGGAAACCGACGAAAAAATCAAAGCCTTTGCCCGGCGGGGGTTTTCCGCTGTGGCGGCGGAAATCGGGGAAAAAGAGCTGACCGGCTCGGTTTTGGAGGCGTTAAAGGGGTGCTGCCGAAGCGGCTACAGATACGGCGTAGGGATATATTTTCTTCTTTCAGCCTACAACAGCGTCTCCTGCGTGGCGTCTCTCAGGGCCGAGGTAATAAAAGACGGCGTCCGCCGCCGAAGCGAAACCGTCTTGGATCCCTTTAATCCCTTAAGCGCCGACTTTATAAACGACCTGATTTTAAAGCGGATTTCCGCCGGACTTTCCGCCTTTTCGGGGAAGGAATTCAAGGGCTTCATTCTCGCAAGCCCCTATTCCCGTCTCGGGGAAGGCGAATCGCCCTTTGTGAACGGGAAGGAGGTTACTTCGGCTGAGGCGGAGAGACTTTGCCGAGACAGCTTTTACGTTCCTTTGGAAAAGAGTTGCGGCGAAAAGGGACTTATCTTGGCGCGTCAAAGCGGATGCGCCGTACTGCCGAAGGGCAAAGCCGGAAGCTACGGCGAAAAAACGGCTTTGCTTATAAGCTCCATTCTTAAAGGGGGAAGGCCGCCCCTCCTCTGCCCGGAAGAATCCATGCCCGATTCCCCCTGCTCCGAGGGGGACGCGATTTTCGTAAAGCTCGCCGACAGGCTGGGAGAGCTGATGAAGGAGGGCTTTACGGATGAAGTTCTCGGCGGAGTCCGCAAAATCACCTGCGGGGAAAACACGGTGATTTACTTTGCCCCCAACGCCGCAAAGCAGGAAATCAATCCCCCCGAGGGGTACATTGCCGCCGCGGAGGACGCGGACGGCTCTTTGTGCGGCTTTTACGGGCAAAACGTGATTTTCTCCGACGGCGGGGTTCTGATTTTGCGTCTAAGCAAGAACCCCCTTCCATGCAAGCCCTTGCCCCGATTTATGCCTTGGGGCGTTAAATTTACTGAGGAAGAAGGGGCGGCTCTTCCTGTTGTTGTCACCGGCGCGGGGGAAAACTTCCTCCCCGTGGAAAAGGAGTTTTCGGCGGATTACACCGAAGGGAAGCTGTATTTCCTTACGAAGGAAAGGGAGGCTTCCTTAAACGGCAGTCCTTTGAGCCTTGTGAAAACGGAGGGGGGCTATGTCTGCGAAATAACGGGGAAGGTGCGTCTGGGAGCAAACGCCGTAAGCTGCCGAGGAGTTATTTACGGCGACCTTTACACCGACGCAAGCCGCATAACCTTGCCGCGCGAAATTTCTCTCGGCGATGTTTCCGCGATGGGAATGCCGTACTACATCGGAAAGCTCTCTTATCAAGTCCGGCTTCCGAATGAGATTGAGGGAGAAAGGTATCTTGTCGCGGAGGGGGATTTCCCGATGTGTAGCATAAAAATCGGAAGAAGAACCGAAAAATTAATTATGCCTCCCTTTGCCGCAAGGGTTTTTGAAAACGACGGCGGACGAGAAGCGGAAATAGAAATATATACCGGCCTTTGCAAGGGCGATTTGTTAAACGAAAATTCACATAAAGCGCGTCCGTTCGGACTACGCGGCGCAAAGCTTGTGTAGTTTTGCAGCTTTCGTGAAATTTATTGAAAAAATTTTAAACTTTTTTCAAAAAACACTGGAAATTTCTTCAGAGATAGTATATAATAATGGACAGGAAAAAAATAATTAAGGAGGATAATCCCATGAGCAAAAAATATGTTTATTTGTTCAGCGAGGGCGACGCCACAATGAGAGAGCTTCTCGGCGGCAAAGGCGCCAACCTTGCGGAAATGACCAGGCTTGGTCTTCCCGTTCCCCAGGGCTTCACAATTTCAACCGAAGCCTGCACCCAGTATTATGAGGACGGCAGAAAGATCAACGATGAAATTCAGGCACAGATTAACGAACACATTGTAAAGATGGAGGAAATCACCGGCAAGAAGTTCGGCGACCCCGAAAATCCCCTTCTTGTTTCCGTTCGCAGCGGCGCAAGAGCGTCCATGCCCGGTATGATGGATACCATTCTTAACCTCGGTATCAACGAAGACGTTGTTGCTTTCATGGCTAAGAAGTCCGGCAATCCAAGATGGGCATGGGACTGCTACAGAAGATTCATTCAGATGTACTCCGACGTTGTTATGGAGGTCGGCAAGAAGTATTTTGAAGAGCTTATCGACAAGATGAAGGCCGAAAAGAGCGTAAAGCAGGACGTTGAGCTTACCGCTGACGACCTTAAGGAATTAGCGGAGCAGTTCAAGGCCGAATATAAGGAAAAAATCGGCGAGGACTTCCCCTCCGATCCCAAGGTTCAGCTTATGGGCGCGGTAAAGGCCGTGTTCCGTTCATGGGATAACCCCCGTGCCAACGTATACCGCCGTGACAACGACATTCCCTATTCTTGGGGTACTGCCGTAAACGTGCAGATGATGGCCTTCGGCAACATGGGTGACGACTGCGGCACAGGCGTTGCGTTCACGCGTGACCCCGCTACAGGCGAAAAGACGCTCATGGGCGAATTCCTGACAAACGCTCAGGGCGAAGACGTTGTTGCCGGTGTTCGTACGCCTATGCCCATCGCTCAGATGGAAGAAAAGTTCCCCGCCGCTTTCGAGCAGTTTAAGAATGTGTGCCGCACTCTTGAAGACCATTACCGCGATATGCAGGATATGGAGTTCACCGTTGAAAACGAAAAGCTCTATATGCTTCAGACACGTAACGGCAAGAGAACCGCCCAGGCCGCTCTTAAGATTGCCTGCGATCTTGTTGACGAGGGCATGAGAACGGAAGAAGAAGCCGTTGCTATGATTGACCCCCGTAACCTTGACACGCTTCTCCATCCCCAGTTCGACGCAAAGGTTCTTAAGAACGCCGTTCCAATGGCTAAGGCTCTCGGCGCGTCTCCCGGAGCCGCGTGCGGCAAGATTGTATTTACCGCCGACGACGCAAAGGCTTGGGCCGCAAGAGGCGAGAAGGTCGTTCTTGTGCGTCTTGAAACCTCTCCCGAGGATATTGAGGGCATGAAGGCCGCTCAGGGTATACTTACCGTCCGCGGAGGTATGACCTCTCACGCCGCCGTTGTCGCGAGAGGTATGGGCGCCTGCTGCGTATCCGGCTGCGGCGACATCGTTATGGATGAGGAAAACAAGAGGTTCACCCTTGCCGGTAAGGAATTCCACGAGGGAGACGAGCTTTCTCTCGATGGCTCCACAGGTAATATCTACGACGGAATTATTCCCACAGTCGACGCTTCCATTGCCGGCGAATTTGGCAGAATCATGGCTTGGGCGGATAAATACAGAAGACTTAAGGTACGCACCAACGCCGATACTCCCGCCGACGCCAAGAAGGCGCGGGAGCTTGGCGCGGAGGGCATAGGCCTTTGCCGCACGGAGCATATGTTCTTTGAAGGCGACAGAATCGACGCTTTCCGCGAGATGATTTGCTCCGACACCGTTGAAGAAAGAGAAACCGCTCTTGATAAGATTCTTCCCGTACAACAGGGCGACTTTGAAAAGCTCTATGAGGCTCTTGAGGGCTGCCCCGTAACCATTCGTTTCCTTGATCCTCCGCTGCATGAGTTCGTTCCCACCGAGGAAGCGGATATTAAGAAGCTCGCCGACGCTAAGGGCAAGACCGTTGAGGAAATTAAGGCTATAATCGATTCTCTTCACGAGTTCAACCCCATGATGGGTCACAGAGGATGCCGCCTTGCGGTCACCTATCCCGAAATCGCG
This sequence comes from uncultured Oscillospiraceae bacterium, assembly GCA_964551215.1. Lineage (GTDB taxonomy): Bacteria > Bacillota > Clostridia > UMGS1883 > UMGS1883 > JAFLUQ01. The sequence goes on along the minus strand of CAZKBV010000030.1, from coordinate 6,987 downwards.
AGGATGCAGACAAAAGCCGTTATCCGCGCGGCCATCAACGTTAAGAAGGCTCATTCCGATTGGGATATCAAGCCCGAAATCATGATTCCTCTTATCTGTGATGTTAAGGAGCTTAAGTTCGTCAAGAAGGTTGTTGTTGAAACCGCCGACGCCGAAATCGCGGCGGCCGGTATTGACATGAAGTACGAAGTAGGCACAATGATTGAAATCCCCCGCGCCGCTCTTACTGCGGACGAAATCGCTACGGAGGCTGAATTCTTCTGCTTCGGTACAAACGACCTTACACAGATGACCTTCGGCTTCTCCCGTGACGATGCGGGCAAATTCCTTAACGCGTACTACGATACAAAGATATTCGAGAACGATCCTTTCGCAAAGCTTGACCAGACAGGCGTAGGCAAGCTTATGGAAATGGCTATCAAGCTTGGCAAGTCCGTTCGTCCCGAGCTTCATGTGGGCATCTGCGGCGAGCATGGCGGCGACCCCTCTTCCGTGGAGTTCTGCCACAAGATTGGGCTTGACTATGTGTCCTGCTCTCCCTTCCGCGTTCCCATTGCGCGCCTTGCCGCGGCACAGGCTGCCATTAACGAAAGAAGCAAGTAATAAATTCGGTGAGCTGCGAGAATTTACTGTTGACTTAGGTGAAGTTAGCGCCCCAATAAGAGCTTTCAGCCCTTATTGGGGCGTTTCTGCTTCGCATAGGCCCGACCCGAGTCGGCAAACGAGGCTCCGGAGGGCATCTTCGTTTGGCTATAGATTTACGCGAGACGCGGAATATTAAATCGTGAAGCTTTTAAAATAAAGGGAGTCTTTAGGTAACTCTAACGGCTCCCTTTCTTATAGCCAATAAAAGCCGTAAAATTCCCCTCGGCCTTCTTCGGCGGGTCTTTGTATCATGAAAATAAGTCGTCTTATTCTAAAATTCGGAAACGTTTTTGCTTTTTACGTAAAAAAGCAAAAATAATGTAAAAAACAGCTTGTGTTTTTTGCTTGAAAATGGTAAAATAGTGTTGAGTGCGTTTAAGGAGGCAATGTTCAGTGAATATCGAGCATCATTCCAGAAAAGAAGTGTACAGATACCCAATGGGCGCAATGAAGTGCGGAGAAGTGGTGCGCCTGAGAGTGGCGGTGGAATCATACGCAATCCCCACGGAGGTAAAGTGCATAATCGGCGGAAAAAGCATAAATATGTATTTTGCGACGGAGATAAATCACAACCGTGTCTACGAATGTAAGGTACTCCTTCCGGAAAAGGAAGGCCTTTTGTGGTACTGCTTTAAGGCTGTGGCCGGAGGGGAAACCGCCTACTGCGGCAATAATCCGGAGTTTTTGGGCGGACAGGGAAGAATGTACAGCACATTGCCCGACAGGATGTTTCAGATAACCGTTTACAGCCGTGATTTTAAAACTCCCGACTGGATGAAAAACGCGGTGGTGTATCAGATATTCCCCGACCGCTTTTACCGAAGCGGCGACACTCCCTTCCACGGAATAAAACGAAGCTGGGGCGAAACTCCCTTTTATAAGGCGGAGCAGTTCGGCGGAGAGTATACCGCCGACGACTTCTTCGGCGGAAACTTCAAAGGTATTACGGAAAAGCTTCCCTATCTTAAGGAACTGGGGATTACGGCGGTTTATCTCAACCCTATTTTTAAGTCCCGGTCCAATCATCGCTACAATACGGGGGATTACGAAACGGTGGATCCCCTTCTCGGCACCAACGAGGACTTTGAGGAAATGGCTCGCCTTTTTAAGGAAAACGGAATACGGCTTATTTTAGACGGAGTTTTCAGCCATACCGGAGACGACAGCCGCTACTTCAACAAATACGGGAACTATCCCTCCGTCGGGGCGTACCAAAGTCAGGATAGCCCCTATTACAATTGGTACAGCTTTTCCAACTGGCCGGAGGAATACGAAGCATGGTGGGGCTTTAAGAGTCTGCCCAACACCAACGAAATGCACGAAAGCTATCTCAATTATATTTTGAAAAACGATGATTCCATAATAAAGCGCTGGATAAGGAAGGGCGCCGGCGGCTGGCGACTGGACGTTGCCGACGAGCTGCCGGATGAATTTATCAAGGAGCTTCGCAAAAATGTAAAGGAGGCTGACCCGGACGCCGTAATTATAGGCGAGGTCTGGGAGGATGCCAGCAACAAAATAAGCTACGGGAAACAGAGGGAATACTTCTGGGGCAAAAGCCTTGATTCGGTTATGAATTACGTAAGCCGAGGCGCGATATTGGATTATCTGCTTTACGGAAACGCGCCGCTTTTTCTGTGCCGACTCGGCTCCATATACGAAAACTATCCCAAGGAAGCCCTTTACTCATGCCTGAATCTTATTACGTCTCACGATGTCCCCCGGGCGCTGACAATTCTCAGCGGCGCTCCGTCGGTTGATACAATGAGCCGAGAGGAGCAGGCCGAATACGTTATTCCCCCCGAAGCTATGAATATTGCAAAGCAGAGGCTGAAAATGGCGACGGCAATACAAATGACCATTCCCGGCGCTCCGTGTATATATTACGGGGACGAAGCCGGAGCCATAGGCTATACGGACCCCTTTAACAGAGGCTGTTATCCTTGGGGCAACGAGGATCGCGATATGATAGAATTTTATAAGCAGCTTATCGCTTTGCGCCATAAGCACCGCTGTCTTCGCACGGGAGAGTTTGCTCCGGTGTTCAGCTATGAGGATATCGCAATATATATGCGTTCCATTCAAAGGGGAAAGGACGTTTTCGGCAACGAAGCGGACAATGAAATTATTTTTGTTGTTATCAATCCTCTTAAGAAGGGTGCCACCAATCTGGAGATATCCATCAAGCGCTATGGGATAGCCTCCCTTACCAATGCCATCACCGGGGAGCCTATAGAATTTGACCGCGAAAACGGAAATCTGGTAGTTAAGGTTGAGCCTATGAGCTTCCTCATAGCTGTAGCGGAGCTGCTTGACGGCGACAAGGTAATAAGGCTGGAATAGCTATGCTTGGCCCTGCTGTGCGGAACGGAGCTTTTGCGGCTGAACGGAGAATTTTATGAAAAACGACATTTTAACTTTGGATATCACCGCTGTAGGCAGCGAAGGTCAGGGTATAGCCCGTCGGGAGGACGGTTATACCCTTTTTGTTCCCGGCGCGGTTTTGGGCGACAGGGTAAAAATCCTTGTTGTGAAGGAAAATAAAAGCTACGGCTACGGCAAGCTTATAGAGGTAATATCTCCGTCTCCGAACAGGGTGGAGGCTCCCTGCGGTGTTTTCGGCAAATGCGGCGGCTGTACCATGCTGACCACGGCTTACCCGCTTCAGCTTGAAATAAAGGAAAAGCGGGTTCGGGACGCTCTTGAACGCATAGGCGGACTTTCCTCCCCAAAGGTGCTGAAATGCTTTGGCAGCGACCCGTGCTTTGGCTATCGCAATAAGGCCCAATATCCCGCGGCGGAAAAGGACGGCAGGCTTACGGCGGGCTTTTACGCGCCCAACAGCCATAGAGTTGTGGAATCGGCGGACTGTGCGCTTCAGGATCCGAGAATAACCGAAATTGTCAGCTTCATTGTCTCCGCGGCGAACGAGCTGAAAATTCCCGCCTATGACGAAAAAAGCGGACGGGGCTGTCTCCGCCACATATATGCGCGGTGCGGGCGGGACGAGTCTATTGTCGCTTTTGTGTCCGCCCGAGAAAATAAGAATTTTAAGCTGCTGGCGGAAAAAACGGCGGAAAGGTTTCCGTATATAAAGGGTATTGTGCTGAACATAAATCCCAAGGCCACAAATATAATTCTTGGGGATAGGGAAAAGCTTCTTTTCGGCAAGAGCTATATTACGGATAAAATCGGCGATGTTTCCTACAAGGTGAGCTATCGCAGCTTTTATCAGGTGAATCCTTATACAACCCCCGCTTTGTACGAAAAGGCCGCCGAATACTGCGCTTTGACCGGAAAGGAAACGGTTTTCGACCTTTACTGCGGCGCAGGGACTATCGGGCTTTTTCTCGCTTTTGGGGCGAAAAAGGTTATCGGGGTGGAAATCGTTCCCGAAGCGGTTGAAAACGCAAAGGAAAATGCCGCTTTGAACGGCATTGAAAACGCTGAATTTTACTGCGGCAAGGCGGAGGATGTGTGTCCGGAGCTTATTCGGCGGGGCGAACATGCCGATGTCGTTGTTCTCGATCCACCCAGAAAGGGCTGCGAACGGGATCTTCTCGAAGCTGTGGCAAAAATGAGTCCGGAGAAAGTGGTTTATGTTTCCTGTAATCCGTCCACTTTGGCAAGGGACTGCGCTGTTTTGGATGAAATGGGCTACTCCCTGAGTGAAGCTGCTCCGTTTGACCAGTTCCCACACACGGGACACGTGGAGTGCGTAGTCTTGATGTCAAGGGCTTCGGACTAAGGGACAAAAAAGCGCCGTATTTCAAGGCATTTTGGGCATCTACTCGTCATCGGCGGAGAGCAGTTTGAGCCGCAAAAATCCCTCCATGGGAACATATCCAAAGAAAATTTCACAGGGTTGAGTAGGCGATTTAGATGTTATGGGGTTGAGTGGTCGATTTGGATATTTGGGCGGTAGGGTTGAGTTAGTGATTTGGATAACAGCAGGTTGTGGCTGTAGTTTAGATGTCGAAAGGAATATACGGTTTCAGTACATATGGTAAAAGAAAAATATAACGGGAAAGAGCAGAAACTCGGCGGAACAATAATAGCGATTGCATTTGAGCAGACAAAGCAAGGCTCCACACTGCCATCATCGGCAGAGGGGAGCCTTGCTTTATGCTTCGATATCGATTGTAATGCCGGATTTGAAGTCTACTGTGAAGTGGTTCTCATAGACGGTGACCTTGGCGATCAGTCGCTTGACCAGCGTTTCGTCAAATTCCGCGATGGTGGTCGGCTGTGCCTTGATGAAATCCTGCAGGTCGCTGATTTGCTTCATTTGCTCATCCTTGACTACACTGTCTACCTCAGACTGTTTGCGCATATCCCGGAGCCGGAAAATCTCATCCGCAATGGCATCGTAGTCACCTTTCTGATTCGCCTTTTTCAGGAGCTCTTTCTGTAAATCCCGCAGGCGTTCGTCAATGACCTCCGGCGAAAGCGTGTCACCCTGCAGGACCACCGTGGCGATGTTGGCCTGAAGCGTTTGCAGAAAATCGTCTTTCTCACAGAGTACCCGGTTGATGGCATCGATCACCACCTGCTCCAGAAGTGTTTCATTGACTGTTCGGCTGCGGCAGGCGTGGCCTGTGTTGTCCAGGCGGCTGCAGCACCGCCAGACGATGGACTTGCAGCCTCGGTTGTTCCAGTGGACACGCCGGTAAAATTCGCCGCACTCACCGCAGAAAACGATCTGTGCGAAACAATGCTTGCAGGAATAGCAGTGGCGTTTTCCATTTTCACTGGTGTGAACCATGCGTCGGCGAACCAGTTCTTCTTGTACAAGCAGGAAGATGTCCTTCGGAATGATTGCTTCATGGTCGCCTTCTACATAGTATTGCGGGACAGTACCGTTGTTCTTAACGCGCTTTTTCGTCAGGAAATCTGTGGTGTAGGTTTTTTGCAGAAGGGCGTCACCGATGTACTTCTCATTCCGGAGAATCTTGTTGATAGTGCTGGTGTGCCACTTTTCCTTGCCCGCGCCGGTGAGGATGCCGTCAGCCTCCAGACCCGCCGCAATCTTGTCCATGCTGCGGCCTTCGAGGTATTCTCGGTAGATGCGCCGGACAATCTCCGCCTGTTCCGGATCAATGACCAGATGCCCATCAGCATCCTTGGTATAGCCGAGAAAGCGGTTGTGGTTGACCTGCACCTGTCCTTGCTGATAACGGTATTGCAGACCCAGCTTTACATTTTGCGAAAGGCTCTGGCTTTCCTGCTGGGCAAGGGACGCCATGATGGTCAGAAGCACCTCGCCCTTTGAGTCCATTGTGTTGATTGCCTCTTTTTCAAAGAAAACCGGAATATTCTTCTCCTTGAGCTGTCGGATATATTTGAGACAGTCCAGCGTATTGCGGGCAAACCGGCTGATTGATTTGGTAATAACTATATCTATGGAGCCGGCCATACACGCGTCAATCATACGATTGAACTCCACCCGCTTTTTTGTATTACAGCCGGTTATTCCTTCATCAGCGAATATGCCGGCAAGCTCCCATTCGGGATTTTTATTGATGTATTCCGTATAATGCTCAATCTGTGCCTCATAGCTGGTCGCCTGTTCATCGCTGTCGGTACTGACACGGCAATACGCCGCGACTCTGAGCTTTGGCTTTTCAGCCCTTCTGATATTGTTTCCGACCTGTCTCTTTGCCGGGATGAGTGTTACATTGCTCATTATCTCACCTCACATTCAATCAGGCTGTAGAGATATTCAGCCTGCGTCGCATGGTTGTCATAGCTTTCTCTGATTTCTCCGATTGTAAAAAGGGTTGGCGCCGGAAATGACGGTTCCTTTTTTGCCCGATTGAGTCTGCCAAGCCGCGCCGCTCTTTTGGAGATCTCGTCCTGCGCCTGATTGAATGTCACCCCGTCAATTATCGCCGGATAAAAATCATCACCAAGATAATGTCTCGTCATGAGCAGCCGCTTTGCCGTACAGTGGTAGGCGTCAATTCCGGCTTCCTTGGCCGCGGTTTGCAGACTCATGCCGGAGAGGTAATTTTCATAGAGCTTTCTCAGTTTTCCGGCAGCGGCGGCGTCAATGACCGCAATCCCATTTTCAATCCTGTATCCATATGGTGTATGTCCCACTTTATCGCATCCTTTCCTTGAGAGTAAGACCGCACTTGAGCTCAAAGGCAATTTCAGTCCGAGAGCGTACGATGACGCGGCTTACGGTTTGCTCAAACAGTTCTTCATCAAAGCCGGAAAGCATACCGCCCTTTTCTGTGCGCCGCAGAAGGGCAATAGCCTCCGCAACATAGGTAGCTTCACCGGTAATGCCTTTATTCAAAGTAGAGATTTCATCCCGGTAGCTGTCGGCCTGTGAAA
>CAZKBV010000029.1:0-20629 GCA_964551215.1 uncultured Oscillospiraceae bacterium | reverse complement strand
GTTCGCAAGCTCCATTTCAAGCAAGCTTGATGGAGCGTTGCTCCGATTTAAAAGCGGTATACAACGGGATTGAGGTGAACAAAATGAAAATACTTGTTACAGGCGGGGCCGGATTTATCGGTTCCAACTTTATATATCTTTTGCTGGAGGAACGCCCTGATTGGAAAATCGTGTGCGTGGACGCGCTGACTTACGCGGCGAACGTTCATACGCTCAGCGACGCAATGAAATCCCCGAACCTTGTATTCTACAAGGAGGACATTCGTAACCGTGAGGGGATTGACGCAATTTTTAAAAAAGAGCATCCGGATATGGTGGTAAATTTTGCGGCGGAAAGCCATGTGGATCGGAGCATTGAGAACCCCGCCGTATTCTTGGAAACGAATATCATCGGCACGGCTGTTTTGATGGACGCCTGCCGAAAATATGGAATCGGGCGTTTTCATCAGGTTGGCACGGATGAGGTTTACGGAGATCTGCCTCTCGACAGACCGGAGCTTTTCTTCCGCGAGGACACGCCTATACACCCCAGCTCGCCCTACAGCGCATCTAAGGCGGCGGCGGACTTGCTTGCGCAGGCTTATCACCGCACCTATGGCCTTCCTGTGACGATAAGCCGCTGCAGCAACAACTACGGGCCGTACCAATTTCCCGAGAAGCTGATTCCGCTTATGATAAACAACGCTTCTCGGGGCAAGCCGCTTCCCGTTTACGGGCAGGGGCTGAATGTCCGCGACTGGCTTTATGTAAAAGACCATTGCTATGGAATATTGGCTGTTTTGGAAAAGGGCAAAGTCGGAGAAGTATATAACATTGGCGGCCATAACGAAAAGGCGAATATTGAAATCGTGAAGATTATCCTTGCGGAATTGGGAAAGCCCGAGAGCCTGATTACATATGTGGCTGACCGAAAGGGGCATGATCAGCGTTACGCCATAGATCCGAGCAAGGCTACAGCGGAACTCGGATGGGTGCCGACGACCATGTTTGCCGACGGAATTAAACTGACGATACGGTGGTACAAGGATCACATGGACTGGATGAATGAATGTACGTCCGGCGAGTACTTAAAATATGGGAATAATTATTCCGGAATCCCCCGTTGAGGGCGTCCCCGAGAGCCTGTTTATCCCTCCTCGGAAAATGCAAGCAAGCCTTGGAAACATAGTGTTTCCAAGGCTTGCTTGCATTTATTCACCCTTATTGTTAAACTATCTCTTACTAAACTGCGGCGCCCTACGTGCGGCTTTAAGACCGTACTTCTTTCTCTCTTTCATTCTGGGGTCGCGTGTAAGGAAGCCGGCGGCTTTAAGGACGGGGCGGTAAGTCTCCTCGTCAACCTTAAGAAGCGCGCGGGCTATACCGTGGCGGATAGCGCCCGCCTGACCGGTGAAGCCGCCCCCCTTTACGTTGCAGAGAACGTCGAAGCTGCCCTCTGTTTTTGTAGCCACAAGGGGCTGGCGGATTATAACCTTAAGTGTTTCCAAACCGAAATAATCGTCAAGACTTCTGTTGTTTATTTTAATTTCGCCGCTACCGGGAACAAGGCGAACTCTTGCAACAGACTTCTTTCTTCTGCCTGTACCGTAATACTGTGTTACTGCCATTTAAGTTCAACCTCCCTTATTTAATCTCCTGAGTCCATACCTCAGGCTGCTGTGCCTCGTGCTTATGCTCCGCGCCCTTATAAACTCTGAGACGTGTAAGCGCACTGCGGCCTATGGTTGTATCGGGAAGCATACCCTTAACCGCCATATACATCGCCTTGTCGCTTCTCTGAGCCATCATTTCCTTGGCGGTTACTTCTTTAAGACCGCCAACCCAGCCGCTGTGACGGCGGTAAACCTTTTGTTCAAGCTTATTGCCCGTAAAAACGGCCTTGTCACAGTTGAGAATAATAACATGATCCCCGCAGTCAACATGGGGAGTATAGGTGGGCTTATGCTTGCCCCGGAGAATACTCGCGGCGGATGCCGCAACACGGCCTACACTCTTACCGGCTGCGTCGATGACGTACCATTTTCTCTGAACCTGTCCGGCCTTTTCCATTGTACTTTTCATGGAAATTACCTCCTGTTTAATTTTTCATTGTCAACGTTAGATATTATAATACATTTTTCCCCCGTTGTCAAGAGGTTTTTTCAAAAAAATTAATTTGAAAGTGAAATGCTCGTGTTTCCTTCGTTTTGCTTTTATTTTCTTTTGTTTTCTCGTATGTCAAATTCATTTTTTCGGCGAATTAAAAACCCTGCCAAGGAAGCGGCGGAAAAACAGCCCCCCCTACGCAAATAAGCCGCGGCAAAAGCCGCGGCTTATTTATCGCAAGATATTTATTTACTTTATAATTATCTCGTTAATGGACGTCCACTTGGGATCGGATGTATTGTCGTTGCCGAAGCCTTCGTACTTCACATAACGGAAGCTGCCGATATCATCCGTAAGAGCGATTGAGAACAAATCAACTCTCTCCGCAAGTCCGTCGTAAACCGGAGTATAGGTTTCGCCGTCCTTGGAAACGGAAAGCTTAAAGTTAGCCGAACGTGTTTCGTAGGAATTAAAGCCTATGGCAATTTCGGAAGCGGTTATTTCCTGACCGAAGTCAAGGATAAACCAGCAGTTGTCGTTTTCCTGATACTTCTGGCTGGCGTAGTAGGTTGTTCTGTCGCCGTCGAACATATTGTAGCGAACGTTGGGAATCTGTGTTTCGTCGCCTACGTTAATAACCGCGGGGGAATAGCTTCCGGGGGTTGCGCCCGCGGAGGTTACAAGAGGCTTCATTGTTTCGAGAGACTCAACAACCATAGCCCTCAGCGCCGTCGCGCCTTCAGCGGAGACGATTGCTACCTCTTGATTATCGCCTGCGGCAACATCAACGGGAGTTGCATTAGCGGCGATAAGCTCGCCGTCCTTGTACTGAGCGATTACCGCTACGCCCTTGATATCCTCGTCAACAGCGTATACAACCGCGTTGCCGCCGATTATGGCAACGGACGACTTAAATTCGGGCGCGCCCGTCTTAACCGTAACGGTGACGTTAGGTTCATTTGTGCTGCCCTCTATTTTAACGGTCGCGCCGGAGTAAATCGCGCCGTAGTTGGGAAGGGTGTAGCCCTTTTCAACATAGCTTACGGTTTCTTCGCCGTCAACGTCAACAGTAAGCTTGACAAGCTTCTTGGACACGTCAAAGCCTTCTCCGGCAAGCTCGTAAAGCTGGAAGTCGCCGTAGAAAAGTCCGACTGAGGCATTTGCGCCGTACGCAACCATGATGTAAGGCTCTGTCGCGGTTTCGGGAACATTTATAACCGTCTCGATATAGTTCTTGCCTATAGCGTAGGAACCGTCGTCACGGCTTGCGGTCGTACCGATTATAACGAAGTCGGTATTTTCGCTTCCGCCGCTTGACCAAGAGTTTATGCCGCCGTTATCAACATGGCTGTAAAGCGACGCGCCGCAAGTCTTGGCCGCGCCGAAGCCCTTGCCTTCAGACGCTACAAGAGCGCTCATACCGGTAGAACCCTGAGCTGTTGTAACCTTGCCCGTATTGTTATAAACAATATTGCTTACATAATATGTCTTTCCGGCTGTAACGGGGAAGAATGTTCTGATTGTCTTTTCTCCGCCGCCGCCGCTGCCGCTTACAGCCGCAACCGCCTTACCGGATTCCGTGTAATCGGCGTCAACAACCTCAAGCTCAATCTCCTCGCCGTCGGACGCTCTCGTCCAGCCGGTAAGACCGTCGGTAAAGCCGCCGTTTTCTATTTGATTAGTCGCGTCCTTGGCAACGGGGTACTTTGTGGTGCCGGAGCCTATCCAGTTGTAATTGTCGTAATCATCGGGCTTGTCGGCGGTATAGAATACGTTGATGTTCGCTTCTACTTCACGATTGCCCGCCTTACCCTTTACGGTTACGATTTCGCCGGCTGTAAGAGCGGGAATCTCGTCCCACGTTACAGCTACGTTTTCGCTTGTTCCGTCGCTGTAGGTAACCTTAACCGTTTCGGGAAGTTCAACGCCGCCCTCCTCGGTTGTGTCGATTGTAACCTCTTCAACAGCCGTAACCTCAACCTTGCTGAAGTAAAGCTTGATTACATTATCCTCGTTTTCCTTAACGGAAACGCTGTCCGTGCTTGTTGTGTCGTAAACATAAACATCGTTGCCTACAGGTATGCTTTCCTTGTCGGAATCCTCAGCCTTATAGGTCGTGCCGGCAACAACGCCGGAAATTTTTCTTTCGCGCTGAAGCTCGGCGTCGTCCTCCTTGTTAAGGTACTTGATTATTACATTGCCAACCTTGCTTTCGTCAACCTCAACAAGAATAACGTTGGCCAGCTTGAAATTGTTTGACCAGCTTGCCTGGAAGTATACCAAATCTGTCGCCGCTACAAAGTCAACGCTTATGTGGTTCCACTGTCCCGCGTCGCCAAAGGAAGTAAGCTTCGTTCCGGAAAGATCCGTAGAATTGGCAGACGCGTCAGTATCCGCAGACTGCTTTGTCGCGTCGGAAACGCCGTTATACGTTGCATCCATTGAGTCATAGTATACATCGAAAGAAAGAGCGTATCTCTTTCCGACTTCTACAGTCCACTTTGTTCCTATGCCTGTTGTAGCCGTCTTACCGCCTGTCTCGGCTATAGTAAGAACATTTCCGTATACCGAATCTTCGGTTATAGTAGCGCCGGTTATCTCCGTACCAACTCGGTTTGTCCAGCCGGTGGTTCCGTTGGAGAAGTCGCCGTTTTCTACAAGGTTGTCGGTTTTAACGAAGTAAAGCACAAGCTCGTTTGAGCCTTCCTTAACCATAACGGACGTCGCGCTTGAAGAGTCGAGAACATATAAGCCGCCGTCTTCTGATTTAATAGTTGCCTTCTGAGCCGAAGTCGCTTCATATTCGAAGCCCACGTATCCGGTTACGGGTTCCTCGGTCTTAAGCTCTTTATTTGTTTCCTTTTCAAGGAACTTAACCGTAACATCCGCGGGAACAAGCTTTTTGAACACCAAGGTCAATACGTTTTCTCCGGCCTCAACCGTAAGGCTGTCCTTGCAGGTTGTGTCAAAGGTATAGGTGTAGCCGTTCTTTTCCTTGTCGGCCTTATTCTCCGATGTGGCGGAGAAGGTTGTGCCGACGTACTGTTCGCCGCCGTCGTCTTCGCCAAGGTCCTCGCCGTCGTCGCCCACGTACTTAACCGTTACCGTACCCTTGTTATCGGGATCGATTTCCTGAAGAATGAAATCGTCAAAGGCCCAGCTTTCAAATGTGCGGTCGCGCTCGCCTGTGGGGTAAAGCCAGATTCCCTCGATGCAAAGATACTTCTTTGACGTATCGGGTTCAAGAACCTGCGTAAAGATTTGCCAGCCGCTATCCTTGGAAACCTTGCCTATGCCGCTGTAATTGCCGCCGTAGCCCATATTGCTGAGATTATCCTCGGTGAAGCCCGTCGAGTTGTCGCTTGTAAGGCCCGCGCCGATATAAAGCTGGGTGCAGGTTTGGTCGCCCTGATACCAAAGCTTGTAGCTGAGAGAATAAGCCTTGCCGGGTTCAAGCTCAATAAATGTCTTTATGGAAGCCGCGCTGTCCTTGCCTCCGTGAGACTTGGAAACTATGTAGCTGTTGCCCGTGTCGTCGGTAACATATTCAAAGTTGTTTGTGCTGAGAACGCTGCCGCTGCCGGAGGTCCAGCCCGGAATCTCCGTTCCGTCAACTATATCGAAGCCGCCGTTTTCAATAAGGGAATTTATTGTACCCGCCAAAACGGTGATAACCGTGCTACTGGTAACTCCGTTATACGTAACCGTAGCCGTAAGGTCTACGTTTACCTTTGAGGCGGGAGCGGTATATTTACCGGTATCGCTGATTACAGCCGTGTTTGAGGACTTCCACGAAACCGTGCTGCCCTCGTAGCCCTCAACGGTGGAAATGAGGCTCAAATTGCCGCCCACCGTAATGGGAACGGTTGCCTTTACCGCGTCAAGGAGGTCGTTAAGGAAGCTTTCCGTCTTAAAGGTATATACCTTCTGAGCGGAGAACTCGCCCACGGAAATTGTAGCCGTAAGAGTTACGTCGGTATCATTCGCGGGAGCGGTAAACTTACCCGTTGAGGAAATAATCTCGGGGTGAGAGCTTTCCCACGTAACGGTGGCCTTGCCCACGGAGGTGGGAAGATCCATATCGCTGTCTATAACCTGACCGTCGTAATAGCTGAATTTCCAGCTGTTCATCGCGGTGGCAAAGTTCGCCGTGTCCTCGTCCTCATAGACGGTATAAACCGTGAAGTCGTCAAGAAGCACAGCTTCCTTGGCCATATCGTAAATGTTTATGATAAGGTATTCGCCGGCGTTAACGGAAGCGACCTTCTCAAACATTGTCCAGTCGCCGCTCGCGGTTCCCGTGGCGACATTCTGAGGGCCGTCGCTGCTGTTAACGCCCTCTACCGCCCACGAAAACGCGGTTTCCTCGCTCGCCGCCTTAGCGTAAAATCTGACATAATAAAGCTGGGCCGCCGAACCGCTGTTTTTGATATAATGCTTTATGGAAGCGGGGCCGTCGCTGCCGTTTATAACAGTTTTGCCGTTAGCCAAGGTTTCCGCCGTGGCGGTTATGGCATAGCTGCCCTCGTGGCCGCCGCTGACTCTGGCAAAGGTTTCCCCTACAGCGGCTTGGGTGGGATTATTCATCTCCCCTATGTTATCGACGCCGGAGCCTTTAAGCACAACGCCGACAGTAAGCTGTTTCGTCCAGTCGCTGCCCTCGAAAGAGCCGTCCGCTATAAGATTTGAGCCGCTGACCTTGTAGGCCGTTTTTCCGTCGCTCAATATGATAGATGTGACATCTGAGGCGGCGGAAGCCGTCAAAGCCATTGCGGGTACCATGGCGGCAATCATAGCGAGAGCTGTCAGGAATGCAATGGTCTTACGAATTTTCATTAAAATTCCTCCTTTAAATAATAGATAGATAAGAATTTGCCGCATAATAATATAAAATATGCACAACTCAGAGCCATGTCTACTTTATGTTATTATACATTTATACTATACCACATTTTTTTTTAAAAGTACAGTTGTTTCTCTACGTCAATTTATACAAATTTTGTTGGCCGCATTTGTGCATATTGATATGTCAAGCTCAATTTTCAAAGCAAATTACGTTAATTCATTTCTCGTTTCATTTCATTATTGTAAAAACAGTAAAATTTGGGCGTTAAATTGTGTCATTTTTATAACAATTACGTTATTTTTCGTCCGTTTTATCCCGGGTTTTTTCAAAGTAAGCCGCAACCGTTTTCGCGTCCTCGGAGATATGCGAAAAAAGCTCCTCAACCGAGGAAAATTTCCTTTCCGGACGGACAAAATGTACAAATTCCGTGGTTATTTCCTTTCCGTAAAGATTGCCGCTGAAGCCGGGGATATAAGTTTCTATTCTTATGTTTTTATCGCCTACGGTCGGATTTACGCCCACGTTGGTAACCGCGTCGCGGCGTTCGGCGTCGAAGCTTACGCGGGCGGCGTAAACTCCTCGCGGAATCAAACAGCGGTTTTCCGAAGGGTAGATGTTGACTGTGGGAAAGCCCATCGTGCGCCCCAGCCGCTTGCCGGCCTCCACTATGCCCGTAACGGCAAAATTCCTCCCCAGCAACCGCCTTGCTCCTTCCATATCCCCCTTTTGCAAAAGCTCCCGTATTCGGCTGCTGCTTACGGGAATTCCGTCCACCGTTTCCGCCTCGGAGATTATTGCCTCAAAGCCGTATTTTTCCCCAAGCTCCCGAAGCTCCCGAGAGCCGAGGGCGTCGCTTCCGAAGGTATAATTATAGCCGCAGCTTACGGCGGCGGCGTTCATTTTTTTCACGAGTACCTCCCTAACGAAGGCTTCTCCGTCCATTGCGAGAAGCTCCGCCGTGGCTCCCAGCATTACACATTCCGCCCCCAAGGCGGAAATAAGCCTCTGCTTTTCAAGATTGCCGCTTATCACCTTAACCTCCGTTCCGAAAAGCGCCTTGACCGGAGCCGTGTCAAAGGTAAGGGCAATAGGGCGGAAGCCTCTTTCCCTGCCGAATGAGACTGCCGCCCGTATAATTTTTTGGTGCGCGATATGCACTCCGTCGAAGAAGCCCAGCGCTATAGATGTTTTTTCCATTTTTAACCGCCTTTCAGGATTAAAATCGGCTTTACGGTTCTTCAGTAAAACGCCTTTACCGTTTTAAGGCAGCTCCGCCCCTCCGTATCGCCCCTTCGGGAAAGCGCGATAAACCTCCCTCCGCCGTCGTATACGCGGAACATTTCCCCTTCGGGAAAATCGTCGAAATATATCGGCACGCCGTTTTTCACCAAAGCGGACTTTTTTTCGTCCAAGCGGATGGGTTCATATTCCTCGAACATTTTATCTATGGGAATTACCGCCTCCGCGAGCCTTCCCTCCGAAGCCATTCTTTCCAAATCCTCGGGAGTGTAGGCGTTTTCGATTTTAAGGCTGCCGTTTTCAACGCGGCAAAGCCCCTTAAGGCAGGCTCCGCAGCCCAATGCCGCCCCTATATCGGCGGCGAGAGCGCGTATATATGTACCCTTGGCGCACTTAATTAGGGCCGTGATTTGGGGGAGGCTGATTTTCTCGATATTTATTTCATATATGGTAACAGGCCGCTTTTCCCGTTCCACCTCAACGCCCTGTCTCGCAAGGTCGTAAAGCCGCCGTCCCCCTATGGATATTGCGCTGTACATGGGCGGGAGCTGCTCCGTTTCCCCAACGAAGCCGGACACAACTCGGCGCACCTCCTCTTCGGCGACGTTCACCGGATTTTGTTCCAGGATATTTCCGTCCATATCCAAGCTGTCGGTTACCGTACCAAGCAGTATTTCCGCCCGGTAACGCTTTGTACGGGCGGTGATAAGCTCCGCCGCACGGGTGGCCTTTCCCAAAAGCAAAGGAAGCACCCCCGAAGCCGCCGGATCCAGCGTGCCGGTATGGCCTATC
Source organism: uncultured Oscillospiraceae bacterium (assembly GCA_964551215.1). Classification (GTDB taxonomy): domain Bacteria; phylum Bacillota; class Clostridia; order UMGS1883; family UMGS1883; genus JAFLUQ01. The sequence continues at coordinate 11,667 of CAZKBV010000029.1, read as the reverse complement.
CTTTTCATGCCGAACAGCCGCCGAGCCGTTCCCACCATTTTATTGGATGTGCAGCCCGCCGGTTTATTTAAATTTACAAGTCCGCAGTAATCCATTTAAGTCTCCTTTTGACAGGCGCCCTTTTATTTTTTCGTTTTCCGTATCAATATCGCGGGCTTCGTCACGGGCAGTCATAATCCGAATAATTCGGATTATGTGTCAAAGCTGCTTTTCCAGCTCCGCCTCAACGAGCCTTACGGCGTTTTCCATAGTTTCTCCCTCTATTGTGCAGCCGGAAGCGCGCATATGGCCCCCGCCGCCGAAGGCCGCCGCCGCCTTCTGGACGTTATAATCGCCCTTACTGCGAAGACTGACGCGGATTACACCCTCTCCCCTCCACGTGAGAAACGCGCTCATAACCACCCCGTCAATTTCCTTCGGAACATTTGAAAGAGCTTCGGTATCGTTTTTCGTGGCGGAATATTTTTCGTACGTTTCCTTATCCACATATGAAATGCCGATTTTTCCTTCCCTGTAAAGCTCCAGAGCGGCAATTACTTCACCCTGAAGCTTAAGCTGCTTAAGGGTTTTGCGGCCATAGAGCAGGTCGCAAAGCGCCGGAGCGTTTATTCCCATGTCCAGAAGCTCGCCCGCCACATTCATCGTGTGGGACGTAACGCCGGCATATTTAAAGGAGCCTGTGTCCGAGGACAAAGCCATGTACAAATACTCCGCCGCCCTTTTTGAAAAGGAAAGTCCGGCGCTTTTCACCATATCGAAAACGATTTCCGCCGTGGCGGGAGCCTTTTCGTCCACATAGGATATTTTCGCCTCGCCGCCGCAGGACATATGGTGGTCTATACAGGCGGTGTCGTCCCAAGCCTTGAAAAGCTCCCCTATTCTGCCCATTCTGGAAGCTTGGGACACATCCACGCTGCAAAGACATTCGTATCCTGTTTCCCCGCCGTAAACCTTTACGCCCGTTTCAAAGCAGGACAAATACGGGGAAAGAGGCTCGTCTGCGAAAACGTCGCATACCACTCCCTCGCCTCTCAAAACGTCACGAAGGGCAAGGCTGCTGCCCAAGCAGTCCCAATCCGGATTTTCGTGCATGATAAGAGCCACGCTTTTTTTTGACAGCAGATGCCGGAGAACTGCCGTATCTATACTTTTCATTACCGTTTATTCCTCTTCCGCTTTTTTCTCCGGCCTGATTACGCTGTGAAGCAGGTCGTTTATATGCGCGCCGTGTTCGATAGAGTTATCCTCGTGAAAAATAAATTCCGGCGTCACCCTGAGCTGCATACGTCCGCCGATTTCCCGACGGATATATCCGCCGGCGGCTTTAAGCCCCTCAAGCGCTTCCTTTTTTGTTTTTTCGCCGCCCATTACGCTTATATAACAATTGGCGTAACGAAGATCGCCCGTAACCTCCACCGCCACGACGCTGGTCATAAACGGGATCCGGGGGTCTTTAAGGGAGCGTATCACCTCGCTTAGCTCGCGCTTCACCTCTTCGGATATACGATCCGTCCTTTTAAATTTTGAAGCCATCTGGCCTCACTCCTCGCTTATCTTTTTACTTCTTCCATTACAAAGCACTCTACGCTGTCGCCCTCTTTGATGTCGTTGAACTTTTCAAAAGCCATACCGCACTCATAGCCGAACTGAACCTCCTTGGCGTCGTCCTTAAAGCGCTTCAGGGAGCTGAGAGTTCCTTCATGGATAACAATACCGTCCCTTATAATGCGGACGCTACAATTGCGCTGTATCTTGCCGTCGTTAACATATGCTCCGGCGATAGTGCCTACGCCGCTGACCTTAAATGTCTGGCGGATTTCCGCGTGGCCGATAACGCTTTCCTTAAAGGTGGGGGCGAGCATACCCTTCATAGCGGCCTCGATTTCCTCGATTGCCTCGTAAATTACCCTGTACATTCTCATGTCCACCTTGTTAAGCTCCGCCGCAGCTCTCGCGCCCGCGTCGGGGCGGACGTTAAAGCCGACTATTATTGCGCTGCTGGCTGCGGCAAGGGTAACGTCGCTTTCGTTTATCGCGCCTACGCCGCCGTGTATAACATTAACCTTTACCTCGTCATTGCTGAGCTTTTCAAGACTCTGGCGCACGGCCTCAACGCTGCCCTGAACGTCCGCCTTGACAATAATCCCCAGCTCCTTGGCGGCCCCTTCCTTGAAGCGGTCGAAAAGATTTTCCAGCGTTACGGGCTGAACCGCGGACTGTTGATTTTCGGCCTTGAGCTTTTCCTTGCGTTCCTCTACAACGGCTCTGGCGGCCTTTTCATCGTCCACCGCGTAGAACAGATCTCCCCCCTCGGGGACCTCGCTTAGACCCACTATTTCCACGGGAGTGGACGGAGCCGCGCTCTTTATGCGGCGGCCGTTTTCGTCGGTCATAGCCCTTACGCGGCCCACCGACGTACCCGCTACGATAACATCGCCGGGGCGAAGGGTTCCGTTTTGAACAAGCACCGTAGCCACCGGACCTCTGCCCTTATCCAGCTTAGCCTCAATAACAACGCCCTTGGCCTTTCTGTTGGGATTGGCCTTAAGCTCCTTCATTTCCGCTGTAAGAATCACCATTTCAAGAAGGCTGTCGATATTCTGATGCTTCTTTGCGCTGACCTCAACGCATATAACATCGCCGCCCCATTCCTCGGGAACAAGGCCTTGCTCGGTAAGCTCCTGCTTAACGCGGTCGGGGTTCGCCCCTTCCTTATCTATTTTGTTGATGGCGACTATAATGCTTACGTTGGCCGCCTTAGCGTGGTTTATGGCTTCAATGGTCTGAGGCATAATGCCGTCGTCCGCCGCAACGACAAGTATGGCTATATCCGTGGCCTGAGCGCCCCTCGCGCGCATTGCGGTAAACGCCTCATGCCCGGGGGTGTCCAAAAACGTGATTGGGTTTCCGTTGATATTTACCATATACGCGCCGATGTGCTGAGTAATGCCGCCGGCCTCGGAGGCGGTAACGTTTGTGGAGCGGATTGCGTCCAGGAGGCTGGTCTTGCCATGGTCAACGTGACCCATTACAACAACCACCGGCGGACGGGTAACAAGATCCTTTTCTTCGTCGGGAGTATCGTTAAAGAGCTTTTCCTCCGCCGTAACGATTATCTCCTTTTCTACCTCCGCGCCCATTTCCTCCGCCACAAGGGAAGCCGTATCATAGTCAATTGTGTCGGTAACGGAGGCCATGACTCCCAAAAGTATCAGCTTTTTTATTATTTCCGCCGGACTGGCTTTCATTCGCGAGGCAAGCTCGCCAACGGATATTTCGTCCGGAATAAGCACATGAATTTTTTCCTGCTTTGCCTTTTTTACGCGATGAAGGTTTTCTTCCCGAGGCGCGTTGCGCTTGCTTGACCTTTGATTGGTATTCTTTTTCTTTATTTTCTGCTTACTCGTCATGCTGTCCTTTATATCCGGAGCCAAAGCCTCAGCCTTCTCCTTGGCAAGTTGCTTTTCCATATCGATTACGTTTGTGCGCGTATCAACATAGCGCTGCTTTTTCCTCGGAATTTCCTCTCCGGACTTTTCGGCCGGCTCTTTGGGAGCGGCTTCTTTCTTCGGCGCCTTCTTCGGCTCCTCTTTGGGACGGGAGGCGGCAATGTATTCCTCCATCGTGCTTCCGTCGTCGAATTTTTTCGTGTACACGTCAAGGATTATGTCCATTTCGTCGCTGTCAAGATTGCTCTGGGAATTTTTGTTTTTCCCTGTTGTCTCGGTAATAAGAGCCGCAATCTCCTTTGCCGGAACATTTATGGCTTTAGCCAGTGCGCTAACCTTAAGTTTATTCATCAGGCGATCCTTCCTTTCCTGCCATTTTGCTTATTTTTATTACCGCCGCCGCCAGATTTTCATCGCATACGCAAAACACCGAAACCTCTTTTTTGCCCAAGGCACGGCCTATTTCTGCGCGGCTGAGGCTTTCCGCCACGGGAACGCTGTCCCCTGCGGCGCTTAAAATTTTCTTTCTGTTGTCCTTTCCCAAATCCGAAGCTATAACAACAGCCTTTGCGCTTCCGTCTCGGAGCGCCTTTTCCGTCATAAAAGCCCCGAAGCGTACCTTACCGGCTCGAACCGCCAGGCCCGCCATGCTCAAAAGTCTGTCCATGCTAATTTTCTCCGTTTTTATCCGCTATCTCCTTTTTTATTTCCTGAGGAACCGTCCCCTTAAAGGCTCGTTCCAGCCCTCTCACCTTTTCAAGACGGTCTATGCAGCCGCCCTCGCGGCATACATAGGCTCCCCTTCCCGGAAGCTTGCCGGTTTCGTCCACCTTGAATATGCCGTCTTTATTTTTCACCACTCTGATAAGCTGCGGCTTTTCCTTCATCTGTCGGCATACGACGCACATTCTTCGGGGCTTCATTGTTCTTCCCCGCCTTCGGGACCCATTGTAACGCCGTCGCTCTTGATATCTATCTTCCAGCCTGTAAGCCTTGCGGCGAGACGGGCGTTCTGCCCTTCCTTGCCTATGGCAAGAGAAAGCTGATATTCCGGAACTATAACATAGGCGTTTTTATTGGCTTCGTCAATTTCCACGCTGACAACCTTCGCCGGACTGAGAGCCGCGCTGATGTAAGCGGCGGGGTCATCGCTGTATTCGATTATATCAACCTTTTCGCCGCCAAGCTCATTCACAACTGCGGCGACTCTCGCGCCCTTCGGGCCTACGCACGAGCCTACCGCGTCTACGTTTTCATCCTCGGACAAAACCGAGATTTTGCTTCTGCTGCCGGCCTCGCGGGCAACATTCTTTATCTGAACAACGCCGTCGGATATTTCCGGCACCTCCTGTTCAAAAAGCTTACGCACCAGATTGGGATGGGTGCGGCTTATGAGAAGCTGCACATTTTTGGCGTTTTTGCTCACTTCAAAAATATACACCTTTATTTTCTTGCCCTGAAAATATTCCTCCCCCGGTATTTGTTCGTTTGGCATAAGCACGGATTCGGCCGTTCCCAAATTTACAAGCACGCCCCTCTTATCCACCTTTTCGACAACGCCCGTCATGATGCCGTTTTTGCGTTCGTTATACTCGTCGTACATATTGCCTCTTTCGGCCTCGCGAATCTTTTGCACCACCATCTGCTTGGCGGTTATGGCGGCTATGCGGCCAAATTTAGCCGGATCGGCCGTTATTTCCACAATGTCCCCAACGCCGTAGGAGGGGCTGATTTCTCTCGCGTCCTCAAGACTTATCTGAGTTAACGGATCCTCCACATCCTCAACCACCGTTCTGCGGCAGAACACGCGTATGTCTCCGGTTTCACGGTTGAGGGAAGCAAAGCAGTCTCCGCCCCCCAGATGCTTTTTGTAGGCCGTGGCGACGGCGGTTTCAAGCGCCTCGCTCATAACCTCTTTTTTGATGTTTTTTTCTCTTTCCAGCAGCTCCAACGCTGTCAAAAGCTCACTATTCATTTTTCAAAACAGCTCCTTACTATAATTAATCGTCCGCGTTTTTAAAGTTCCACGCTCAAACGGACAGAGGCGGTCTTTCCCTTTTCAAGCCTGACTCTGCCCTCTTGGGTTTCAAGGGTTAATATTCCGTGATCGTATCCGACAAGCTTAGCCGTAAAGGCCTTGCTTCCGTTAAAGGGGGCGAAGGTTTTAATATCCACATTTTTGCCCAAGGCTTTCTCAAAGTGCCAGTCGCGGCTGAGCTTTCTGTCCATTCCCGGCGAGGACACCTCAAAAAGGTACGGTTCCTTAATAAAATCCAGCTTGCCCTCCAGCGCATCGTTAAGTTGGCGGCTGACCCTTTCGCAGTCCTCCACATTAACGCCGCCGTCCTTGTCAATGTAAAGGCGAAGCACCCATTTGCCGCCTTCCTTTTTATACTCCGCGTCGTAAACGTACACTCCGTTTTCTTCACAGATTGGAGCGGCCTCGTTTTCCAAAATATATTCCGCCTTAGCCATAGCAATTCCCCTTTCTCCGCGCCGCCGCGCAACACAAAGCGGCCTTGTTTAATATCGCAAAAGAGTGAGCCGAAGCTCACTCTTTTCTAACCGTATCCATTATAGCACCTTTTTTGGGGAAATGCAAGGGGTTTTTTAAAAATATTTTCCAAAATCAAAAAAAATATTGAAATAGAGGAAGAAAGAGAGTATAATAATAACGAATATAACCTAAGCGCAGATGTCCCCCGCCTCTAAGGCGGCGGGGGACACTTCAGAATTTCAGTGGGAGTTATAATCTCCCACTGAAACCCTGAGGAGCTTACGCTCCCTGCGCCGGTTGCAATCTATCGCAAGCTCCACTCCTTGCAAGCAAAGTGGAGCGTTGCTCCGATTTAAACAAATTACGGGCCGAGCAAAAAACAAAAAAGGAATTTTGCCATGAAAAAACTGATTATAATTGACGGAAACAGCATAATAAACCGAGCCTATTACGGGATACGCCCCCTTTCCACAAAGGATAATATCCCCACAAACGGCATATTTGGCTTTATGAACATCCTTTTAAGGCTTAAAGAGGACTATTCCCCCGACGGGCTGTGCGTGGCCTTCGACCTTAAGGCTCCCACCTTCCGCCACAAAATGTATAAGGATTACAAGGCTCAGCGCAAGGGTATGCCCGACGACCTTGCGGCCCAGATGCCCCACCTTAAAGAGCTGCTCGGCGCGATGAATATTCTTCAGCTTTCCATGGAGGGCTATGAAGCCGACGACATTATCGGCACAGTGAGCCGTATATGCCGCGAAAAGGGCGTATGGTGCGGCATTGTCACCGGAGACAAGGACGATCTTCAGCTTGCGGACGAAACCACAAGCGTCATTCTCACCACCACCGTCACCTCCATCACAAAAACCGAAGTTATGGACGGGAAGGCCGTTTTTGAAAAGTACGGCGTAACCCCAAGGGAATATATTGCCGTAAAGGCTCTTATGGGCGATTCCAGCGACAATATTCCCGGCGTGGCCGGCATTGGGGAAAAATCCGCCTTCGAGCTTATAAAAAATTTCCACTCGCTGGACGGCATATATGAAAACATTGATGATCCTTCCATAAAAAAGGGGCAGCGTCAAAAATTGACCGACGGAAAGGAAACCGCCTATTTCTGCTACGATTTGTGCGAAATCCGACGGGACGTCCCCTTGGACTTCTCTCCGGAGGACGCGGCGGTAAAGCCCTATAACACCGAAGCCCTTCGGGAAAAGCTCTCTCAACTTGAGCTTAAAAGGATTGCCGAAAGGCTTAATATAGACTCCGCCTGCGCTGAGGAAGCCTCCCCTTCGGAAATCTCCGTCGCGGAAGCCTCGGAAGCGGAAATCTCCGCCGCGGAAAGGCTCGATGAGCTTGCTTTTATAATCGAAGACGATACCGTCCGCTTTGCCCTCGACGGCAAGGATTACACCGCTCCCCTCGCCGCCTTTAAGACGGCTCTCGAAAGCGGCTCCTTTAAAATAACCCACAAAATGAAAAACGCGCTATGGGCGGCGGACAGAGCCGGAATACGCGTAAACGGCGACTTTTACGACACGGAAATCGGGGCCTATATTCTGGACCCCATTTCCTCCGAATACAAGATTGACGAGCTTTGCGCTTCCGCCGGACTGAGCTTCGGAGCGGCCTCCTTGCCCGATCTCATGCAATCTCAGCTTAAGGAAATCGAAAGCCGAGGGCAGACAGACCTCCTTTACGAAATAGAGCTGCCCCTTGAAAAGGTGCTTTTTTCCATGGAAAAGGAGGGCTGCCGCATAGATACCGAACAGCTTAAGCTTTTCGGGGAATATCTCGGCGACAGAATAGAGGGCCTTGAAAGCAGCATATACTTCCTCGCCGGGGAAAAATTTAACATCAACTCTCCCAAGCAGCTTGGAGCCGTGCTTTTTGAAAAGCTGGGGCTTCCCGTTGTGAAAAAAAGCAAGCGCGGCTACAGCACCGACAACGAAGTTTTGGAAAAGCTGCGTCCCAAGCACGAAATCATAGATTATATAATAGAATACCGCCGCAACTCAAAGCTGAAAAACACCTACACCGACGCTCTGCTCCCTCTTGTGGACAGCGAAAGCCGTATACATTCCTCCCTTAACCAGACCGTCACCGCCACCGGACGCATAAGCTCCACGGCTCCGAATCTTCAGAACATTCCCGTAAGAACGGAGCTTGGGCGGGAGCTTAGGAAAATGTTCGTGGCCAAGGAGGGGTACGTCCTTGCGGACGCGGACTACAGTCAGATAGAGCTTCGCGTTCTTGCCCACATCTCCGGAGACGAAAATATGATAAACGCCTTTAAAAACAACGAGGATATCCACCGCATAACCGCCGGACAGGTGTTCGGCGTGGCGGATTTTTGCGTGACGGAGGAAATGCGCTCCCGCGCAAAAACCGTAAACTTCGGCATTATCTACGGCCAGAGCGAATTTTCCCTCGCAAGCGAGCTGAAAATAACCCGCAGAGAGGCCAAAAGGTATATAGACAGCTACTTTGAAAAGTACAAGGGCGTCAAAGAGTATATGGACGGCGCCATAGCGCGGGCCAAATCCGACGGCTATGTCTCCACCATTTTTGGCCGCCGCCGCTATATTCCGGAGCTTTCCGCAAAGAATTTCAATCTCCGCTCCTTCGGGGAAAGAGTGGCTATGAACACTCCCATTCAGGGCAGCGCGGCCGATATAATCAAAATCGCGATGGTAAAGGTGTATAACGCCCTGAAGGAAGATTGCCCCAACTCCAGGCTCATTTTGCAAATACACGACGAACTTATAGTGGAGGCTCCCGAGGCGGAAGCCGAAAAAGCCGCTCGGATTCTCCGTCGGGAAATGGAAAACGCCGCAAGCTTAAGCGTACCTCTTGTGGCGGACGTCCACATCGGCAAAAGCTGGTACGAGGCAAAATAAGCCAAGGCAAAATAAGATAACGAGGTATATTCATGATAATCGGACTCACGGGCCAAACCGGCGCCGGAAAATCCTCCGCCGGAAACATACTTAAAAATATGGGGTTTTATGTTATCGACGCCGACAAAATAGCCCGGCGGGTAACGGCTTCGGAGGAAATTCTTATTAAGCTTCGCAGCCTTTTCGGCGACGGGGTAATCTCCCCCGACGGAACCTTAAACCGCCGCGCCTTGGGGGAAATCGTCTTTTCCGACAGAGAGAAGCTGGAGCGGCTTAACGCCTTGACCCATCCGGAAATCGTTCGGATAATAACCGCCGAAGCCAAAGCTCACGAAAGGGAAGGCGCGGTAATCGACTGCGCCCTTTTGGAGGAGTGCGGCCTAAGCGAAATATGCGATAAAATAATAAACATCACCGCCCCAAGGGACGTCCGTCTTTCCAGAATAATGGAGCGGGACGGCCTTTCCCGTCGGGAGGCTCTCAACAGAATCAACTGCCAGCGTCCCTTTTCGGGAAACTGCGTGCCTATAGACAACAGCGCCTCTCTATCGGAGCTTGGCGACAAACTTAAGGAGGCTCTATGTCCGGAAAAAAATCAAGAATAGCCCTTTTTGCGGCAGCGGCGCTTTTAGCTCTCGCCCTCGCCGCCGCCCTAATATACCGCGTCTTTCCCGCGCCCTACGGGGATATTGTCGAAAGGTACTCGCGTGAATACGGGGTGGAAAAGGCCCTTGTCTACGCCGTAATAAAGGCGGAAAGCAACTTTGACGCCGCCGCCGTAAGCCCCGCCGGAGCGAAAGGCCTTGCCCAGCTTACCGACGCCACCGCCCGCTACGCCGCCTCGATGATAGGCATGGATTACACCGGCGGCGATTCCTTCGACGCGGAAACGAACATACGCCTTTGCGCCTACTACTTAAAATATCTGCTGGATAAATACGGCGGCGACCTTTCCTGCGCCGTAGCCGCCTACAACGCCGGAGAAGGCAACGTGGACAAATGGCTTGCCTCGGAAAACGGCATAGCCGCCATTCCCTTCGGCGAAACCGACCGGTATTTGAAAAGGGTGCGGCTGTATAAAAGGCTGTATCGCGCCCTTTACGCGATGTAGCTCCCCAAAAATCGTTTTATTTCGCAAACCTCAAAAAATGTCTTGACGTTTGCGGCTGATTTTGATATAATAATGGAAATATATAGTTTAAAATTTAATGGGAAAGGGAGCAGAATTATGGACAGTAAAATACTTTACGAAGGCCTCACCTACGACGACGTGCTTCTTGTGCCGCAAAAGTCCGATGTTTACGGCAATGTTGACATCACGACTCATCTCACGAAAAAAATTCGTCTTAACGTTCCTCTCATGAGCTCCGCCATGGACACCGTGACCGAATCGGCAATGGCAATTGCTATGGCCCGGGAGGGAGGAATCGGCATAATCCACAAAAACATGACCATCGAGGCTCAGGCCACCGAGGTGGACAAGGTTAAGCGAAGCGAACACGGAGTGATTGTGGACCCGTTCTTCCTTTCCCCCGAAAATACTCTTGCCGAAGCCGACGCCCTCTGCGCCAAATATAAGATAAGCGGCGTACCCATCACGGAAAACGGCAAGCTTGTCGGCATACTTACTAACCGTGACCTCCGCTTTGAAACGGACTTTGACAAAAAGATAAAGGACGTAATGACTAAGGACAACCTTATCACCGCCCCCGAAGGCACAACCCTTGAGGACGCTCAGAAAATCCTCTGCAAGCACAAAATCGAAAAGCTCCCCATTGTGGATAAAAACGGCACGCTTAAAGGCCTTATCACCATTAAGGATATCGAAAAGGCCGTCCGCTACCCCAACAGCGCCCGCGACGAAAGCGGCCGTCTCCTTGCCGGAGCGGCAATCGGAATAACCGCCGATATTCTCGACAGGGTAAAGGCTCTTGTTGACGCCAAGGTGGACGTGCTTGTGCTGGACAGCGCCCACGGCCACAGCCAAAATATTATGCTTGCCATCGACAAGGTAAAGAACGCCTTCCCCGATGTTCAGCTTATCGCCGGAAACATAGCCACCGCCGAGGCCGCCAAGGATCTTATCGAGCGCGGCGCGGACGCGGTTAAGGTTGGAATCGGCCCCGGCTCAATCTGCACCACCCGCGTTGTGGCCGGAATCGGCGTGCCTCAGATTACCGCCGTTATGAACGCCTACAGCGTTGCCAAGGAATACGGCGTTCCCGTAATTGCCGACGGCGGAATCAAGTACAGCGGCGACCTTCCCAAGGCCATAGCCGCCGGAGCGGACGTGGTAATGCTGGGTTCCCTTCTTGCCGGATGCGAGGAAAGCCCCGGAAGCACCGAGATTTTCCAAGGGCGGCAATTTAAGGTTTATCGCGGAATGGGCAGCATCGCCGCCATGGAAAGCGGCAGCAAGGATCGCTACTTCCAAACCGGAAGCCGCAAGCTTGTTCCCGAAGGAGTCGAGGGGCGCGTTCCCTATAAGGGACACCTCAGCGACACCGTTTTCCAGCTTTTGGGCGGACTCAGAAGCGGCATGGGCTACTGCGGAACGGCTACCATTCCGGAGCTTAAGGAGCGGGGACGCTTCGTGCGCATAACCGGCGCCGGTCTTAAGGAAAGCCATCCCCACGACGTGCATATCACCAAGGAAGCCCCCAATTACAGCGCGAACGTTTAAGCTTCGCAGACGCGCATATCTGCCGCGCGCATCGCCGAATTTTACGCTTAAATCGGCGTAAAAGCGATACGTAAAAACGATATTTTTAAATCGGAGCAACGCTCCATCAAGCTTGCTTGAAATGGAGCTTGCGAA
>CAZKBV010000028.1:0-20692 GCA_964551215.1 uncultured Oscillospiraceae bacterium | reverse complement strand
GGCGTTTGTCAATACCCAAAAACAAAAAATTTTAGTTTCTCGCGGTCACCAATATATTATCACTTGGTCGCCAATATTATCTCTGACGAAAAAATTATTTTGCGCAATAGCAAAAATTACTTTACAAAAGGGCAAATACGTTGTATAATAAATATAAAGTATAACCTACGCGCGGATGTTACCCGCGCCGGTTAATCTATCGCAAGCTCCGCTCCTTGCAAGCAAAGTGGAGCGTTGCTCCGATTTAAAAAATTATTGAAAGGACGTGTTTACCATGAAGGTGCTGCTTACAGGCGGAGCCGGATATATAGGCTCCCACACCTGCATTGAGCTGCTGGGGTTGGGCCATGATGTAATAATTGTCGACAACTATTGCAATTCCAAGCCTGAGGCCCTTAACAGAATCCGCGAAATCAGCGGAAAGGATTTTAAGTTTTACGAAGCTGACGCCACTGATTTCGAGGCTATGGACAAAATCTTCTCCGAGAACGAAATTGACTGCATAATTCACTTTGCCGGGCTTAAGGCCGTGGGCGAAAGCTGCAAGATTCCTCTGCGCTACTACCGCAACAATCTTGATTCCACAATCACTTTGCTGGAGGTTATGGAAAAGCACGGCGTAAACAACGTCGTGTTCAGCTCTTCCGCTACGGTTTACGGCGTTCCCGAAAAGGTGCCTCTGACAGAGGATATGCCCGCGTACAAAACCAGCAGCCCCTACGGCTGGACAAAGGTTATGTCGGAGCAGATTTTCCGGGACGCGTGCGCCGCGAATCCCAATTTGAGCGTTGTTCTTCTTCGTTACTTCAACCCCATCGGCGCTCACGAAAGCGGCCGCATCGGTGAGGATCCCAACGGAATTCCCAACAACCTTATGCCCTATATCTCTCAGGTTGCCATAGGCAAGCTGCCTAAGCTGGGCGTGTTCGGCAACGACTATCCCACTCCCGACGGCACCTGTGTCCGCGATTACATACATGTTGTGGACCTTGCTAAGGGCCACGCAAAAGCAATTGAGTACGCCGCCTCCCACAAGGGCGCAGAGCCTATCAATCTGGGTACCGGCGTAGGCTACAGCGTGCTTGATATCGTAAACAGCTTCATGAAGGTAAACGATATCGATCTTCCCTACGAAATTCAGCCCCGCCGCGCCGGCGATGTTCCCGAGTGTTACGCGGATCCGAAAAAGGCCCGCGAGCTTCTGGGCTGGAAGGCTGAAAAGACCATTGAGGATATGTGCCGCGACACATGGAACTGGCAAAAAAACAATCCCAATGGCTTGGACGCATAATAATTGTAATATTTGAATCGGAAATCCGAGGCTTTGCGGGCTGCAAACACCTCGGATTTTGGTTTATCCCTCATGCGCCCGATACCTTTCCACTGCGGCGGCAATTTTTCTAAAATTTTACTGGACAAACAAAATCTATTGTGATAAAATATTATGGTTAGGTGATACTGTCAGGAGAAAGGATGAAAAAAATGAGCCAAAGCAAAGCGACTCCCGAAAGGATAACCGAAACTCTTGAAAAAAACTATATGCCATACGCCATGAGCGTAATTATATCCCGTGCCATACCGGAGATAGACGGCTTCAAACCGGCCCACAGGAAGCTTCTGTACATGATGTACAAACGGGGGCTTCTTAAGGGCAAGCGCATAAAGAGCGCCTCCATAGTGGGCGACGCCATGAAGCTGAATCCCCACGGCGACGGAGCAATCTACGAAACAATGGTGCGTCTTACAGAGGGAAACGAGGCTCTGCTTCACCCATTTGTGGATTCAAAGGGCAACTTCGGCAAGCAGTACAGCCGCGACATGGCCTATGCCGCCTCCCGCTATACAGAAGCAAAGCTATCTCCCATATGCGAGGAAATATTCCGCGACATCGAAAAGAACGCCGTCGATTTCATAGATAACTACGACGGCACCATGAAGGAACCCGTGCTTTTACCCACGGCTTTTCCCAACATTCTTGTAAACCCTAATATGGGCATTGCCGTAGGCATGGCAAGCAAAATAGCCTCCTATAATTTAAAGGAGGTCTGCGACGCGGCGGCGGCATACCTTAAAAACGAAAAGGCCGACCTGCGGGAATATATTTTAGCCCCCGACTTTTCCACAGGCGGACAGCTTATATATGACAAGGAAGCCCTCGACAGGATTTACGAAACCGGAACGGGAAGCATACGGGTGAGGGCAAAATACACTTACGAAAAGAAAAGCAATACCATAGAGATAACGGAAATTCCCTACAGCACCGCTGTGGAAATAATTATCGAAAAAATAGCGGAGCTTATGAAGGCGGGCAAAATAAAGGAAATAAACGACGTCCGGGACGAAACGGATATCAACGGCCTTCGCCTTACCATTGACCTTAAACGGGGCGTTGACCCTGAAAAGCTCATGACAAAGCTCTACGACAAAACTCCTCTTGAGGACAGCTTCGGTTGCAACTACAATATTCTTGTTGACGGCAGCCCAAGGGTCATGGGCATAAAGGAGATTCTCAAGGAATGGACGCGCTTCCGCACAGAGAGCATCCGCCGAGTGTGCGTTTTCGACGCGGAAAACAAGGAGGCCCGTCTGCACCTTTTAAAGGGGCTTGAGAAAATTCTTCTGGATATAGACAAGGCAATAAAAATTGTGCGGAACACTCCCGACGACGCAATGGTGGTTCCCAATTTGATGGAAGGCTTCGGCATAGACAAAATTCAGGCGGAATTTGTGGCTGAAATAAAGCTGCGCAACCTTAACAAGGACTACATTTTAAAGCGCATATCCGAAATTAAAAGCCTTACCGATGAAATTGCCGACCTTCGCCGTACCGCCGAAAACGACAAGCTCATTCATAAGGTTATAATAAAACAGCTCAATGAAATATCCAAAAAGTACTCTAAACCCCGCAAAACGGAAATAATAACTGTTGAGGACGTTCCCGCCCCGCCGGAGGAGGAGAAAATCGACGGCTACAAGCTGAAAATATTCCTTACCGCGGAAAACTACTTCAAGAAAATTCCCCTCGCAAGCCTTCGCAACGGCGGCAATAACAAGATGAAGGAGGGCGACAGGGTAATTTGTCTCGCCGAAGCCGACAATTCTCAGGACGTATTGTTTTTCTCGGATCTGAGAAACTGCTACAAGTGCCGCCTGCGGGAGCTTTCGGACGGAAAGCTCAGCTCTATGGGGGATTATCTTCCAAATGTGCTGGGTATGGAGGAGGGCGAGCGGATAGTTTTCGCCACGCCTTCATACGGATACAAGGGCTTTATGCTTTTTGCCTTTGAAAGCGGCAAAGTCGCCAAAATAGATATGAACAGCTACGCCACCAAAACCAACCGCAAGCGGCTTACCGGGGCTTACGGCAACGGAACTCTTGTGGGCTGTCTATATATTCCCGAGGACAGCGACGTAGCCCTTATAAGCAGCATCGAAAAATGCGTGGTATTTAATACGGCGGACATTCTCACCAAAACCAGCCGTACGGCTCAGGGGGTTCAGGTGCTGACGCTTAGGCGGAAAAGTCTGCTTAAAACTATGGCTCTGCCCCAAGACTGCCTGAAATCCTCCGAAGGCTACAGGGCAAAGAGTATTCCCTCTTCGGGCTATTACCTAAAAAATGAGGACAGCTCCGTAAAGCAGCTTACGTTGGAATAGCTAAGGGCGCGCCGTAAAATCGGCATGGCTGTTGTCTAAAATAAAGCTTAAAATAAAAAAGGAAGAAAATGAAGGGAGAAATTATTATGCCTAAACGTTACACCATTTCGGGAATTGCCGTTATGATTGCCGCCATTATCGCATGGACGTGGTACATGGGTACTGTGGACGGCTCCTCCGCGGAAAGTCGGCGGGAGATTCTCAGTCAAAAGGTCGTGGGGGCGCATATTGTCGCCGAGCTTAACGGAGAAGACTATATTATATGCGGCTTTACCTCCGACGCAGGGGAAAACGGTCTTGCCGTATTTACCCACAAAGGCGGCGGGAAGTACAAGCTGGGGGATATTTTCTCCGTGAAAAAGGGCAGCCCCGTAAAGGCCTCCGCCAAAATAGGCGGGGCAAATTATGACCTGTTCTGGCTTAACTCCGACATAGCGGCATCCGCTCAGGTCACCTATTCCTACGAAGGGAAAAAGGATATCCTTGACTTTGATTTCAAGGAAAGCAGCATTATCTGCAATCCTTCCCCGAAGGGCAGCTACAGTGTAAACGCGATTTGGCTCGATGCCGAGGGAAACCAATGCAAATAGCCGCAAAAAAGAGGAAAAGCTATGATATATCTTGACAATTCGGCCACCACGGCTCCCACAAAAGAGGTAATAAAGGCCGTGGCGGACACTATGGAGGGCTGCTTCGGCAACCCCTCCAGCCGTCACCTTTTGGGAACAGAAGCCGAAAGGCTTCTTACCGACTGCCGCAAACGCACCGCAAAGGCTTTAGAGGTGCTTCCCGAGGAAATATATTTTACCTCGGGAGGTACGGAAAGCGACAATATCGCCGTTTTCGGCGGAGCAAACATCAAAAAGGGGAAGCGGGTGGTAACCACGGCGGTGGAGCATCCGGCGGTTTTAAGATGTATGGAAAGGCTGGAAGATAAGGGCTTTGAGGTTATATATCTCATGCCCGATTCCGACGGAGTTGTTCCCCTTTCCGCCTTTCGGGAAGCGATTACGGAGCAGACCTGCCTTGTGTCGGTTATGGCTGTGAACAACGAAACAGGGGCGATTATGCCTGTGGACAAAATCAAAGGAATTATGGAAAAGGCGGCTCCCCGCGCTTTGCTTCACACAGACGCGGTACAGGCCTTCGGCCATGTGCCTTTGAATTTGCGCCGTTGGGGAATTGACGCCGCAAGCGTCAGCGGCCATAAGATTCACGGCCCCAAGGGAGTGGGCGTACTTTACGTAAAAAAAGGCGCGGTACTTAAAAGCCCCGTTTGCGGCGGCGGTCAGGAAAAAGGCCTTCGCAGCGGCACGGAAAACCTTCCGGCAATAGCCGGACTTACTGTCGCGGCGGAGCAGGCGGCCTTAAACAAAAACCACCCCTTTGAGCTTAAAGCCCTTTTAAAGGAAAGGCTTTTAAGCATACCCGACACCTGCCATAACGGAGGCGAAAACGAAAGTCCCTATATTCTCAACGTTTCCTTCGGGGGCATCCGCAGTGAGGTAATGCTCAACGCCCTTAACGAAAAGGGCATATGCGTTTCCGCCGGAAGCGCCTGCGCCTCGGCAAAAGGCGGAGGAAGCCATGTTTTAAAGGCAATGAAGAGGGAAACGGCGGATAACGCCGTGCGGTTCAGCCTGTCCCGTTTTACCTCCCGCGAGGAAATAGAGGAAACCGCCGCCGCGGTTATGGAAGCCGTGCGCCTTTGGAGAAGATAAGCTTCCGTCAAGAACTAAAAACGAGAGGAACCAAGGCATGAAAGAAATTATACTTATAAAATATGGGGAAATAATCCTTAAAGGGCTGAACAGAAGCCGCTTTGAGGATTTGCTCATAAGCAATATAAAAAGGGCTGTCCCCGAAGAAAGCCGAAAAAGCGTTTACAAGTCCCAAGCCATAACCTATGTGGAGCCTGCCGAAGGGGCAGATATCGACGATATAATCCGGCGTCTGCAAAAGGTGTTCGGCATTGTGTTCATTGCGCGCGCCGGAGTTTTCCCCAAGGATATGGACGTTATTCTCAGGGATGGCGCCGACTATCTGGCTCCCTTCATGGACAGCATCGACACCTTCAAGGTGGAATCAAAGCGAAGCGACAAGCAGTTTCCCTTTAATTCCCCGGCAATAAGCCGTGAAATGGGGGGCGCGCTTTTGGAAAAATGCCCCCATCTCAGCGTAAATGTGACCAATCCGGACACCATCGTCCGGGTTGAGATACGCGGCAAGGAAGCCTATGTCTATGCGGATACGGCACGGGTCAGCGGGCCGGGCGGTATGCCTACGGGCAGCAACGGTCGGGCGACGCTTCTGCTCAGCGGAGGCATCGACAGCCCCGTTTCCGGCTATATGATGGCAAAAAGAGGCGTGGAGCTTAACGCCGTCCACTTCTTCAGCCCTCCCTATACCGGCGAAAGAGCCAAGGAAAAGGTCATCGAGCTGGGGCGTATTCTGGCAAGCTACACAGGCCGGTACAATCTTTATATAGTCCCCTTCACCGAGCAGCAGCTTGCCATCCGTGACAACTGCCCCGAGGAGCATCTCACCCTTATTATGCGCCGCATGATGATGATGGTGGCGGAGCGTATCGCCAAAAAGAGCGGCAGTCTCGCCCTTATCACCGGAGAAAGTCTGGGGCAGGTTGCCAGCCAGACCATCCACGCCTTGGGCGTTACAAACAACGCGGTGGAATCTTTGCCGGTGTTCCGCCCGCTTATAGGAGCGGACAAGGACGAAATCGTCAATATGGCCCGTAAAATAGGCACCTTTGAGACTTCCATACTTCCGTATGAGGACTGCTGTACGGTGTTCGTCCCCAAGCACCCCACAACAAAGCCCCTATTGGAAAAGGTGCTTCAAAGCCAAAGCAAAATAGATATGGAATACTGGGTAAACAAGGCCGTCGAGGAAACCGAGCGGGTGCTGATTGAAGCTGACGGCGCAAATTAATCGCTGTCATAAATTACTAAAAAACAGAGCGTTTATACATAGACCGATAGGTTTATGTATAAACGCTCTCGCGCTTTATCGGGAAAGGCTGTTTCGCGGCTCCGCGCTTCTACCTCACAAGCTTGATATGGATTATGACGCTCTCCAAAATAACCGCCGCTTCGGCACGGGTCATGTTCGCCTTGGGATTGAGCGTACCCTCGTCGCCCTTAAGCAGATTTGCCCGCACAACGGCGGCAACCGCGGGAACGGCGTAATCCGAAATTTCGTCTCTGTCGGAGAATTCACCTATATAATCCTCTACGCGTTCCTCCTCGACAGGCTTCATCTTGTGCTTGTAGCTGAGTGTTCGGAAAACAAGGGCGCATATATCCTGACGGGTAATTTCCGCGTCGGGATTAAAGCTGCCGTTTTCGTCGCCAAGGGCAATGCCCGTCTTTTTGGCGGTTTTAATCTCCTCGGCAAATTTGTAATCCTCGGCAACGTCCGGAAACTGCTCGCCCGTACCCTCAATTTTTGCGCTGCGTATAAGAAGGGCGGTAAATTCGCCTCTTGTAATATTCTGAGCGGGAAGGAAGCTTTCCTCGCAGAAGCCCTCCAAAATGCCCAGCTTGGCCAAAGCTCCCACGGAAATTTCCGCCCATTCGTAGCCGAACATATCGTCGTAGGGAGTTTTCCGCTCCTTTTCGGCAATAATCACAACGTCCTTTTCGTCGGTGTCCTCGGTGATATCCGCTTCAAAATTTCTTTTTTCAAAGTCGTACTGGTAATCATCGCCCTCCGAAACCTTCGCCTTGCCCAAAACGCATTTTTCGTTCAGCGTAAGGGTGAATTTTCCGGCCTTTTTCGCCTTGAAAAGCAGGGACAGAACCAGCGGATCGCTGCTTCCTTCAATATTGCGTATATCGGCCGCGTCGAACTGGAATTCGCCCGTCTCATTACTGAAATCGTTCCAGATTATGCTGAACCCGTCATCCTTATATACCGGCGCCACAAGCTCGGCAATTTCGCTGTCAAAGCTGCCGGCCATGCTGTAAACAAGATACTTAAAGTCCGCCCCGTCAATCATGAGCTTTACCAAAAATTGGTCGCCGACTTGTATTTCATCAGTGTCGCACACGGGAGCCAACGCCAAATCTCCGTCGGCATCCTCCGCGCATACGGGCATTACCGCTGTCGGAAGCGCCAGAGCCAGCGCCAAAAGGAGCATCAATAACTTTTTCATTTTAAAAACCCTTTCTTTGTTGTAACGTTTGAAAGCCATCACTTAAAATATTCCACGCCGCTTTCAAAGATAAGCTGATCCTTTGGAGCGTCAATATTCTTTGCCACAAAATCCCCCTTACGCTCGCTGTGTCCCATCTTGCCTAAGATTCGTCCGTCGGGGCTGGTAATGCCCTCGATGGCGTCTATGCTGCCGTTGGGATTGAAAGCGATGTCGTGGGTGGGATTGCCGTTAAGATCCACATATCTTGTGGCGATTTGGCCGTTTTTGCGAAGCCGCTCAACCATTTCGGGGTTAGCCGCAAAGCGTCCCTCTCCGTGAGATACGGGAATGGCGTATACGCCGCCAAGCTCCGCCTTGGAAAGCCACGGACTAAGCTTGCTGACTATCTTTGTATAGGTCATCTGTGAAACGTGGCGGCCTATATTGTTAAAGGTAAGCGTGGGACAGCTTTCGTCTATATCCCTTATTTCGCCGTAAGGTACAAGCCCCAGCTTTATAAGAGCCTGAAAGCCGTTGCATATGCCTAAGATGAGTCCGTCGCGGTTTTGAAGAAGCTCCATTGTGGCTTCCTTTACGCGGGCGTTGCGGAAGGCCGTAGCAATAAACTTGCCGCTGCCGTCAGGCTCGTCGCCTCCGCTGAAGCCGCCGGGGAACATAATTATTTGGCACTCCTTTATCTTGTCGGCAAAACGCTTTAAGGAATCCTCAACATTGGCTTGGGAAAGGTTGTTGAACACGCATATCTCAGGCTGAGCGCCGGCTTTTATAAACTGACGCGCACTGTCGTATTCGCAGTTTGTGCCGGGGAATACGGGGATAAACACCCTTGGCTTTGCCACCTTGTTTTTCGCCGTGTATACGGTCTTTTTGCCGTAAAGGTAATCCGTAAGGGGAGAATCCTCCTCCCTTGCCTTAGTGGGGAACACCCTTTCAAGGGGAGCCTTCCACGCTTCAAGCACCTCGTCTACGGACATTTCGGTTCCGTTTACAACTATGCTTTCTCCCCCTGTGACGCCGATACATACGCCGCCCAGCTCGCCAAACAGATCCGCTCGGTCTGTTTCAACAACTATTCCGCCGGGGGCTATGGCGAACAGATCCCCGCCGTAGTTTATTTTTGCGCCTATCTTGTTGCCGAAGGTCATTTTGCTGACAGCCTCGCAAAGGCCGCCCATCTTAAGAGCCGAGGCGGAGATAACCTCCCCTGCCTTTACAGCTTCGTACATTGCGCCGTAATTTTTATGCAGAGCCTCAAAGTCGGGAGTGTCGTCCTCCAGACGGTTAAGGGGAAGATAAACTATGCTGCTGCCTTCCTTTTTAAATTCGGGAGAAAGCACCTGTCCGGCATTTTCCACGGCCACCGCGAAGGAAACCAGCGTGGGAGGCACGTCCATCTCGCCGAAGGAGCCGCTCATGGAGTCTTTTCCGCCTATAGCCGCCGTGCCTATTTTAAGCTGAGCGGTATACGCGCCCAGCAAAGCGGAGAAGGGCTTGCCCCAACGCTTCGGGTCGCTGCCCAGACGCTCAAAATATTCTTGGAAGGTAAGGCGCGCCTTGCTGTAATCGGCGCCCATTGCCGCCAGCTTTGCCAAAGATTCGACAACCGCATACATTGCCCCGTGGTACGGACTCTTTGACGTAAGATAGGGGTTGTAGCCGTAGGCCATAAGCGACGCCGTAGTGGTTTCCCCTTGGCTGAGGGGGAGCTTCGCCGCCATACCTTCCGCAGGGGTAAGCTGATACCTTCCGCCGAAGGGCATAAGCACGGAGCTTGCGCCGATAGTGCTGTCAAATCTTTCGGAAAGCCCCTTCTGGCTGCAAACGTTAATGTCGCCCACAGTCTCAAGCCACTTTTTCTTTATATCCGTATATTCCGAAGCGGGGAACAGCTCCTCTTTTGGGGCCTCGGCATATATACAAGCGTGCTTTTCCGCGCCGTTTGTATTCAGAAAATCACGGCTTACATCCACAATCGTCTTCCCCCGCCATGTCATGGTAAGGCGGTTATTGTCCGTAACAACGGCAACAACGGTGGCTTCAAGATTTTCCTTGTTTGCCTCGGCGATAAATTTATCAACGTCATTTTTGTCCACAACAACAGCCATTCTTTCCTGACTTTCGCTTATGGCAAGCTCTGTTCCGTCAAGACCTTCGTATTTTTTCGGCACCGCGTCCAGATTTATGCTCAGACCGTCCGCCAGCTCGCCTATGGCAACGCTGACGCCGCCGGCGCCGAAGTCGTTGCAGCGCTTTATCATTCTTGTAACGTCCCCGTTTCTGAACAGACGCTGGAGCTTTCTTTCCTCGGGAGGATTGCCCTTCTGCACCTCCGCTCCGCAGTTTTCAAGGGAATTTACGTTGTGAGCCTTTGACGAACCCGTAGCTCCGCCGCAGCCGTCACGGCCCGTGCGCCCGCCCAGCAGGATTATAATATCCCCCGCTTCGGGAACAAGGCGCACCACATGATCCTTTGGAGTCGCGCCTACAACCGCGCCTATTTCCATACGCTTTGCCACATATCCGGGGTGGTAAATCTCCGCGACCTGCCCTGTGGCAAGACCTATCTGGTTGCCGTAGGAGCTGTAGCCCGCCGCCGCCGTGCGGGTTATCTTCCGCTGGGGGAGCTTGCCGGGAAGAGTATCCTTAACCTCCGTTCTTGGGTCGCCGCTACCCGTAACTCTCATAGCCTGATAAACATAGCTTCTGCCCGAAAGCGGATCACGGATAGCTCCGCCAAGGCAGGTAGCCGCGCCGCCGAAGGGTTCTATCTCGGTGGGGTGATTATGAGTCTCGTTTTTGAACATGAGAAGCCACGGCTCTTTTTTTCCGTTGATTTCAGCCGTTATGTTAATGGAGCAGGCGTTTATTTCCTCGCTTTCGTCAAGGTCGTTCAGCTTGCCTTGGGCTTTAAGCTCCTTCATGGCTATTGTCGCCAGATCCATAAGGCACATATTTTTCTTTTTGTTTACGTAAAGGGTCTTTCTTGCGTCGGTATAGCTGTCAAAGGACCGCTGAAGCGCCTTAAATTCGGGAGCTATCCTTACCTCGTCAAAAATCGTGGTAAAGGTGGTGTGTCGGCAGTGGTCGGACCAATATGTGTCTATAACACGCATTTCCGTAACTGTGGGATTGCGCTTTTCGGTATTTTTAAAATACTCCCGACAGAATTTAAGGTCGTCAATATCCATTGCAAAGCCCATCTTTTCCGCAAGAGCCTTAAGGGCGCTGTCGTCTCCGTCAATAAAGCCCTCCACATCAGCCACGTCGGCGGGAGCTTCGGCTTTCATAATGAGACTTTCGGGCTTTTCCGTTTCCGCGCCGTGGGCTTCAACGGGGTTAATAACGTACTTTCTCATACGCTCAACGTCCTCCGGAGAAACACTGCCCTTAAAGATTATCAGCTTCGCCGCCCGTACGATGGGCTTTTCTCCCCTTGTAAGAATCTGTACGCAGACTGCCGCGCTGTCGGCGCGCTGGTCGTACTGACCGGGAAGAAGCTCATAGGCTATAACGCTTTCATCGGGAGCGACGTCAATTTTTTCGTCAAAGGCCCAATCCACCGGAGGCTCGGAAAAAACAAGAGTTCTGGCGGCGGAATATTCCTCGTCGGAAATGCCCTCGATGTCGTAACGGTTTACGACTCTCAGCCCCTCCAATCCCTCTATCATAAGGGTGTGGCGAAGGTCGTGAAGAAGCCCCTTCGCTTCAACGTCAAATCCCGGCTTTTTCTCAACAAAAATACGTTTGCTCATGTCTATCATCCTTTGTCTGTATTGTCTTTTTTAAATCGGAGCAACGCTCCGCTTTGCTTGCAAGGAGTGGAGCTTGCGATAGATTGCAGCCGGCGCGGCCTTTGGGCGAACAGCCCAAAGCGAAACAGCCTAACGCATTGCTGCGCAGGCGGGGACATCCCCGCGTAGGTTATACCGGCATAATTCCGTTGTCGGCGAAGCTGAAAAAACTGTCGCCGGAAACGATAATATGATCTACGATTTTTATCCCTATTTCCGCAAGCGTGCGGCATATTTTTCTTGTCGCGTCTCTGTCCGCTTGGGATGGAAAAGGTTTTCCCGTAACATGGTTGTGAGCTATTACCACCATTTCCGCCCGAGTGCTTATGGCAAATTCCGTAAGAGAGCGAAGGTTTACATCCGTCCGCGACACGCTTCCCTCGCTTATTACGGAAAACGCGATTTCGTTTTTATCCGCGTCAAAAGCTGCGGCGGCAAAAATCTCCCACCCTGCCATGCCGATTCTCGAACACATATATTTGCCCATCTGCTCGATATTTTCTATATGTACGTTTTTGCCGTACCTCTCTTTAATATAGTACTGAGATATTTCCGGCATAAGCTTAAGCAGCACCGCCATATTTTCGCCCACGCCCTTGACGTCAAGCAAATCCGGAAGAGACGCGTCGAACACCCTGTCTATCGAGCCGAATTTGTCCAGCAGCAAATGAGCTGTTTCGTTGGTATCCCGCTTCGGCACCGCGTAGAACAACAGAAGCTCCAACACCTCATGAGGAGCAAAGTTTCTCAGCTTCTCCGCAAGGAACCTTTCCCTAACTCTCTGACGGTGACCGGCGTGGATGTTATCACTTTTCTCCATTTCCTCCGTCCACCTCGGCTTTCAGCTTGTATGCGCCGTAAATAAGATAAGCACTCTGGGCGCGGGTTGCCTTTTCCGAAGGTGAAAATTTCATTTCGTCGGTTATTATTCCGGCGGAAATAAGCTCTCCCACAGCTTCCGCCGCATATTCCGACCCTTCGGGGGCTTCCGCCGGAGCCGGAAGAGATGTATTGTTCATTGCCAGCACCCTTTGAATTATCAGCGCCGCGTCACGGCAGGAAATATTCGCTTCGGGGGCAAATTTGCCGTCTCCCACGCCGTTTATAATGCCGTTGCTTGCCGCGGTAAGCACGTCGTCCGCGTACCACGCGTCGGGAGAAACGTCGTCAAACGCGGCCTCGCCCTTGTTTTCAAGGTCAAAAGCCCGCACTGTCATTTTTACAAACTGGGCTCTCGTAACATTTGCCTGAGGGGCGAACGTTCCGTCCCCCATACCGTCGATTATTCCGGCTTCGGCAAGAGAATTGACGCTCTCCTTCGCCCAGAGCGCTTCCTCCAAATCCGGGAATTTGTCGGACTTTTCCGTGTTTTCCGCAGTCTCTTTTTCTTCCTTATCGCCGTTATCCTCATCGCCGTTATCATTGCTGTCGTTTTGTTTGTTTTCTTTGTCCTCGTTCAGGCCGGAATTATTTCCGCTTTCTTTATCGTCGGAGGAGGGCTTGCTGTCTGCGGGAACTATGGTAATGTTCACCGTAGCGTAGTTATTGCCGCAGTACACCCATAAAGTCGCCGTACCGGTCTTTTTTGCGGTTATTTTGGCCGTAGCCGATGTTGCGGCGGAAACAGTTATTTTGTCGTCATCGTCGGTAGTCCACTTAAAGCTGGTTTTTTCGCCCTTGGCTGTCAGCTCCGCGGTATCTCCCACCTTTAATTCCAGTTCCGTATCTGAAACCGAAACATCCGTAGCTGTAACATCGGTTTTATTTCCCGATGAACTCACCGCGCTATGGCTGACTCTTTCCTCCACTATCTGAATATAGTAGGTATTAACGTATTCCGCACCGTAAGAAACCCTCAATATATACTCTCCCAAGGGCCAGTTTTTGTCCACTCCTATGTAAATTCCTTTTTCAAGGGTATTGGCGTCCAAGGCTACATAATAATATTTATTGGCTCCCTCCGTATCGGTAAGGCTTACGATAACGCCTTCGGTAACAGTCGTGCCGCAAACGAATATTTCCTCGCCGTAGCCGTAGGAATCGTATATTTCTTCAATCTCTATGCCGTCGGCAAAGGCCGCGGGCATAAGCGCGGCGGTAAAAATCGCCGCAAGTATCAGCGCGATAACTTTTTTCATTTTCATTTTCCTTTCGTGTATTATAACCTAAGCTAAGATGTTCCCCGCCGCCTTAGGCAGGGCATTTTTGCAAGGTTAAAAAATAAATTCTTACTGTAATTATAACAGATAATTCAATATTTGTAAAGTCATAAATTAATGGAATTTATGACACCCTCAAATTGTTTTTTTGTCATTATTGCGTTTACCGCGTCTATCACCGCGTTTGCCGACAGGTTTTCCGGCACTTTAAGGGCGCGGCAAAGTCTCCTGCGCCTTTCACCGCTGTCCCTTTCGCCGGTCAGTCCCAGCTCAAAAAAGTCCCTCTTTGTAACCTTTTCGGCGCCGTTGTCTTTTTTTTCGGGAGCCTCCGCCGCAAAGGGAGCCAGCGTCTTTATAAGGGCCTCCCTCTCCATGCCTTCGACGCCCAGCTTTCCCTCGGCGGAGGGCTTTCTTTTTCTCCGCTCCTTGCCGAAAATCTCGGGGATGTAAGCCTGCTTCACATCGGCATTTCCCGCAATGTTTTTTATATGGTTTCTGATAAGCCTCCCTGCGCTGTCCGAATCGGTAAGGACGATTATGCCCTTTTCCCGGGCAAGATTTCGGATGAATGTCCGTTTTTCCTTGTCCTTGAAAATCCCGAAGCCGTCGGTTATAATGCAGTAAGCGTCGCACACTTCGTTCACCCGCTGCTTGTCGTATATTCCTTCAACTATTATTGCCTCTTCTATGTGAAGCATAAATTCCACCGTAATATAATTTCCTTTATCTTAAAAACGGGAAATTATATCGCTTTTCCTTTCTTGTTTGATTTTTACTGTACTTTAAACACATTATTTTGACGCCTTATTTGGCTTTCACATTACAATTGTAGCACCGCCGATATACAATGTCAAGTTTTTTGACATGGGTATTATTTTTCCGTATTTTCGGTTATCGCGCTTCAATAAGGGCTTTAGACCCTTATTGGGCGTTTCGGCGGGAGAACGGAGCCTACGCCGAAACGCAAAAACAAGCGGCAGCCTAAAAGCCGCCGCTTGTAATAATCATTTGATTTTGTACCGATTTTTACTGCCCGATTTTTACTCTTCTTCAAAAAGATTTTCTATACCGGCCATTTCACGGTCCATAACGTAAACGTACTGAATGTTGCCTCTCCTGTCGCCTACCGCAAGCCAAATATACTCATCGCGGTCAACATCGAAGTTAGCCAATTCGGAGTTAATGAAGGGAGTTACATAAAGAGTGGACTTACCCGCTCTGTTTACATATTCTTCCTTCCACGCCTGAGAGTCGATTCGGCCATACTCCTCCTGCAACAAGCTGTCAAGCTCGCCAAGACGCGCCCCTGCCAAATCCGCGACAGCCTCCGCGGCGTCCATAAGACGCTGGGGAATTTCCTTTTCCTTGGTTTTGAAGCTATCCTTCTTAAGAACGGTGTACCAAACATCATCGAAGCCCGCAAGCACCTCGTTGTCATTGTCGCCGGAGCGGTCGTTATGAGGACGCAACTCCTCTATATCCATGACGCCGGGAGTAAACTTTCCCGCGTTAACATCATACTTAACGCAGACAGCCGCGTCATTGGCGGAAGGCTCGGGGTCGGGTTCTATAATGGAAATAACCTCATCCGTGGCACGGTCAACAAGAATACCGTCAACATGCCAGTTGTCGCCTGTTTCATACTTAAGAACATACCAGTGAATACGGTAATTCTGAGACGAGAACTTACCCCATTTAATTACGGAGCCGGTATTGTCCTTAATAACCGCGTCACTCGCTTCATATGTTTTTCTTATGACGTCGAACATTGCATCTTCATCGGGAACGGAAGCGAGATACTTGCGAATCTCCGCATCTCCGTCATCCTTGGTCGCCGTAACCGTAAGCTTCGAATCCTGCCGCTCAGCAAGAGTACCCGTTCCGAGAACTCCGGTAAATTCGGACTTTGGGCGGGAAGACACATTTCCGTTGCTGTCAAGCTCTACACCGGAAATTTGAACATAAAACTTAACCTTTGTGTCATTGACGGTTGCCGCAAAAACATTTGTTACTCCCACCGAAAGGAGCATTGCGACTACCGTTGCCATACTGATTATCTTTTTCATAGTGGCCGCCTCCTTATTTTTTATATTTGCAGCCGGCCGGTCATTCTGCAAGAACTCGCCCATCAGATTAGACCCTGGCTTTGCGTCCCAAGCTTTCACTTGGTTTGCCTTTTTTATCCACTACATACTGTTATTATATCATAATTTTTTTATTTGTCAACTGTTTTCTGTAAAAAAATTTGCACAAAATATATGCAATTTGCGCAAAAAATATATGCAAAAAGCAGAGAAGCCGCCGAAAATACGACGGCTCCCTTGCTCTTTGGTGCATCCGATGCGATTCGAACGCACGGCCTTCAGAGTCGGAGTCTGACACTCTATCCAGCTGAGCTACGGATGCATACTGTCAGTATTATATCACCGCGATTTTAAAATGTCAATAGATAAGGTCAATTATTTTGTCCGGCTCCTCCCGCCCGCATTATTTTAAGCAGGTCAGCGGGTCAAGATATTCCCCGTCCTTTATCACCTCAAAATGAAGGTGCGGCCCTGTGGAATTGCCGGTATTTCCGCTGTGAGCGATTATATCCCCTCGGCTGACTGTCTGCCCTACGGAAACATCAATGGAATTAAGGTGGGCGTAGCTGGTGACAATGCCATAGCCGTGGTCAATTTGGACAAAATTGCCGTAGCCGCTTCTCGCCTCGGCTGTAATTACCGTGCCGTAGGCCGCCGCCTTAACGGGAGTATTCATGGCCACCGCAAGATCTATTCCACGATGCTGACGGCCCCAGCGCGAGCCGAAGCCGCTGCTGAGCTGTGCCGTCACGGGATAGCTCAGGCCCTCTTCAAGGGCGTTTTTTTGCTTTGTGCCGACTCGCACAACCTCCGTTACCGGCTCGGTAATAATTTCACTGCTGATTATGGCCGAAGAAAGCAGCTCCCCGTTGCTGTAAACCTGCCTATCAACCATAACCGACGCCCCGTCCGCCCCGGGAGTTTCCACAACGCTTTCTCCAACATACATATTTTCATCGGGAATTTCCCGCGTTTCATGGGCGATGGTCTGCTGCTCCGTAAGATCCACCGTATTCATGACCGTAAGAACGTTTCCTTCGTTAAGCAGCGCGGGAATATAATCGGTGGGCGTTATATCCTCCTTGCGCACAATTTTTTCCCGTATTTCTATATCCGAAGAAAGCTCGGCGGTATCGTTTATTTTGTACTGTTCCAGATATTCGTTGAGCGCGGAATCCACCGTTTCTCTGCTTTCCGTCACGAAAAGATCTGTCCCGTTCACGGATACAATGTACCCCCTTGTTAGCCCCGGCGCGGCGGAAAGTATAGATTCCACCGCCTCGTCCCCTTCCACAAGACTGCTTTTAAGGGCAATCTTCGCGGAGGTTTCTATTTCCGGTCTGTCGGCTCCCAGCATATCGGCCTTCTTTAAGGCGCTGCCTATTATTGCCGCCGCGTCATCGGACGCCGCGACTGTGCATATAAGATTGTCGTTGCAGTAATAGTTTACCCCTATTGTACAGTAGGACGCCAAAACGGAGAAGCCCGTTACGGAAGCTGCCAGCGCCGCGCAGGTGCATATTATTTTCTTTCTTCCGGTTTTCCACAGAATTCGCATATCCCTTCCGAAGCGTCTCGGTATGGGGAGCGCAAATCCGAACTTTTTGGATTTCACGGTTTTACGGATTTTTTTCTTTTTTCCGTTCTTTGGCTTTTCCTTGGCAATTTCACCGCCCGTCGGCTGAGTGCCGCCGGAAATTATATATGCTTGCGTATTCTCGATTTGCATTGGTATTCGCCCTTTCAATATACATTTTTACGGCTTCTTTATCGGAGGCCCTGATAAATTATATTTATTATAGCTGCAAATTAGAACATTTATGTAAAAGAAATTTAATATTTTTGTAAATTTTATCCGTGAAAATATTTTTGCTTTTTCGCCAATCCGCCAAGCCCCGTCAAGGCTTTCCCCAAAGCGGAAAAAAGGCTGTAAAAAACAAACGCGTCTGTTTTTTACAGCCTCCCGAACGGCTTTTTAGGGCTTTCCCCGCCGTCCTATTTAATTAAGCTATGCCGTTTTCCATGAAGCTTTCCGCGAAATAAGCTTCAAAATCAATTTTCAAAGCGAATATCCCCCCGTCAAATCACTTCAGATACATAACCGCCGCCGCCAAAGCTATATTGACTGCCGCCGCCAAGGGTACTCCGATTTTGAATTTCAGCTTACGGGTTTTATGGCGGAACACGGCCATTCCCGCCGCCGCTCCCGGGGCGGCGAAAGCGAAAGCGCACCCGAGAAGCGCCGCTTCGGATATCCGCCACCGCCCGTGTACGGCCTTATACTTGTCAATGCCGTAAAGTCCGAACACAATTACATTCCATATCAAAAGGATTATTAAAATAATCTCCGTCATTTTGTCACAAGCACCTTTGCTTCAAAGATTTTTCCGCCGGAGACGAACCGAATGAGAGCGCTTCCCTCCTTTACCGCTGTGATAATACCGCCATTTTGCGCCACGCAGCTTCCGATAATGATTACGGAGCAGGCGCATCTGCTGCCGTCGGAGGCAAAAACCGCCGCCGGAAGCTTTTCTCCCACCTTCATTTCGCAAAATCTGTCCGCCCTCATTATTCCCGCCGGACTGCCCGTCGGCGCGTCTACAGTCTCCGTAAAATCGGCGGTTACAACATAGTCGCTCGGCTGGGGAGTAAATTCCGCCGTGCCGTAATAGGTTTCGCTGATTCCGTTGTGGGTAATTTTAAGCGCGCCGACCCTTCCGTCGGCGTCAAAGGCCGTTATTTTCACAGGGATTCCCGCGAACTGCACCGTTTGGAAATTTTCCGCCGCTTCGGCGTAACGCTCCGGGGAAATTTCCGCTCCGTTTATGCTGATGCCGCCGCCATTGCAATAGAATGTAAAATTAGCCTCGCCTTTAATTCCGGCTTCATATTCCGAACCGTTGAGAAGCTGTATATACTGTTCTTTAAGTATCGCGGGGCGTTCCTTCGCAAAGAACCTATAACCGTTCATTCTGAAAAGCCATCCGTCCATTTTCTCCTGAGCGGAGCCTCGGCCTATATTCCATCTGACCAAATCCCTTTCCTTGCCCACCGACCTTTCCTCGGTCAGCTTATCTACCAGAGCGTTTATGTTTTTCTCGCTCATGGCAGTGGAAAGGTACGCCATAGTGCGCTGAGCAAATTCGCTGCGGAAATCTTTATTGCGCAAAAGTCCCTTCAGCATTGCCGTGGCAAACTCAGGATGCCGCGCTTCGGTTTCCGGCAATTTTTCCATAGAGCTGAGCCACAGGGTATTATGGCGCGCGTCCTCGAACGCTATATCAAAATCGTGCACCATAAACCGCCACTTTCCGTCGGCGCCGTACACATTGTCGTCGATATTTTCCTCGGTCACTCTCCACAGCTTGAAATTATTGCCGGGCCAGTCGTCGTTGGCACAGTATATATATGTAATGATGAAATCAATATAGTTATCCACGTCCACATTGGCGCAAAATTCCGCGTATACCTCATCCTTGGAAATATCCTTTTCCTCCGCCAGAGAGCGCACGTAAAGCCACTGCTCGCGGTAATAGCTTTCCCCAAGGCGTCCGTCCTTGTCATTGTCGGAGGGGCCGGCGGAATATTCCATTTTATCGGTATACGACGTGCCGGTATCCGGCAAGACGCTGTGCTGAGCCGGAAGAGTCCAGTCTCTGTCAAGAAATACTATATTGTCGTTGTCGATTCCGTAATGATACTGCACATATCTTTCGTCGTACTGTTCCCTGCACTCATATACTCCCCAAAATTCGCCGTTTAGGAACAACGCCGCGGGGACGCTGTTGGCCGTGTCCGCACGGGTATACGACGCAATCCGCTGCGCCAGAACATCTCGGAGATTGGTGTTTGTCCAGTCTGAAATTCTCATGGTAAGCTTGGCAAATTTCGTTACGGGCGCGGGATTTTTGAAATTCATTCTCGTCCCCGGAATAATATCGCACTCCAGATATTTTCCGTCGGAGATATCTCCCTTTGTGAAATATACCCGCATGGATTTTTTGGCCGAATCCCGCGAGCCGTGGCCGCTGACCTTAATTTCAACCCCTCTTTCGGCGGCAAGACCGCCGTCGGCGGTTATGTACTGGAAAACCGCCGGCACGTTGTGTTCATAGAAGTAATTTGAGTATATTCCTTCTCTCTCGTCCCATAGGTCGTATGTATCGACTGTAAGATTTATCATGGGAAGCTTGTAGAAATCCTTTACATCGGTGCCGATAAAATACACTCCCGTCACTGTCGGCCCCATATTTCCCATAGCGTCCGCCGAGGCGGCTCTCACCACTATCCCCTTGGGAGTCTCCTCTCCGGCCCTAACTCCCTGAACAAATCGGGGGAATTCCTTGACCTCGCTAAGCGTTATGGGGCCGGTATATAGGGTTGACTTGCTTGTGGGATTGTCCCCGTTAAGGGTGTAATAAATCTTTCCCTCGCCGGATATGGTAAGCGACATGGCATCGGAATATACGCCGCTTTTCAGCGACAGCTCCGGCGCGGCGGGCGGCTCCTCGGCCATTACGCCGAACACATTCAGCATCGCGGCAATAAGTATTATAAAAAACTTTTTCATTTTTTCTTTGCTCCTTTCGGATTTGCGATTATTCTTTATTTTAATATTTTAATTTATTCTTTATTTTTATTATACACTTCCTTCAAAAAAAATGCAACTGACAATTGACAAAAAAGAAAAGTTATAGTAAGATAAATATACCGTTATATATAATATAAAGGAGGACAAACCATGAAAAAAGCTTTAATTCTCGCGCTTGTGCTTTCTCTTGCCTTTTCTTCCGCCGTTTTCGGAGCCGATGTGAGCATAATGCT
>CAZKBV010000027.1:0-22720 GCA_964551215.1 uncultured Oscillospiraceae bacterium | reverse complement strand
CCACGAGCATAAGCGCGCCGGTGACTGCCGCAATTATTTTTTTAATCATAGTACAGTCCCCCTTCTTTTACAATCTCTTATATTATTATAAAGTGCATGAGAATAAAAGTCAAGACAAAAAAGCCTCGCCGCTGTTAAGGTTACAGCGGCGAGGCTTTTAATGCGGGCGGACTAAGGCTAAAGGGAGGATATGCTCATATTGATGATTCTTTCCAAAGTACGGGCAAAATCAAAGGGGGAGGCGGCGTTGTCGCTTGTGAGCCAATCTCTTATAAGAGCCACCGAACCGCTTGTGCAAAATATGCCGATTCTGCGGCGAAATTCGTTAGAGCTGTCCTTCATGCGGAAAGCAAGGTCGGGCAGAAGGCGGCTTTCAAGAGCAAGTGTGAGTTTATCTATAAACTGAACGCTCCTTCCGGAGTGAATAAAGGCCATGAAGATAGTTTTGTATTGGCGGATAAATTCAAGAATGTGCGTTATTTTCATTGTCTGCGCCTCTTTGCCGCTGCCGCTTACGTCCTCGGCGGCAAGGGAGCAAAGCTGGTCGATAATACGATTTTCGATGCTGTCCTGCAAATCGAGAATGTCAATGTAGTGCAGATAGAAGGTTCCCCGGTTTATATCCGCAATATCGGTTATATCCTTGACGGTTATTTTGTTTATGTCCTTTTTTGAAGCTATCTCAAAAAAAGCGTTTTCGATGGCCGCTTCGGTTTTGCGGCTTCTTCTGTCGGTAGAGCCGGATTTTAATTTCGTCGCCATAGCAGACACTCCTTTAAGGCAGAGCTTTTATCATTTTTTTAAATATATAGTATAATATAATGTTATGATATCACAGTTTTTCGGTGAAGTCAACAGATTTTTTGAACAATAGACAAATTACGAACATATGTCTATTAAAAGACAAATATCTTATTTTAACTATTGATTTTTTTAAAGCCGTGAGTATAATAATATTTGTGAATTAGTGGGGGTAAACTGCCAACGCTCCGACAAAAACGGGAGCGCTGGGGGATACCCATCGAAGGCCTTATGGAGGAAAATATGGAAGAAAAAAGCACGTTATATAAAATCTCGGATTTTGTCGTAAGCAAAAGAAAGGTAATATATGTAATATTCGCTGTGCTTGCCGCCGTGGCGGTATTTTTATCCGGACTTGTCAAGGTAAACAACTCCCTTACTTCATATCTTCCCAAAGGGACACAGACAAAGCTCAGTACGGATATAATGGACAGGGAATTTGTTACATATGCCACAACAAAAATAATGGTGAGCAACATAACCGCCGCGCGGGCGGAAGAGCTTAAGGAGGTAATCGAAAAGGCCGACGGCGTAAAGGAGGTTACCTTTGAGGACGACGAGGATCATTTTAAAAATTCCTCGGCGCTTTTCGAGGTAACTCTCACTGAGGCCGACGACCTTGACCGTCAGCTTGAAATCGTGGACGGCCTTAAGGAGCTTTTAAAGGATTACGACAGTTATTTTTATTCCGATTCGATAGACGACAGTTCCAAAATGCTTGACCGGGAGGTAAGCATAATAATGCTTCTGGCAATAGTGGTGCTGTTTATAGTTCTTACACTTACCACCGAAAGCTTTACCGAGGTGCCCATATACGCGGCGGTTTTGGGAATAAGCATAATACTGAACTTAGGAACGAACTATTTTATGGGGGAAATATCCTTCATCACCAAATCCATAGCGGCGGTTTTGCAGCTTGCGCTTGGCTTAGACTATTCAATTATACTTTCCAACAGATTTACGGAGGAAAAACGCGACCATGACCCAAAGGAGGCCATAGTGCTGGCTCTCGGCAAGGGAATCCCCGAAATAGCCTCCTCAAGCCTTACGACCGTTGCCGGACTGGCGGCTCTAATGCTTATGCAGCTTAAAATAGGCGCGGACATGGGCTCGGTGCTTTGCAAGGGAATCGTATTCAGCCTGCTGACGGTGTTTTTGCTGATGCCGGGGCTTTTGCTGGATTGTTCAAAAATCATAGATAAAACCCGCCACAAGAGCTTCATTCCCAGCATAAAAATTTGGTGCAGAATGGTTGTGAAGATACGCTATATTGTTCCCTTCGTATTTCTTGTGATGATGATAACCGGCGCGTTCCTGTCCCAAAAGGCGCCCTATCAGTTCGACGCCTCCTCCCGCGAGACAACACGCCCCACGGAAAGCTCCATAGCGAAGGGCAAAATAGAGGAAACCTTCGGGGAGTCCCACCAGATGGCGGTGATAGTTCCCAAGGGGGATTACAACAGCGAGGAAAAAATCCTGAAGCAGCTTGGAAAACACGCCGATGTAACCTCCGCCACAGGGCTTGCCGGTACGGAAATCGAGGGCGTAACTCTCACCCGCAAAATAACCCCTCGGGAGCTGGCGGAGACTTTGGATTTGGATTACAGCCTCTGTACACTGCTTTATCAGGCCTACGGCGCGAAGAACGAGGAATACGGTGCCCTTGTGGGGGACGTTTCGCAGTACAAAATAAGTCTCTTAGACCTGTTCCCCTTTATTCACGACTGCATCGACAAAGGAATAGTCACCCTCAGCGATGAGGACAAAGCGGATATAGACAACGTTTACGACACTCTTGAGGACGCTAAAAAGCAGCTTCAGGGCGAGAATTATTCCCGCCTTGTTTTCACCTATTCCTGTCCGGTTGAAAGCGACGAGGCATACGCTTTGCTGGCGGACGCGGAAAAGCTGGGGGCGCAATATTACGACAGTGTTCTTGTTGCCGGCAGTACCACCGGAGCCTACGACCTTAAACAGACCTTCAACACCGATAACAAAAAAATTTCCATATTTACGTTTCTGGCCTTGTTTTTGATTCTTGTGGCGACCTTCAACGGAATATGCCTGCCCCTTATACTCGCGCTGTCAATACAGGGCAGTGTGTGGATAAACTTTTCCATACCATACCTGACGAATGTGCCGCTGATGTTTTTGGGATATTTGGTCGTAAGCTCGGTGCAAATGGGCGCAACCATTGACTACGCCATAGTTTTTGCCAACAGATACCTTTCCCTTAGAAAGGAAATGCCCGCCAAGGACGCGGCGATAACGGCTTTGGATCAGGCCTTTCCCACCATAATCACCTCCGGTTCTATTCTGGCAATTACAGGGTATCTTATGTACTTTGTTTCCACAAACACAATGATATCTTCCCTTGGGAAAACTCTGGGGCAGGGAACGCTTATTTCCATAATAGTGGTAATGCTCGTAGTGCCGGACATTGTTATACTGTTGGATAAGCTTATTGCGAAAACCACCTTCAAGGCCCGTGAACGCGCCGATAAGACCCGCCGGCGCGAAAGCAGCGGCACAATGGTTGTGGACGGAAGAATAGACGGCTGGGTGTGCGGATATGTTTTCGGGGAGTTTAAAGGAGTCATTAGGGGAGACGTAAACGCTAAAATAGATACAAAAACCGACCTTGACGAAATGATTGAGCAGCAGTCCTCCTTTTCGGAAAACGAAGATACGCGGCCGGAGGAATAAGAGTCTTTAAAGCTTTAAGGGGATGGAGATTTTTATGAAAATTACGCAGATATTTAAAAAAATAGTGTGCGCGGCTCTTTCGGCGGCGGTTACTCTTTCGTCGACGCCGCTGCCCGCGTCCGCCGAAGACGGGGATATAGGCACGGCTCAGCAGCTTACGCAGTTTCTGTCGGGGTGCCAAAGCGACGAATATTCCCGAGGGAAAAGCTTTGTGCTTCTTAACGATATCGACATGAAGGGACGGGAAATCACCCAAGGGGCAGTGTTCTGCGGCCGGCTTCAGGGCGGCGGCCACCGTATTTATAACTTCACAATAGAGGTTTCCTCCAACGAAGGGGGCTTCTTCGGGGAAATAGGGGAGGACGGCGCGGTTTCCGATTTGGTTTTGGAAGGGGAAATACGCTGCAAGGAGTTGTCGGACGACGATAAAACGGTTGACGCCGAAGAAATAATTGACGATATCCGCCGCAACATAGGCGCCTCCGGCGTGAGATACACCGAAAAAACTCAGCCCGCCGGAGGAGTGGCGGGCGTGAACAAGGGAAGGCTGTACGGCTGCTCCTTTGAAGGAACCGTAGAGGGCAAAAAGAACATCGGCGGCATCGCCGGGGAAAATTCCGACACGGGAATTATAGAAAGCTGCACCAACAAGGGTGAAATTTCAGGCATAGAAAACATCGGCGGCATCGCCGGAGAAAACAAAGGCATTATCAGAAGCTGCGCTAATGAAGGCGAAATAAACAAAGCCGCCGACGCTTCCGCCGTCAACACCGGCGGCATTGCCGGCGACAGCAGCGGAGTTTTGGAGGGCTGCGCCAATACGGGAAGCGTAGGCTGCAGCGGCTACGCCGTCAACACCGGCGGCATTGCCGGAAGGCAGAGCGGCTGTATTTTGGGCTGCGAGAATCAAGGAACGGTGGAGGGAAAGAAAAACACCGGCGGCATTGCCGGACTGTTTTCCCCTTATACGGATATCGACGCGGACATGGACGGCGTCCGCGACGAAATCGACAAGCAAAAGCAAGAGCTGGAGGACGAATACAACAAGCTGAACGACGATATAAAGAACGACGTGGATGAAATTAAGGACAGTCTTGACATTTTCTCCATTGGCCGAAGCAATTCGGATTCCATTACCCAAGGCAGTCGGGAGGTGCTGGACAGCGTCGCCGACTACATAGACAAAGCCGCGGAAAATTCCGGCTCCACATCCGAAGCCGGACGGGAGCTGATTGATTCCATCAGCGGCTTTGTGGACGACTCAAAAAGCCTTAAAGACAATATTAAAACCGTAACCGACAGTCTTGACAAGAACCTAACCTCCCTCGCCGATTCCATCGACGCCGTTTCCTCCGGCTCGGAGGAAACAAAAAGGCATATCGAATCCTTTATGGACACTATTTCCGAAAGCATAAGCTCCTCCTCGGGGGACAACGCGAAGGTGAAGGATTCTCTCTCCGCCGCCTTGGACAGGATAGATTTAAACTCCAATGCCCTTGACGATTTGGCCGACAGTGTAGACAGCACTCTTAACGTGCTGGAAAGAACCTTGCGCAGTCTGGATAATAACAGCGACAATATATCCGACAGCATTACGGCTCCGCTGAACCTGCTCTACAGGGCATTGAAAAGCGTATACAACGAAATAGAGGACAGGAAGGAACGCCTTGAAAAAATAAAGGATAAAATTGAAGAGCTGGGAAGCGATATAGAGGATTTAATAAACGGATACAATGACGGATGGGAGATAATTCCCAATGACAACGACTATGGGGAAATAATCCCCTCCGATAATGAGGGGACGGTGGAAATCCCCAACGAAAACGACGATTCCTCGGCTCAGGAGGAGGAGATAAAGGCGGATGAGCCAAATGCGGCTTCATTATTTGGAAAAATAACCGCCTTTTTGTTCCCGAAGGTACAGGCTGAGGAGCTTAAAGGACTAAGTGAAATATTCGATACCGACGCCATAAAAGAGGAAATGAAGAAGGTTATCAGCGTTGACGTTGCCTTGGACAGAAATGTGGCGGGAGAATACTTCGACAACGCCATTATTCAGAACAGCAGCAATACCGGCCTTGTAAACGGCGTCGGCAATTCCGGCGGCATTGTGGGTACAATGGGGGTAGAAAAGCTGTATACCGACGGAGAAACAATAACCCTCCCCGGCGGCAAGCCCGTCATTTCGGATATAACCATGAAGGCGGTAATCAATTCCTGCGTCAGCGACGGCAAGGTCAGCGCGAAGGACGACGCCTGCGGAGGAATAGTCGGCTTGGCCAACATGGGCATAATCAAGAACTGCCTCGGGGCCGGAGAGCTGAGCGCGGACAGCGGCTGCGGCGCGGTGGGCGGCGACTGCCTTGCCACAGTGCTTTATTCCATAGGCGCCGCCCGGGTGGACGCAAAGGATTACGCGGGCGGAATTGCGGGCAAGGGCGGCAACATACACCAGTGCTATTCCATTTCCGTGCTGGACGCCAACGACCTCACCCGTGCGGGAGCCATTGCCGGAAGCATAGAGGGAAGCGCGAAAAACAACTGCTTTATTGACGAGGGAATAGGCGGCATAGGCGGAGTAAGCTACGTGGGCAACGCCCAGCCGTTGAAGTTTGAAAAAATGATTTCCTCCGACAAGCTTCCGCAGGAAATGGATATGTTCTTTAACGACGACTGGTACGTGGAAAGCGGGGATTTGTACTTTCCTCAGATACCCGCCCTTGTAAACTCTCAGGGCTTCAATTCGGAGATGCTGAAGGCAAAATCCGCCAAGTTTGCCCGAACGCATTTTGACGTCAGCTTTGTAATCGACGGAGAAACCGTAGAAAATCTCGTGAAGGAATACGACCAAGAGCTAAACGCGGACGAAATTCCCAAAATTCCCAAAAAAGATGGCAAATACCCCTATTGGGACAGGGATGTTTCCGAGCCTATACGCCGCCATACGGTTTTTGAGGCCGTGTACGGCGAGGCCGTAACGACCATTGCCTCCGAGGAAGATCCTCCGCTGATACTTTTGCAGGGGCTTTTCAGCGAAAATACACGAGTCACCGTCAAGGAGATAAGCTGCGGCGAAGCCTTTGACGGCTATAATACAGGCAAAGCCTACAGCTTTTCGATAACTCCCGAGGCGGACGGCGAGGATGGCTTTACTCTACGGGTGCTGGATAAGGATGGCAACGGCAGCGCCATAGCTCTTATAAATGATAAAACCGTTATTAAAGCCAAGCGGGACGGCAGCTATCTTGTGTGCGAGATGGAAGCTCCGGCGGATTTTGCTATACTGGAAAAGCCCGCCGCCGGTAAATGGATAATCGCCGCGATATGCGCCGCAGGGGCGGCTGTAATATTTATTTTACTTTTTATCATAATTAAAAGAAAAAAGCTATTTACAAAATAAAAAACACATGATATAATAAACGTATGGGACGCGTAAGCTTACCATACGTTTATAAATAATATGAAATTATAGGTATGTGCGGCGGTGGCCGTAAAATAACAGTCTGAGGCAAAATGGAGGGGGCGACGCAATGAAGCCGGATAAAACGGGAAAGCTGC
Source organism: uncultured Oscillospiraceae bacterium (assembly GCA_964551215.1). GTDB lineage: Bacteria > Bacillota > Clostridia > UMGS1883 > UMGS1883 > JAFLUQ01. The sequence continues at coordinate 15,655 of CAZKBV010000027.1, read as the reverse complement.
AGCTCGATACAGCTTTGATTTATTTTGAAATATACGGAAACAAGGAAAAAACCCTGCTTCTGCTTCACGGAAACGGGGAAAGCTCCGCTTGCTTTCAAAAGGAGACGGAGCTTTGGAGCAAGGACTTCACCGTTATCGCTATGGACAGCAGAGGCCAGGGACGCTCCACCTTCGGGCGGAAAAAGCTGACTATAGATCAAATTGCGGACGACGCCTTTGCCCTTTTGGAGGCTCTCGGCGTCAAAAAAGCCTCCGTGCTGGGCTTCAGCGACGGAGCCAACGCGGCTATTGCCATGCTTCTTAAGGATAAGGACGGCATTATTGAAAGGGCGGTTCTCGCCGGAGCCAATTTAAACCCCTCCGGCGTTAAGGAAATATATCAAAAGCCCATAGAACTGAGCTTTAAGCTGCTGGCTTCAAGAGCGCGGCGCGAAAGCGGGGCAAGGCGCAGGCTTTCGGTGATGTCTCTTATGGTTCGCGAGCCGAATTTCAGCCCCGAGGAGCTTAAAAAAGTAACAACGCCGGTGTTGGTTATGGCCGGAAGCCGCGACATGATAAAGGAAGCCCATACAAGGCTTATAGCCGACTCCTTCCCCAATTCCCGCCTTGAAATAATAAAGGGCTGCGACCACTTTTTATTTAGCAAGGCCCCGGAAAAGGCCGGAAAAACGGCGGCGGATTTTTTGAAGGATGCGTAATTTTAAGCTGACGGTTGCCTACGACGGCAGCCGATATAACGGGTGGCAGAGGCAGGGAAACACCTCGGCTACGATTCAGGGCAAAATTGAAGATGTGCTTTTAAGGCTTTTCGGAAAAAGCGTTGAGCTTCACGGCAGCGGCCGCACGGACGGGGGAGTTCACGCTGTTGGCCAGGTTGCGTCCTTTAAGGCCGAAACGGAGCTTTCTCCCCGAGAGATTATGGAATATCTTAACCGCTATCTGCCCGAGGATATTGCCGTAACAAAGGCGCAGGAGGCGGAGGAACGCTTCCACGCTCGGCTTTGCGCTCTGAGGAAAACCTATGTCTACAGAATATGGAACATGGAATATCCCGACGTTTTCCGGCGAAAGTATATGTATACCGTTACGGACGCCGTGGACGCGGAAAAAATGCGCGAAGCCGCCCGACTTCTTTTGGGGGAACACGACTTTTTGGGATATTCTTCCCTTAAAAGGAGCAAAAAGTCCACCGTAAGGCGGCTGGATAAAATAGAAATAACCGAAGACAGCGGCGAAATCGACATATTTTTCACCGGAAGCGGCTTTTTATACAATATGGCGAGAATACTTGCCGGTACATTGCTTGAGGTTGGAACGGGGCAGAGAACCCCCGGCGAAGGGGCGCTTGCCTTAAAAACCCTGAACAGGAACGACGCGGGGGAGACTCTGCCCGCTAAGGGGCTGACGCTTTTGAGCGTTGAATACTGAAAAGGTATTGCGAAAGGGATTATTTTTCGGCGTTTAAATTTTAAAACAGATAGGGGAGGACAATCATGTCTTTGAAGGATCTTAACAGAGGCGCTCAGGAGGCCTTTTTGGAAACGGCCATGTTTATTGTAAAAACCGACGGTATAATTTCGGCTGAAGAGGAGCAGCGAATGAAAATGTACAGGCGTGAATTCAACATTTCCGAAACGGAATATCCCGCCGATGGCAAGGACGATAAGCTGGAAAACGCGATTTCTTATTTGAAAAATCTGCCTAAGTATGAGCGTGAAATGATATACGATGAATTTGAGCGGATTGCGCAGTGCGATTCGGATTATTCCGGCAGCGAACGTATCGTTTTAAACGCCCTAAAGGATATGCTTGAAGTTTGATATATTGGGTGTCAAGGCGCGAATCTTCGGATTTTCGCCTTTTTTGTCGGCATCATAAGCCCAAAACGAAAGAAGCGGAAAAATTTTCTTAAAAAACACGGAACTTTTTAGAAAATAATGCGTCTATATTATAACCTGCGCGCAGGTCGCAATCGTTCGCAAGCTCCGCTCCTCGCAAGCAAAGTGGAGCGTTGCTCCGATTTAAAAACCAAAAGAAAGGAAGGTACAATACCATGAAAAAAACGCTTGCTTTTGCGCTGGCGGCATTTATGCTTGCCGCGTCTATTCCCGCGCTTGGCGCGGAAAAGCTTTCGGCGGAGGAAGCCATCGCCGCCGCGAAAACCATTCTCCCCATTCCTTCGGAAATGACGGGCTTTACTTACGAAACCGACGAAACGGGGTATTACCTTCGCTGGAGAACTCCCGAGGACGACAGCGGAGCCTCCGCTTCCGTAAGCGCCGACGGCACAATTACCGGCTTCAGTCTTTACGGGGACGAATACAACGGCGGAAGAACCCTTGCGGATTACACCAAGGCTCAGGCTCGGGAAAAAGCCCGCGCCTTTCTGAAAACCGTAGTTCCTCAGATTGAGGAAAAGCTTATATGCGATGAGGAAAGCTCCACTGTCGCGAGAGTGGTTTTTAACCGCTATGAAAACGGCGCGAGGGTGGAAAATAACATGGCGTCGGTTCGCCTTAACACGGCGACGGGTCAGGTGACGAATTACAATTTAAGCTGGGATTTTGAAAACAGCTATACTCTGCCCGATACGGTTATCGCCCCCGACGAGGCGATCAAGCTTCTGGGCGAAAAGGCTCTTTCAATACAGTACAGCGCCTTTTACAACAACGAGGATAAAACCGAAAGGGCCTTTCCCGTTTACCGCAAAAACGGAAAGTACATACTTGCCGCCGACGGCGAGGCTTTTGAGCCTAACTATAGCGCCCTTTACTCCGGCTCCGCCGCGAATATGCAGAAGGCCGTTACGGAGGACAGCACCGTTTCCGCCGATGGCGGCGGAGGAGGATACCGCCTTACCGGAGAGGAACAGCGCGAGGTTGACATAATGAAAACCCTTATTTCCCAAGAGGACGCCCTCGCGAGGCTTAGGGAGCTTCCCGAAATAGGCCTGCCGGAGGACTGCGCCGTCAATATGCGCTATCTTGGCTATTACGACGAGAACAAAAAGACTACCGATTACACGGCAAGGCTTATGGCCGAATGGGAAGGCGGCTACGGCAATGTGACCTTCGACGGCAAAACCGGGGAAATTCTCAGCGTCAACATTTATTGGGACAGAGAAGAAACGGAAAAGCTCTTTGATGATGAAACCCTTGAAGCCACCGCCGACAGCTTCATCAATAAAATCAAGGATATGTCGGCCTACAAGGATAAGAACGTAAATTCCGGCAAATACAGCTTCGGCAAGACCTATGAAAAGTACGTCGGCGAAATTCCTTTCCCCGCAGACAGCAAAAGAATCAGCGTAGATCCGCAAACGAATAAGATTACATATTTCAGCGAGAGCGTATTTGAGGGTGAAATTGAAACTCCCCAAGCCATTGTAGGCGGAGCCGAAGCGGCAGAAAACAACTATACGGCTGAGCTTGTGTTCACCGCCGGCGAAAACGGAAATCCGGCGGCGGCCTACACTCTTAAATCCGCGGCAGGAAGCTTCTCGGCGGTACGCGCCGAGGACGGAAAAGCCGTTAACTATACGGGCGGCGAGCTTAATTCCAAGCCGGAAAAGCCCGAAGAAAGCGGCCACTGGGCTTGGGCGGCATATGAGCGTCTCGCGGAAAACGGCATTGCCGTTGAGGGCGGATATATGCTTGACGACGCTGTAACCATGGCCGACTTTGAGAAACTGATGAGAAATGCCGTAGGCTACGGAGATGTTCCGTATTGGAGATATGAAAGCGTTTCCGAGGATAATACCGAGGCCGAAGGCACTGTTTCCCGCGCTGAGGCGGCGGACATTGTCGTTGACCTTATGGGCTGGGGCAAGCTTTCGAAGCTTGATATTTTCAAAACCCACTTTGCCGACGAAGCGGAATTCGGCGGAAGCTGCGGCGCGGCGGCCATACTTTCCGCCATGGGCATCATGCGGGGCGACGGCGGGTATTTCCGTCCGGCGCGAAATATGACCTACGGCGAAAGCTGCGTTTTGGCGATAAATATAATAGAATCCTTTAAGGAAGCCGAATAAAAACCCGAGCAAAGCGGGGAATTGTCTCTTTATACGACAATTCCCCGCTTTTTTACCGACCGGCTATATTTAAATCGGAGCAACGCTCCACTTTGCTTGCAAGGAGCGGAGCTTGCGATAGATTGCAAACATCCGCGCTTAGGTTATTTTCGTTATCGCCTCCGATATGGGCTGCTGGGTGTTTACTTTCCACGCCATCACCTTAAGGCGGAAATCCTCTTGACCTTTCGGAAGGGTAAACTCACCGCTTAAAGAATTTTTTCTAACCTCAATAAGCTCGCCTCCACAGTACAGCGCGGCGTAAACGTCCGCGTCGTCAAAGGAAGAATAAAGCTCATAGGAAAGCACACCGTTTTCGGCCTTGACCGAAAGAATTTTTATTTGTCCCCGAGGCTCATCGTCCGTAATATAGCCGTCCGCGATAAAGGCGGTAACGGCTCCGTCGCTTACAGTAAAATCGTATCCGCCGGATTCAAGGGCCAGTTTAAGGCACATCCGGCCGTTACGCGGCTCGGTTCCGAGAACCGTAACTCCGCTTATGTTCGTAAAACCGCCGTCGTAATTTTCAACCGGAAGATAAAGCGTGGCCGAGGTGTTGGCGGGGATGGCGGCGCTGTAGGTTTTGAGAACGCCGTTTTCGTCCGCCGTCCAAGCTGATTTGATAAGTCCGCGGCAGGATTCGTATTCGCCCGCGACGCTTCTTATTCTTTCCTCGTCGTTATAACCTTCGCCCTTGTCCGTCGCGGGCTGAAGCGCGATTTCGCCGAAGCCGGCGCTTTTGGCGCTTATGCCCGCCATATATTCGTACATCCATTCCGCAATCGAGCCGTAGGCAAAGTGGTTAAAGGAATTCATCTCACTGTCCCCGAAGCCGTTATCGGGGTCGTAGGAGTTCCAGCGTTCCCAAATTGTGGTTGCGCCGGCCTTTACCTCAAACAGCCATGAGGGCATATCGGTGTTTAGAAGGAGGTCGTAGCTTACCGACGGGCAGCCCGCCTCCGTAAGTACGGGGGTGATGACGTTTGAACCCAAAAATCCGACGGAAAGAGTGTTTTTTCCGCTTTCGGCGCGGACGCCGGCGGGATTTGGATTTTCGTTGCGAATATTTTCAACAAGAAGGCGAACGGCTTCGTTTTTCATATCCTCGTTTTCGTACCAGCCGAGCTTCAGCATCCATATGAGCGAGGTTTGGGAGTTGTCTTCAAGAGTACCGATTTTATTCCAATCAAAAATTTTATCGGTGGAACAAACGCCGGACTTAACCCTAAGCAGGGTGCCCTCATCCTCGTTTGGAGAATATACGACGTGATCGCTTAGAAAAGCCTCCTTCTGAGCGAGAAATTTTTGGCGGTAGGCTTCGGCCTCGTCTCCCTTGCCGATGGCTTCGGCCATTTCGGCCATAAGGCTTGTAATATAGCCGTAGTACAGATCCGCAATTACTTCGTAGCCCGTTCCCTGAAAGGCCAGCCAGTCGCCGTAGGCCCATTTATCGGGGAGGGGAGATCGGTTCAAAGCCCGTTCGGAGCGCTGTAAATAGCTCATATAAGCCGTAAGCGCGTCCCAGTTGTTTTCAATTACCGACCTATCGCCGCTTTGGGCATACAGCATATACGCGTTTATTACTTCAACGTCGCTCCAGCCCATAGCCCAATGATAAAAGTATCCGCTTAAAGAAACCACCGCCGCGGGGAAACCGTCAATAAGGGTATTGCGGGAGAGCATATCCTGATATGCGTTGAGGAAAGCGAACGAGTCAAAGTTATATAGGGCTGTTTTGGCAAAGGCCTGAGCGTCGCCGGTCCATGCGAGACGCTCGTCCCGCTGAGGGCAGTCGGTGGGAATGGTGAAATAATTGCTTAGCTGACTGTAAAGTGCGTTAAGGAAAAGTCGGTTAACATCGGCGTTGTTAGTTTCTATTCTGCCGGTTTGGCGGCTTACCGAGGAAACCGCGCGGGAGCGCAGACCGGTAATCGTAACAGCTTTGTCGGCGGTTATCTGAACATACCGATAGCCGAAAAAGCTCATGGTAGGTTGGTACACCTCTTCGCCGCCGCCGAAAAGGGTGTATCGGGCTTCGGAACGCGCCGTGCGGAGAGAATATGTATAAATTGAGCCTTTGGGACCGCTGGCGTCATGAGCGCCGCCGCCTACGGAGCTGCCGTCGTTAAGCATTTCGGCAAACTTCATGGCGACGGTTGTTCCCTCTTCGCCAATGACCTTAAGCTCCGGAATCGCGGTAAGGTTCTGACCCATATCCACCACCATAGTTTGGCCGCTCTTAAGCGTAACTCCGCCCTCAAAAGAGGAATACAGGGCGTCAACGGCGATTTCTCCTCCGGCAAGCTCGGACTGCTCCTTTACGCCGGTATATAGGGTCACGCTGACGGGACGCTGCTCAAATTCGTCAACTATACGTCCGCTCATTCCCTTGGCGGCGATTATTTCCCCGCCGTAGCTTAGCGTTCCCAAGCCGTCGGAGCTTGTTTTAACGGCTTGGGGGCGGTAATCGGAAACCGCGGGAATCCAGCTTTCCCCGTCCGCCGAAAGCAAAACGCTGTATTCCGCCGGATAGTTGGGGCAAATATTTCCCGAAACGGAAGTCCGCTTAACTCGGCAGTGAAGCCTGATTGAAGAGAGAGACGCCTCTTTTCCCAAATCCAAGGTAACGGTAATCGGCGATTGAGGGCGGAAAAAGCTTTCACCGTTTGTTCCGAGAATGTTGGTGGTATAACCGCAGTCGGAAGCTTCGCCGCCGTCCCCGTCGGTAAGGTTGGAGCTTTGCCATTGCTCTGCCCACGTAAAGCTGTCGGAAGCGGTAACCTCAGCTCCGAGCGCGGCGTTATTGCCGCCTTCGTCAAAGACCTCCATTTCCATTATCTGAAGCCTGTTTTCCTTGTCGTCGGCCGTTGCCGGACCGGTTTCGCTTACGCTCAGGCGCACATAACGGGCGTTTACGGGTTCAAATTCATTGATAATAACGTTTGAAGAAGCGTCAGACGCGTCGGCTCCCCGCCAAAGGCTTACATCGTAATTGGGAAGCCAATATTCGCCCAGCGCCATAGCCTTACGGGCATCGTAATCCTCGCCGTAATAAACTCCGTTAGCCGTTATGGGGCCGTCGAGGGTAGCAAACCAGCTCTCGGGGCAGGTGACTATATTTTCTCTTTCGCCGTCGGAGTATTCAAGTGAAAGCATAGCCTTTACACCCGGCCGGCCACCGCTTTGAGCAAGTATTCCGTCCCCGTCGGCATTGGCCCAGCCCGTGCCGGCGCTTATACAGACTACCGCCGCGCTCTGCCCGTCAAGAGCTTGCGTTACGTCATAGGTTTCATATGTGATAAAGCGGGAGCCGTCGCTGTAGCCCGGATTCATATGCTGATATACCCTTTCCCCGTTTTCAAGCTTATAAACGGGAACTCCGTTTACCATAGCGCTGTAAACTCCAATGGCCGTTATATACAGCCTTGCGCGGCTTACCTCGCCCTTAAGAGGCCGCTCGGTTCTGAATATAGGGGCGCTTGATGAAGCGGGAAGGCAGATAAATCGGGCGTTTTTCCATTCTTCGTTATCGGTTATGCCGGTTTCAAAAACGGAGGAAGCGCTAACCTCGTCGCCGTTTTTGTCCCAAACGGTAACCTCCCAAACGTACTCGGTCTGCTCTTTAAGCTCATAGCCGCAGCTTACAAAGGAAGCGCTGCCGTCTTTCTTTCCGCTTGTCCAGACAAGCTCCTCCTTTTCGTATAAATTTACACGGTAGGCGGTTTGCTTTTGGCCGATAAGGTTGGATTTCATTTTCCAACCGAAGGTCGCCGGTCCGTCTATACCCAACGGCTCGGACATATAGTTGACGGTAAGGGAACACAGCTCTGTCATTAAGTCATTCTCCTTTGCGTAAATCCCGCCCGAGGGCAGCGTAACCGCCGCCGCGCACAGCAATGCTAAAAGCTTTTTCGGAATGTTCGTTTTGAAAGCCATAAGGCCTCGCCCTCCTTGAAACATAAAATTTTGCTTGCCGATATGGTGAATATTTTCCCGGTTTTTCGCCTTGACAAACATTGAAATTTATTATATTATATCATTGCGGATTGAGCTTTGTATATGCTCCGAGAGCTTTTAATTTATGTCTTTTTTTGAGGAATTATTATGTATAGCGATTTGAAAAACGAAGTGGAAAAAATAATTGGCGAAACGGTAAAAAATCCGGTTCATATCTATGAATGGGAGAAAAGGGAGCGGGAGCTAAGAAAAGACCCCGCTCTGTACGAGAAGCACCGCCGAACATACACGGAAGGCTTTGTTTTCGCCCCGGGCGAGGATTTAATGGTATATGTAGACTTTAACCTTCGCGCTTCTAACTTTGATGAGGCCGGGAAAATGCGCGCCGTCGCGGAAAGCTATTCTCACAGTCACGATTTCTTTGAAATGTTTTACATATACCGGGGGAAATGCTTTTGCTTTTTTAACGGGGAAATGTACTCTCTCCCCGCCGGATCGGCATGGATATTCGACACCCGATGCCGCCACGGAGTTTATGTTCCGCCGGACGGAAGCATAATGGTAAATATAATGGCGCGGAAGTCCACCTTTACGGCCAAAATTCAAGGTATGCTTCAGGATAACGACGTTTTTCTTGACTTTTTTCTCAGCTCCATATATTCCAAAGACCGCGAACCCTGCTGTATGCGCTTTAACATACCTTCGGGCGGCGAAGCGGAATTTTTCATCTTTAATATAATACGGGAATACGCTCTTAAGCGGCGTTACAGCCAAAGTATGCTAAGGTTGCTGTTTTCCTCGCTGCTTATTGAGCTTTCCCGACTTTACGAAAGCGAACCCCTCCCCGAAATAAGCGAACGGCGGCTTCGCGCCGTAAAGGTCATGGCGGCGGCGGGGCGAAGCGTGTCGGATGTTTCTCTCGGCTCTCTTTCGGAGGAGTTCCACTTTTCCAAATCGTATATTTCCAAGCTTTTTTCCGAATATTCGGGGCAATCCTTTTCCGATTACGTTGAACGGCTACGCATGAATAAAGCTAAGGAGCTTTTAATTTCATCGCTTCTTTCAATCGACGAAATCGCTCAGGCCGTGGGCTACGGTCAGAGAAGCTCCTTTGAAAAGCGCTTTAAGCTGCGCTTTGGAATAACTCCCGCGGCCTACCGAAAAGAGCAAAATAAAAGCGCGAAGGAAAACGCCGAGCGTATTTAAATCAAATTACGTGATAAAAATAAAGAAATTTTAAAAGTATGTATTGAAAACATTGGAATTATGTGGTACAATATACACAGAAGTCTTGCGCCGCTTATGATGAGCGGCGGCGGAATGGAGATTTTTATGGAGTATATTCTTGCTTCCGGCTCCCCAAGAAGGGCGGAGCTTTTAAAAGGTCTGGGGCTTCAGCCCCGAATAGTACCGGCTGAAATTGACGAATCGGCTTTCTGCGACGACGAGCCGACAAGGATGGTTACAAAGCTTGCCATGATGAAGGCTTTGCATACGGCAAAACGCTACAGCGGAAAGAGCTTTGTGTGCATAGGGGCGGATACCTGTGTGTACATCGACGGAAAAATACTGGGCAAGCCCAAGGACGAAAAGGAAGCCGAGGAAATGCTTGCTCTTCTCAGCGGAAAATGGCACAGCGTTTTTACGGGCTATGCGGTGGTGAACTGCGAAACTATGGAGGCTTGCGGGCGGCGGTGCGAAACAAAGGTGAAGTTTAAAGAGCTTTCCCAAGAGGAAATAAAGGCCTACGTAAAAAGCGGCGAGCCTATGGACAAGGCAGGCGCTTACGGAATACAGGAAAAAGGCGCTCTTTTTATAGAACGCATAGACGGCGACTACTTTAACGTTGTGGGGCTTCCATTGTGCGAACTGGAGAAAACGCTGAAAAAAGAGTTCGGAATAAGCCTGATTGACACAAAATAGGTTCCGAGCTTTACCATTACAAAAAGGAGCTGCAATTCCTTGAAGAAAATACCGAAAAAGCTGTGGATTATAATTTTAATACTGACCGGTGCCGTGCTGGGAATAATGGCCGCCGGCGCGGTGACCGGCTCCAACGCGGCAAACGCCTTGGCAGGCTCTTTGATAGCTCCTCTCCATAAGGCGGTTTCCTCCTTTGGAGTAGTGGGAGATTTTGCGGACAGTATAGTCAACAGCGGAAAATACAAAGGGGAAAACGAAGCTCTCAAGGAGAGAATCGCTTCCCTTGAACAGGCCACGATAAATATTGATACCTATAAAAATGAAAACGAGCGTCTCAGAGCGCTTCTTGAAATGAAGGATATGCGAACGGAGCTGAAATACGAGGGCGCAAATGTTATTTCCCGCGAAAGCGGCGACTGGTACGATACGCTTGTTATTGACAAAGGCTCTTTGGACGGCGTTAGGGTTAATTCCGTGGCGGTAGTCCCCGAAGGCCTTGTGGGCAGTGTTTACGAGGTGGGGGCGGATTACGCCAAAATTAAAACCGTGAACGATGTTGAATCCTCCGTGGGGGCGGTATGCGGCCGCACCAACGATATGGGCATCGCGGAAGGCAAAAGCGGGCTTACCCCGCAGGGAAAGTGCTGCCTTAACTATTTGGACAAAAACGCCAGAATTGTTGCCGGCGACAGTATTGAAACCTCCGGCACGGGGGGAATTTTCCCGAAGGGATTGCTGATAGGCGCGGTAACGGAGGTGAAAGACAGCGGCGACGGGCTTACCGTAAGCTGTGAAATTGAAACGGCGGTGGATTTCGGAAGAATAACGGAGCTGTTGATTTCCGTAAAGGATTAAGGAGAAACAATGAAGAACATTTTGATAAAGGCCGGGCTGCTTCTGGCGGCGTTGCTGCTTCAGTACACACTCGTGCAGAAACTTAAAATATTTTCCTTCACGGCCAATTTGTGCGTGACGGCTTTTATCGGTATATGTTTTTTTTCAAAGGCGTCGGAGTCGGTGGTCATGGGCGCGGTTTACGGGCTGCTTATCGACGGAGCCGTAGGGCGGAGCTTCGGCGTGAATATTTTGCTGTATATTTATCTTGCCGCGGCGGTGAAGGCGTTTGCCAATGAAAAGCACAATAATTCGCCGGCGCTGCTTGCGTTGGACACATTCGGCTTTTCGATTCTGTTCTATTTAGCCTACGGCCTGCTTTCCTTTGCGGTGCCGAGAGGCAGCGTAACCGTAGGCCGATGGCTAATAACGGCGGTGGTTACGTCTATGATTAACGCCATAGCGGCCCTTGCGTTTTACGCCCTTGCCGACATATACAAGCGGGGAGGCGAACGGGCATGAACGGACGCTTTACCGCCGTAAAAGCGGCGCTTATAATATGCGCCGTACTCATTTTCGGCAGCCTTATAAAAATACAGCTTGTGGACGGGGCGGATTACCGTGAGCGCAGCGACAGGCGCACTACGAAAAGTATTGTTCTTGAAGCTCCCCGCGGGGAAATATACGACCGCTACGGGCGCGACATAGTGGTAAACCGAAGCGGCTACAGCGTGCAGATAACCAAGCAGCGGAGCATGGACGAGGAAAACCTCAATCGGCTTATCGACAACCTCTGCCAGGTTTTCCGCCGCAACAATCAGCTTAAAAACGCGGAGCTTCCCATAGCTTACGACGGAGAAAGCTTTAAATTTAAGCTTGAAGATATGACTACGGAGGATTTTTCCGAGGAAACTCCCCAAGACGCCGAAAAAAAGTGGAAGAAAAAACACGGCTTCGAGGAAAAGGCCTCCGCCGACGAAATAATGGCTTCTCTAAAGGAAAAGTTCGGCCTTGAAAAATATGAGGGAAGCAGTCTCGCGAATATCGCGGCTGTGCGGTTAGATATGGAGGAACGCGGCTTTTCCTCCTCGACGCCCTATGTTTTCGGCACGGATGTAAGTATAGACGTAGTTACCGCCATAAAGGAACAGTCCGCCGGCTTCAGCGGCGTGAGCGTTGTTGTTCAGCCCGTAAGGGATTACGCCGACCCCGAAATTGCCACCCATATTCTGGGACGGGTGGGAAATATCAGCAAGGAAGAATACGATGAGAAAAAGGACGAAGGCTACAGCATAAATTCTATGGTGGGAAAGCAGGGCTTGGAAAAATACCTTGAAAAATATCTTCGCGGGCAGGACGGCCTCAGTGCCGCTCAGCAGACCTCCGGCGGCGGAAGCATAGAATCCTCGGTTGAAAAGCCGGCGGTGAACGGGCGCAACGTAAGCCTTACAATAGATTTTGAGCTTCAGAAAACGGCGGAAAAATCCCTTAAAAACAATATCCTAAATATTTCCTCCGAAGCGGGAAGCATTGAAGGGGGCAGCGACTGCGACAGCGGAGCGGTGGTGGTTATCGACGTAAATTCCGGCGAGGTGCTGGCTATGGCTTCGTACCCCACGTATAATATAGAAAATTTTAACAGCGATTATGCCGACCTTATGGAAAACCCCGCAAAGCCCCTTATAAATCGGGCTATTATGGGAACGTACACCCCCGGCTCCACCTTTAAGCCCTGCGTGGCCTTCGGCGCCCTTCAGGAGGGAGTAATAGACGTGGATACTGAAATTGTGGACACGGGTAAATATACCTACTACAAGGACTATCAGCCGGGGTGCTGGCTATACAATCAAAGCGGCGAAACGCACGGCTCGGAGAACGTCAGCGAGGCTATCAGGGATTCCTGCAACGTATTTTTCTTTGACGTCGGGCGGCGGCTGGGAATAGAAAAAATAGTGGAATATTCCCGCAAGTTCGGCTTCGGAAGCAAAACAGGCATTGAGCTTGAGGACGAGGAGCTTTCCGGAAGTATCTCAAGCCCTCAGAACCGTGAAAAAAGAGGGGAGACGTGGTACCCCGGCGACGTATTGCAGACGGCTATAGGCCAGTCCGACACTTTGGTTACCCCCCTCCAGCTTGCCAATTATACGGCGGCAATCGCCAACGGCGGCATTAGATACCGCCCTCATCTCGTAAAAAGCATACAGGCCGGGGAAGGCTCCGCGGAAATAAACATAAAGTCCGAGGAACTGTCGCGGATAGAAATGACTCCCGAGGCATATAACGCCGTAACCGAGGGTATGCGCATGGTGGTTACCTCCGGCACGGCTCAGGCGGCTTTCAGCGGCTGCCCCGTGGATGTGGCGGCCAAAACGGGAAGCGCGCAGATGGGCGGGAGCTACACTAACGGCGTCTTTATTGCTTACGCTCCCTATGACGACCCTCAAATAGCCGTGGCCTGCGTCCTTGAAAAGGCCGGCAGCGGCATAAAGGCGGCTCCCATTGTAAGGGATATTATAGAAAAATATTTCAGCAGCGACAGCGGAGAGGAAAGCTATCCTCCCAATACTCTGACGCCTTAAGGGAGGGTATTGACTTGGGGCGAATTTATGTTATAACAAGCGGAAAAGGCGGCGTGGGGAAAACCACCTCCGTCGCTAATCTTGGGGCGGCTCTTGCCATGCGCGGGAAAAGAACTCTGCTTATAGATACGGACGTGGGGCTAAGGAACTTAGATATTGCTCTGGGCATGGAGGGCGGAATAGTTTATGACATTACGGACGTCGCTCAGGAGGCGTGCGACGTCAAAAAGGCCGTACTCCGTCATAGGGATATAGAAAATCTGTACCTCCTTCCGGCGGCGCAGACCAAGGACAAATCCTTTATTACAGAGGCTCAGATGAAATATCTGGGGGAAAGGGTAAGAAACGAATACGACTTTGTGCTTATAGACTGTCCGGCGGGAATAGAGCAGGGCTTTAACAACGCCATAGCTCCGGCGGACGGAGCTATAGTTGTGACAAATCCGGAGTTAGGCGCCGTAAGGGACGCCGATAGGGTGCTGGGTTTGCTGGAGCGGACGGATATAAAGGAAACAAAGCTTATAATAAACAGGCTTCGTCCCGGACTTGTGCGCAAGGGGATGATGCCGGACGTTGAGGACGTTATGAACTTCCTTAACGTTAACCTTTTGGGGGCTGTTCCCGAGGACGAGAAAATAACCGTTGCGGCAAATACCGCCGAACTTGTCGTTACGGATTCCAAAAGTCAAGGGGGCAGAGCTTACCGAAACATGGCCGCCAGACTTTGCGGGGAAAGAGTTGAGCTTATGAATTTTAAGGAGCGAAGGGGCTTCCTGAAAAGATTATTTGAATAGGTCTTTAATATTAACAGAAAATTTTTAGGAGGAAAAAAATGAACATTGCGTTAATTGCTCATGACAAAAAGAAAGAGCTTATGGTACAGTTTTGCATTGCCTATAAGGGTATTCTTGAAAAGCATACCCTGTGCGCTACGGGTACCACAGGAGGCCTTGTTACCGAGGCTACGGGGCTTCAGGTGCATCGTTTTCTGTCCGGCCCGCAGGGGGGCGACCAGCAGATAGGCGCAAGAATAGCCTACGACGAAATCGATCTTGTGTTGTTTTTTAGGGATCCCTTGACGGCCCAGCCCCATGAACCGGATGTGAACGCTCTGTTCCGTCTGTGCGATGTGCATAATGTTCCTCTTGCCACAAACGTGGCTACGGCGGAGGTCTTGGTTCGGGGACTTGAACGCGGGGATTTGGATTGGCGCGATATAGTGAACCCGAAAAAGTGATTTTGTAAAGGCGCGTTTTTGAATATTTAGGCCGAAAAAGCATCGGCCTATTCGGAAAAAACGCATATCACTTACAATGAATAGAATAAAGGATGTGTAATACTATGAAAAAAATCATTAAAATTATTGTCTTTGCTCTGACAATATCGGCCGCTTTTGCGGGAGTCGCCTTTTTGCTGAAAAAATATGCGGAAAGAATATCGGACGAATCGGATGAAGACGCAATGTTTATAGGTTAGGAGGGCATAATGAAATTTTTAAAAAGAACGGCTCTTTTGGCGTGTGTTTTTTGCGCGGTTCTTTTGGTCGGCTGCGGCAGAAGCGATGTTGTCCTTACAGTGAACGAGGACGGTAGCTTTTCGGCTCAGGTCACTTACGGCATAGATAAATCCCTTATGGGCAACGATGAGGTAAAGGAGCAGGTTAAGGCTCTGATTACCGATTCGCTTGAACAAAATAATATCCCCTATACCGAGGCCGAGGACGACAGCTTTGTCACGGTTTGCGTAACCCGTGATTTTGCCGACATAAACGAGCTGACCTCCGCGGAAAGCTGGAAGGGAATTTCTATGGTGCCGAAATTTTCAAAGGAGCAGGCCGCCGGCGGCCTTTGGACGAGAATTGAGGGCAGGCGGCTTAAAATCGACGGCAGTTTAGACGCCGAAACCTTCGGCGCGAAGGATTTTATTGAGCAGAACGGCGAGCTTAGCGATTCCTTCGGCGGCAGTTTGACGATTGTTTCCCATAAGGAGCCGGAAAGCGCCAACGGAGAAAAAACGGAAACGGGCTATAAATGGAGCGGCAAAGGAAATGATAAGGTGAATATTTCCTACAGCGGCCCGAAGCTTAATGTTTCCGACAGCGTTGAAGAAAGCCCGAAAAAGGACGCCGCCGCCCTCAAGGCTGAATCCGAAGCCGAAGAAAATGGCGAATCGGCTGACGGCTCCGCTCCGTTTAATCCGGCGGCTCCGCTAATATGCGCCCTTATACTTGCGGCTGTTGCCGTTGCAGCTATCTTTGTCCGCAGGAAAAGGGACGCAAAGGGAGAAAGCGAGT
>CAZKBV010000026.1:0-24269 GCA_964551215.1 uncultured Oscillospiraceae bacterium | reverse complement strand
CCCGAAAGCGCCCAGATGAACATATTTGAAATGATAAGCTGATTTAAATCGGAGCCAAGCTCCACTCCTTGCGAGCAAAGCGGAGCGTTAGCTCCGATTTTAAAAAAGTAATAACATAAAAAGAAGCCGGAGCAAATCAACCTGCTCCGGCTTATATATTTAGTCTACCTCTTTGTTTTATCCAGATTGGCCTTGAACAGCTCCGGCAGGCCGGGAGTGTCGTCAAGGAAGAAGGAACGGGTTGTGTTGCCGTTTTCGTCGGTATTGCGCTCATGAAGCCATATGGCTCCTCTTATGGCGGGATATTTTTCCGGCAAAACCTTAAACATATTTTCCGCCCAAGCGAGCTTGTCGCCTCCGGCGTCGGCGCAGCCGAATTCCGTTATCAGCAGAGGCTTGCCGTAGCCCAGCATACGCTCGTAGTAGCCGTCGTATATCTCGTCCATACTTCGCCATATTTCCCCCTGTATGCCCGTGCCCGTGTTGTAGCCGGAAAGCCCCACAACGTCCACATATTCGTCCCCGGGATAATACATAAGCTCGTGGTTCCACTTGAAGGTGGGGTAGCTTTTTTCGTTGGGATTCCATATCCAGATAACGTTGTCAACCTCGTTTTCCCTGAATATATCGTAAACATAGCGGTACATTCTCACATATAAATCCGGGTCGCGGGAGGTGCGGTATCCGGCGTAGTTGCACCATTCCCCGTTCATTTCGTTAAAGGGACGCATAAGCACCGGATGGCCGAAGCGTTTTATGTCCTTGGCGTAAGCCAAAAGAAAATCGTCGTGTTCGCCCCGAAGAATTTCATACACCGCGCTTTCGTCATCATTAATATACGTTTGAAGCGTCACCTCGCATATTTTCCCGCTGTTCCACGCGTTGACAAGACCGCCGTATACCATGTAGGGGTCGTATTCCTCCAGAATTTCGGTGTAAAGCAAAGCCATGTCCATTCTGCCGACGCGGCTTTCCAGAGCTTCAAATTTTTCCATGCCGTCCACGGGCTGGCGGTGGTAGTACATTCCCCAGTGGAAATTGCCGTTATCGCCGAAGTAATCCCGATAGAGCTTTTGGGTTTCGGCGTTCATTCGGCTGAGATGATTTTCGGCATTGAATGAGGCTGAAGCCGTCTTTTGGGTCGGAGCGAACAGCTCAAGGCTTTCGCAAAGTCCGTCTATGTCAAAATCAAGCTGACTAAGGGGACGCTCTGCCTTTACCTCAACAGTGTATACGCTGTTTCCGTCGTAAATGTCCGTAACGCTGTAATAGCGGCGATCCCCTTCTCCGGATTTAACTCTGTGCCACACTGTGCGCAGGGCGTTTCTGCCGTTTACGGTGATTTCGCTTTGACTGTCAAGTGTATGTAAGTCCGTGCGTTTGAGAAAACCGTTGGAATAGCCGCTGTAAACCTGACACTCTTGCGCTAAAGAAAAATCCTCGCGGAACACTTCTATAACGGCGTCGTCCCTTTCGAGACGCAGACCGATGTCCGCTACGGTTTCGTTTTTTGTGAAGCTTTTGGGAGCGGTTACGGCAAAGCCGTCCTCGTGAAGAAAGACAGCCGTCCGTGAAGCGTCAGCCGAGCCTTCCGTCTCCTGAGATTCGGCCTTTCCGCCGCAACCGCTCAATAACGCCGCCAGCAGCGTCCCCGCCGTAAGCACCGCCGCAAATTTGAGCCTTTTGTTTTTTCCCATAGTAATCCTTTCCTCCTTGGCTTTGTAACCTACGCGCGGATGTCCCCGCATAGGCCGCAATTTGTCGCAAGCTCCGTTTTAAGTGAGCTTTGCGAAACGCCTGCGATTTTAAATATAGACGCGGAAAAAAGAAAAAAGTTCCGTATTTTTTCAAAAAATTTTCAAGTTTTTTTAATTTTTGCCGATTACGCAAAAATGAGGACTCCGGCAATGATATACACCCCAAATTCAGCCGCTTTTGGAGGCGCGTATCACAATGACCTTTGTCCTCATTTTTTATTTCCGCACATATTATTCAGGGTTGGCCTCGTATTTTTTTATGGCCTCTACAGCTGTCAGATAATCGTCCTTTACCTTGGGTAAAAGCTCGTCGGCTTTTTCGACTTGACCGCCGCGCAGCTCGTCCGCCAACGCCCCCGATGATTCGCAAAGCGCGGTTAAGCCGAGATTCCGGCTCACTCCCTTGAGAGTATGAGCCGCGCGGAAGGCTTCGGACGCGCTGCGCTGGGAAACGGCGGCGCAAAGACTGTCATAGCTGGGATCGGAGAGGAATTTAATAATAAATTTGGATATAAGCTTGTCGTTCCTTAGCCGCTCCAAAACCTCGTCATAATTGCCGCTCATAGCGGAGTAACATTCCTTAAGGGTCATTTTCGGCCTCCTTTCGGTTAATTTGTCGGCCTCGCCCGCTTTTCGGGCTTCTTCTTAGGCGCCTTTTTAATACATATTATTTATTATATATCATTGCTTGCCCGACGTAAATACACGAAAATAATCTTTATTTAAACAAAAATTTAACGAAAACAATCATTCAAGCCGTTCGCCTTGCCGTCATTCCTCCGTAAACTGCCCAATTTCGGCGGACGGCAGTATATCCTCTATGCCGATTTCGCCGGAAATGAGCTTCAGCTTTTTCTCCCGAGGAAGCTTTTTTATGTGCCACTCCGCGCTCATTGCCGCCCTTTTGGAGGGAAGCTCCCATAGCCGTAAAAGCTCCGCCGGAAGGTGGGCCCGGGTGCATTTGGCGCCTTTGCCGGAGTTGTGGGCGGCAAGCCGCTTTTCCGGGTCGTTTGTCCAGCCGCAGTAAAGACTGCCGTTATTCAGCTTTAAAATGTATACGCAGTTCATTTTGAATCACTTGCCTTAGCTGTTACCTTAAAAATCACCGCGCTTTGAGAGGGCAGCTTTTCTATAGTAAAGCTGTTAGAAAAGCCCTTGAAGGGTCCCTTTTTTATTTTTAGGGGAGCTTTGTCCTCGGGGGTGGAGCCGCTGTATCGGCGCCAGTCGGAATTTATAAGGGGAACAAGGCTTTCCCCGCCGTCAATTCCGATTTCATAGTCGGCGTGATTTAGGCCCGAAAGGTTGAGTACGGTGATTATACGTTCGTTTTCCGCCTGTCTTTCATAGGCGTATACCACGCCCATAGGGTCGTCCACCACAAGCCAGCGGAAGCAGTCAGGGTTGTATTCGCCGTTGTGAAGAGCGGCTTCGTTCTTATACAGCAGATTTAAATTCCGTATGTACTTTTTAAACGAGTCATGGAGGGGATAGGAAAGCAGGAAATAGTCCGGCTCCTTTTCTTCGTCCCACTCCCGAAACTGCCCTATTTCGTTGCCCATAAAGTTCAGCTTTTTGCCGGGGTGGGTGTACATATAGGCGTAAAGAACGCGGCACTGAGGAAATTTATCCTCGTATTCGCCCCACATTTTCTGAATGATGGTGGCCTTTCCGTGAACAACCTCGTCATGGCTGAAGGGCAGAAGGTAAAGCTCGTTATAAAAATACATCATGGAAAAGGAGAGCTTGTTGTAATTTGCCCCTCTGTGTACCGGGTCAAGACGGAAAAAGTCCAACGTGTCGTTCATCCAGCCCATGTCCCATTTGTAATCGAAGCCCAAGCCTCCATATTCCACGGGAGCGGTGACCTTAAGGAAGTTGCTGCTGTCCTCGGCGATGAGGATAACCTCTCCGTGAAGCTCGTGAAGCCGTTTGTTCATATTGCGGACGAACTCAACCGCCCCTTGGTTTACGCCGCGGCTGCTGTCACCCTGCCAGTAGATGCAGTTGGATATGGCGTCCATGCGGATCCCGTCGAAGTGGAACTCGCTGAGCCAATAGTTTGCCGCCGACTGGAGGAAGCTTCGCACCTCCCCTCGGAAAAAGTTGAAATTCTTCGTACCCCATTCGCTGCGTCCGGCTCCGTCGTTGGGATATTCGTAAACGCCGCTGCCGTCCAGCTCCGCGAGGCCGAAGCTGTCGGAAGCAAAATGCACGGGAACAAAGTCGGTGATAACATATATGCCGTTTTGGTGCATTACGTCGATAAATTCCTTAAGCTCCGCCGCCGTACCGTAACGGGATGTGGGGCAGAAATACCCCGTCATTTGGTAGCCCCAGCTTCCGTCGAAGGGATGCTCCCCCAAAGGCAGAACCTCAAGGTGGGTGTAGCCCGTTTCCTTAAGATATTCGGCCAGACGGGGGGCGATTTCCGAATAGGAATAGAAGCCTGTTTCGCTTTCGGGATTTTTCAGCCATGAGCCAAGGTGCGCCTCGTAAATATTCACCGGCGAATTGTAGCCCTTGCTTCGCGACTTCATAAATTTATCGTCATGCCATGTGTAGCTCCTGTCGGTGATTCTGCTTGCCCGACCGGGGCGAAGCTCGCTGCCGAAGGCGTAAGGGTCGCAGTGGTCAACAATTCGGCCATCGCTTTGGTAAATTCGGTATTTGTAAAGCTGACCGGCCTCGGCCTTAAGGCGTACGGTGTAAATCCCGCCTCCGCCGCAGGTGTTCATAAAGCTTTCCGTCCAGTTGTTGAAATCGCCGGTAACAGCTACTGCCTTAACACTCGGAGCAAAAATACGAAAGTCTGTATATTCTCCGTCAATATGAGCGCCGAAATATTCGTATGCAAAAAATTCTTCCCCGATAAAAAAGCCGTGTTCGTCCATATTTCTTCTCCTTTTTTTGCATTTTCCGCCATTTTTTAAAGTCTGTTCGGTTCCTCGATTTAAACAATTCCATTTTAAAATATTTTCAGAATGATTATAGCATTAACTTAATGGATTGTCAACGCCTTTTTGTAAAAATAAGGCAAAAAAGAGCCGGCGCAAAAGTGCGCCGGCTCTGATAAATTGCGGTAAAGCCTTACTTGTATTCCTTAATCGGAGTCATTTCAGCCAGAGAAGTCCAAACAAACAGCCTCTGCTCCTCGAAGGTAAAGTCTAAAGGGACAATTTCAAAGCTGTCGGGAGCTAAGCTTACGGTGGATATATCGGCTGACGCAAGCTCGTTTCCGTGTTGGTACCGAGCGTTTATAACAGCCGCGTTCAGAGTTTTGCCGGAGGTATTTATAACACGCACGTTTCCGCCGTCCTCGGTATAGGCGAAAACTCCGCCAAAGAAGGAAACAGCCTTTTTGTCCTTGATTATGCCTGTGGCGGCGTCAAAGGCGGCAATTTCGGCGGTAACCGCTCCCTCGCAGTCAAATACGGCTGTAAGGTTGTCGTCGGAAATTTTGCGGGTCGCGGAATAGATTTTGCTTCCGCTTTCATCGTAGAACACCGCGGAAACCATGCAGTCGCGGGCCAAATCCACGGTAAAGCCGTTGCCGGAGGGAGATACCGACTCGATATAGTTGTCGCCGTCTTGGGGAAGCTCATACTTTGCCCGTATGTCGGAAGCGTCCATAACGTAGGGGAGGATGGTAAATTCCGACATTTCTCCGCTGTAGAGAGGGTCGGCGGAATAAAGGGATTTGCCGATGTAGTTGCACTTCGTTTCGCCCAAGTCCTTTACGCTCATGCCCATATCTCCGTTCGCGACGGGAATACCGTTGACGTAAAGGGCGTATTCGCTGCCCTTGGAGGTTACAACAACAACCGCCCTTTCGCCCTTCCTTATGCCGGGAACGCTACGAATATCCTTTTCGTTCGGATAGCTCGCGTCGGTTATGGCAAGGCGTATGGTGTTTGTTTCGGGGCGGGAGGTGTTAAGGAAGAAGTACCCCTCGGTAGAGGAATTGCCAAAGCCGAAGGTGAAATAGTTCGTCAAGGCAATATCGGGAGTTAGCTCAATAATGATAGAAAACTCGTCCAAATCGCTGAGAATACCTTCCGGCAGCTCAACGTAGTCGTCAACGCCGTCGAATACGCCGCCCTTCATGCCTCCTATGGCGGCGGCGTGGTTGCCGTTGCCACTGTTGTCCAAAACTACGCCGTCCCCGCCGGAAAAGTCATAGGAAAGCACGACCTTATCGTTTACGACAAAGGGCATTTTAAGGACGATGACCGTGAAGGATTTTATTTCCTTCCCGTCTACGAAAGCCGTCATAACCACTTCCGTGTCGTCGATGCCCCTTGTTACCTTGCCGTCGTCGGAGATAACGTCCTTGTTGGAGGAACTCCAGGATATAGGCTCGCCGTTAAGCTCGGAGGGAAGGGTAAGGTCGCCTGTCACCTTGCCGGGAAGCGTGAGAGCTTTTATCGCGTAATCGGAGAACATGGCTTTAACTTCCTCCGCCGTAGCGGCCTTTTCATCGTCAAAATATATCTCGTCGATTTTGCCCGTAACAGTGTCGGCCGACCAGAAGGTGGCTCCGGCGTAAATTGTGCCGCCGCCGGAGGCTACGTTTCCGCTGCCTATTAAGGCTCCGTTTACGTAAAGACTGCCAACTCCGCCGGATTCGGTATAAACAACGTGAGTCCACACGCCTGTGGCGGTCTGAGATGCCTTTGTGACCTGATGCCATTTGTATGTTTCGCTGTCGTGAGTCCAAAGCGCGGGGTACCCTTGAGCGTAGATCGCTCCCGTCCATTTCTGCGCGGACGCGTCGCCCATATTTTTGAAGAATACGGTTTTAGCGTCTCCGGTGTTGGTGACGTTCACCATTGCCCCTATGGTGAAATCTCCGTCCACGTTCCCGATTTTAAGACCGTAGCTTCCGTCCAATTCAACGCCGCTGCCGATAAAGCCTTCGCCGAAGACCGCGCTGCCGCCGCTTCCTAAGGTATTGTTTACGACTGTAAGGGAGCCAAGGTCGTTTTCAAGGCCGAAGCTTTCGCTGGCAAAGACCGGAAAGCAGAGCAAGGCCGCCGCCGCAATGGAAGCCGCTATGTATTTAAAGCCTTTCATTATTCAGCACCTCCGAATTCTACTGTTACGGTTTTTCCGGCGGCGGATATTTCATAGCTGCCGGAGTCGGTACATTCGATTGCGTATCTGAAAATTCCCTCGCTGTCCGCCTTAGCGCAGCCTACGGTAAGCTCGGAGCCTTTTTTAACCGTGACCACAAGCTCGGCGTCGGGTTGTGTCGCGCCCTTTACCAGTATTCCGCCGGAAACAGCCTCAGCCTCCAAGGCCGAAGCCGCCATTTCGGCTATGTCGAAGTACGCCTTTTCGTCGCTGAGGACTACAAGCCCGTCCTTTACGGAAAGGTATTTTCCCGGGGAGGAAAGGCTCTCAAAGGATACCCCCTCCGCAGCCTCCTCCATAATGAAGGTGCGGTCGGTTTTTGACTGTGTTGTGGCGTCATCGTCGTGGAGCAGCTTGACATATCCGTCGTACTCCGTAACGAAGTAGCCCATTTTGTTTACGGACTGTATGGAAACGTGGTTATCCCCCTCGATAAGTCCGGGCGTAAGCTCCCATAGGGAGTCGGTTTCCCAGCGATTGCTGCCGCCAAGACGGAGAGTTCCTCCCATAGGATAGGCGGAGTCATCGTTGCTGTTTTCAAAGTGGGTGTGGAAAAGGGGTTCTCCGTCGCTTAACAGCTTCACCGCCGTGCCGTCAAGACCTATGCTGCTTTCCTCAAGCTGGGCGGGATTGCCCTCGGAATCAAAAACAAGGTGGTCGATGCAGACGCTTCTGCAATAGCCGGAGCCTTTTTCCAGCGCGCCGGTGTGGTAGATAAAGTATGTCTGCCCCTTGTAGTCTATAACGGAAGGGTGGTTGGTGTTACTGGAAGCCCCCACCCGCATCACCAGTCCGCCGTATTCATACGGCCCCCAGATGTTTTCCGAGGTTGCGTAGCTCAAATCCTCACGCCAGTTAGAGGCGAAGAATATGTAATATCTGCCGTCGCCGCTTCGGCGGTACAGCCAAGGAGCCTCGGTATACTGGCTGTCGGAGGGTATGCCGTTTACGGTCAGCTCGGTAATGTCGCCGCCGTTGACAGCCCCGTCGCCGTTTCTGTCCGCGAGGGATATCATGGTTTCGTCCAGCTCCGCAAGATAAAGGTTGCTGTTGCCCCAGCAGATGTAGCGGTGTTCAACGCCGTTTTCGTCGTTTTCAATCCAGATTGTGGGGTCAATGTCGTCCCAGCCGACCTTGCCGTTCGTCCAGCCGGGATCCACCAGCTTGACGCCGTTTTTTGCGTCCTTAAAGGGCCCCGTTGGACTGTCGGACACGCCTACCGACATACCTGTGGCACTTTTGCACATATAAAAGTAGTATTTTCCGTTGTACTTTACAACCTGACTCGCCCAAGCCTGATTGCCGCTTCCCCATGAGAAATCCGCCGCGCTGAGCGGAACGCCCTCGTACTTCCAGTTTACCATGTCGGTAGAGGAATAGCACAGCCAGTTCGGCATACTGTAGCCGTTCCCCGTCGCCGTGTCGTGGCCTACATAAAGGTAAACCGTGCCGTCATCGTCGATAAATGCCGCCGGATCCCCCTGATAGATAAGATTTCCGTCTCCGTCTTCCCTTATTTCGGGGTTGCTTGCGAGGGCGGACGTACTTAAAAGCATTGCCGCCATAGTTACGCAGCCGAGAATCTTTTTCAGCTTCATATTCGCGTCTCCTTTCAAATTTAGTTTTGCCCGTTACAATAAGTATATATAATAAGTATATAACAAAAACCGCGCAATGTAAATGCGGTTTTGTACGAATATTTTGCACTTTTGTACGGAATCGGTCCCTCTTCCCGAACCTTCGGCGGTACTCGGGCGGCGCCCGAAGAGAGAGGGAAATTTGACGCGCAACATATGTATATATGTTAGTCGGGCAAATTTTTGTCAATATGAAAAAAATCGGTTGACAAACCTTTTTGTTTGAGGTAAAATCAAAATATAATCCATCGAAAAATGCGCTCCTTGCGAGAAAGCGTATTTTGCTCGGATTTAAAACGGAGGGATTTTTATGAAACACAAGCTTTTTATCGCGGCGTTAATTATGTGCTTTGCTCTTGGAATCAGCGCCGGAGCGGAAAGTACGGGGGAATATTTTTTTAAAAACAATATTTCTTCGGAAACAAGATTTATCGATATGTATATGCTTGGAGCTCACGACGCCTTTACCGCTTCCCTTAGCGCAAGCTCTCCGGTGGACGACGCGGGGGTAAAAATCGGCGACGACGGGGCGAAGACGGCGTCAAGCAGCCTTATATGGAGCTTTGGTGGATTAAAAGCCTCCAAAGCGCAAAGCGCCGGAGCCGAAGAAATGCTTAATAAGGGAGTGCGCTTCTTTGACGTGCGCCTGTCGCGCTATCAAAGCGGCGGAGAGTTTTTCACCTGCCACGGGCGAATTTCCGACCAATTTACCGGCGAGGGAGGCGTGGCGCGGAAAATATCCGCGTGGGCGGCGGAGCATCCGGGGGAAATAATCGTGCTGGACTTTCAGTCCCTTTTCGATATCGAAACCTCTGACGCAAGCGCGACCGCCGAGTCGTGGAAGTCTCTTGCCTCCAAGCTGGAAGCCGACGGAATAATGGATTACGTTTATACCAAAAACGGCTCCATATCCTCATTAACCTACGGCGATCTTACGAACGAAGGCTCCCGTTGCGCCATAGTGATTTTCGGCCAAGTGACGGGAGCCAACGCCGACAGCCGTTTTATAAACAGAAACGACAGCGGCGGATATATACGCTCATTTTGGGCCGAGAAAAGCTCCTATGAGGATGTGCAGACGGCCCTTGATACTGAGGTTGAAACGCTTAAAAGCGGCAGCGACAGCTATTTTTACAAGCTCAGAGTAATGCAGGCCCAGACCACCGGCACCAATCTTATAGACGACGCCGACAAGACGAATATAAAGACAATATCCGAACCGGATTTCGACGAACAAAACGACATACTTCCCGTGCTTCTGGTGGATAACGCCACTACGGACGCGGAAAGCTTCAACGCTTTGGCCGTGGAAAGGCTGGCAAGGAGAAACAGGGAATACACAAAGGGGATTTATTCCTCCTCTGACGGAAATGTTATACTTACCGGCAGCAACGAAAATGTGCCTCTTAATACCGTCTTTTCCGCCGACCAAACAGGGGAAAGCCTTGTTCTTTCCCTTTCCGGCGGGGAGAACATAACCGCGGGCATGACGGTGTATATAAAGTCCGAAGGAAAAAAGCAGCGGCTTTACAAGGACGATGATTTGCTGGGCGAAACCTCGGACGGAGGCTGGCTCAGGGCGGAAATAAGCTCAATGGGCGAATACGTACTTAAGGACACGCAAGAGGATATTACATTCGTAACTTCGCGCCCCCTTCTTTGGTACAGCTTCACCGGGGAAAATCCCTTTGAGGATAAAAGCGGAAACGGCCTTGATTCCGCCGAGGTGGGAACGCCGACCGTAGGCATGGGAAAAGCCTCCCTCAGCGACGGAAATGTTCTGCGTCTGCCGGTTGGACTTACAAAAAATATGAAAAGCTATACCGTTTCGGCATGGGTGAAAATGACCGCTCAAACCAGTGGCAGCCGTCTTTTCGATATAGGCCGCAAGGCTCAGGCCAGCGCTTTCGCTCACGCCGGAACCGACAAGGTTTCGTCCGGATACAAGAACTCTAATACGACAACCGCTGAAAGCGGCGGACTTTCGGTTGGGCAGTGGACTCATATAGCCGCCTCCTACAGCGGCGGCAGCCTTACGATTTATGTGGACGGGGTGAAGAAGGCCGAAAGCTATAATTCTGACCCGGCTCCCAATATTATAAACGATGTTTTTAACCCCAACGGCAATTATCTGGGGCGCACACAGTGGTATTTTATCGAACAAAACAGAGCCGACAATCCGGACATAAACGCCGATATTGCGGATTTCCGCATCTACGGACAGGCTCTCGGTTCCGCCGAGATAGCCCGTTTGGCCCAAAGACCCATGTTTAAGGCCATAAATATTGATACCGGCGAGGTTATTTACTCGGAAAGCATTGACGTACCCGACGCCTACAGCGGCGCGGTCACTGTGCCGATAGAGGGCTTTGAGCCGGTAAAAACAGTTCCGGCGGAGGATATGGCGGGAAATGCCGACCTTTTGGCATACTATCGCCAAAAGGAAAGCCTTAAGGCGGAGGTTTCCCAAGGGCAGGCAACGGCTACGGTGCATCTTAATACTCCGCGGGAGGGCGCGAGGCTCATTCTGGCGGTGTATAAGGACGGGGAGCTTGTAAAGGCGGTTTCGACTCCGGCGGACGAAACGGACAAAACCGTCAGCACCGAAGCTGAGGCGGGAATGACGGCAAAGGCCTTCCTGTGGGACGGAAACATGAAGCCCGAAAAGCTGGAAGATTAATAAATCAAATTTTAATTATGTATAATATTTCAACAATTGTGCGTATTTTAGCGCAAACACAATCACAATATAGTTCGCCCCGCACCATGCGGGACATTGCAAGGGAAAAAATCCCGCACCATGCGGGGGGGTGTTACAAGAGGGGGCCGCGCCCCCTCTTGCTCGTTTTAAGGGGGTTCGGTGGGAAATCGAAATCCCCCCGACGCTTTTGCTTCTTTTCACGCTGAAAAGAAGCTTGAAATAAGAAAGAAAATTTAAAGTAAGATTGTTTATATTACTCACCGCAGTAAAAATATCGCCCACACAACATTTATCCGATTGTTTTCCGTAGAAAAAATTTGTTTTTTTTCGGTTCCTTAACGCTAACCCACGCTATTCGGATTTAAATACTTTCGTCAATAAAATATGGATTCGGTTTCCGGCGGGATATCCTCGCAGGGAGGAAGCTCGCCCATGCGGACGGAATAAACCTCGGCGTTGGTTTTTGCCATGCCTTCCGTAAATTCCTTGTATGGACGGTGGCACACGTCCACCAAGCCTATTTGATAATTTTCCCCGTCAAAGCGCCCCAGATAGGGCTGGTCGGCGTATTGGAAATAGTGGGCTCCAAGGCAATAGGGGTGGGAGGCGCAGCGGTGCATATAATACCGGTACGCTCTCGCTCTGTCCTCCTGACAGGCCACGGCCTGTATTCCCGTGGCGTCAAGCCCTCGGTCCGCGGCTCCGAAGTGAAATTCTCCTATCATAACCGGCATTTTCACCATTTCCACCATCCGCTCTATGGCGGGGAGAGGGTCGTGGCGGTAGCAGTTGAAGCTGAAAACGTCGAAATATTCCTTTCCGGCGGCAAGGGCGCTGCCGCTGAGCCACGCATAGCGCATACCCAGATTGAGGTGGTTTTTATCCGTTTCCTTTATAGCCGTTGCCGGAACGCGGACAAACTCCCGTATCATTTCCTCGGAAAGCTTCATTGTATCGGCTTCGGCGGCGGAATTAAAAACCGAAACGCCCTTTGCCAAATCGCCGAAATCATTTAAATTCAGCTCCCACCTTTCGTTAAGAGCGGAAATATCGCCGTATTTTTCCCGCAAAAGGGATATGAGCTTTTCCTTGCTGTGGAAAAATTCACGGCTTTCAAGGGTCATTTTGGCGATGTTGAGACTGTCTACAAACGCCCACTGAGGCTCGTTGCTCATAAAATATCCCACCATGAAGGGGTCGTTTTTCTTTTCTTCAAGCTGAGCCGCCCAGCGGCGGCTGCTTTCGGCGTAGCTTGGGTCGAAAACGTCGGGGAAGTCGCGGAAGATGTATTTTTCCGCCTTGGGGAAGCCGTTCATTATGTAAACATAGGGGAGAGCCGCGCTTTCGATAAACCGGGGATCGCTCCAGCAGGCTACGGTGTTGCAGCCCCATTCTCTCAGGCGACGGGCGGTTATTTTCGCCCATGAGTCGTACCAGCCGTCCCCAAAGGCCCTTTGCAGGTTTACTTTGGACCAGCTGTAAGACCCGCGACGAAGGAACCCTCTTTCGTCAAGCTCAGAGCAGAGGGACTCAATTCCCTCGATATTACATTCGCCGCCTATGCCCACGCAGTCCGCTCCGGTGCTGAAAAAAGCATAGCCCTCCGGATCCGCCAGCCAGTAAACTCCGTTTTCCTTTTTAAGGGAAAAATACCCCGTGGGTTCAAAGCGCTTTGCCCGGTTGCCGCCGAATTTCCCATAGCCTCGTGAAGCCTCGGGAGCGGGCTTAAACAGCTCTGCCCCGAGAAAGCTTATCATCGCTTCTTCGTTTTCGGTTTTTCCCTTCCAACGCGCCGCCGCCTTCTGCCCCAGAGAATCCACCAAAGGCGCCCCCGAAAGGGGAAAGTCCGGCTTTTCTTTTGAGACGTAAAGGCTGTGTATTTCGATTTTTGTCTCAATGGGAGCCTTGTCTAAGCCGACGGAAAATTTCTTTATGTTTTTCGGATCTATGGGACGCCCCTGCACGACGGTTTTCAGCTTGCCGGGAGTGCGCCTGAGAAAAAGAGTGTTGCCCCGCAGGGCGGAAACGGGAACGGCAAGGCGGGTCTTAAGACCCGGCAGCAGCCCCATTTTAAGGCTTTCCGCTTCGAACCGCGAGCCTTCGTCCCAAAATTTCCAAAGCACGCTTACGCAAACGGGGGACAGATTTGTGACGTCCATTACAATATAGCTTTCATCGGCGGCGTTTTCGCCCAAAACGGTTCCGTTTTCCGTGAAGCCCAGATCTCCGCCCTTGGGCGGGAAGGTGTGTACGCCGATGACTTCGGCGGCAGAAGTGTACATTTTCATAGGGAGTCTCCTTTTTTTGTTTTGTCAAGAAAAAGCTTACCATGTTCGCTTTTAAAAGTCAATAGCCGACGGAAATCAAAACGCAATCAAAAAATAAACCACAGACAGGGTTGCTCCCGCTGCGGTTTATTTTTGCTTTAAAAGCTGTAGGGAGACACGTTTCGCGCTCCTTTGAAAAAATTAGAGATGGAAGTGCCGAAAATTACGGCAAGAATAATGCCCAAAATCAAGCAGACAGCGTAAATGATAAGCTGAGCCTTTGCCCAGTTGCTGCTGGTTTCATCATACTTTTTGTCGCAAGCCCAGACGAAAAGCATAATGAGGTATACCAGCCAACCCACGCAGGGGATAAGGTTAATGAGCCAGCGGCAAATCCATGTTCCCACAGAAACCGTCTGACGGGCGGGCTGAACAAGCGCAGTCGGCTGAACGGGCTGAACGGGCTGAGCGGGCTGAGTCGGCGGAGTGTTTACCTGTTGAGGCGTTTCCAAAGACGCGCCGCAGCTGTTGCAGAATTTTGCGCCTTCGAGGTATTCGTTTCCGCAATGTGGACATTTCATATAAAATCCTCCTCAAAAATTCAATCGGGAATTACAAACCCTCTGATAATTTACGCCTAACGGCGTAGGAGTAATCGGAGCGTCCTTAAGAAAGGGTACACAAAAGCCCCGCCCCAAAACGTAATTCCATACTTATTTTAATTATACAGCAAATGTAGAAATTTGTCAATAGCTTTTAAAAAAATATGAACAAATTGTTAAAGGTCAAAAAAAGTCAAATTTTTTATAAAAAACCTCTTGACAAAACAAATCGGGTGTGCTATATTATAATTACAAAAGGTCAAAGAAAGTCAAAGTCAAATTATGGTGAAACAAAAGGGATGATCGGAAAATGAAGAACAGTATGTCGGATATAATCGAACAAATGCTTACGGAGCTGTTAAATGAGGGCGGCGGTATTGCCGAAATACAGCGCAACCTTTTGGCGGGTCAGCTTAACTGCGTTCCAAGTCAGATAAACTATGTTATACACACCCGCTTCACTCCGGAAAGGGGATATTCCATTGAAAGCCGCCGAGGAGGCGGCGGGGGAGTGAAAATTACAAGGGTTTCGCCGGACGACACCAACTATCTAATGCACGTCCTTAATTCCGTGGGAGGTGAAATGAGCTACGAAACGGCAAGGGTTTTCATTCAAAATCTTGTAGACTACGAATGTTTGAGCCTCAGAGAGGCAAAGCTTATGCTGGGAGCCCTTCGGGACAGCGCGATTCCCGTTCGGGGCGAGCTGAGAAACAAGCTGCGCGCCAATATATTTAAAAATATGCTTTTAGCGTTACAATGAAGAAAGGAAGTATTAATTATGAAATGTCAAAAATGCAATAAAAACGAAGCAAATGTTCAGTACAGGGAAACTATAAACGGCGAAACCAGAGAAATCTGCCTTTGCAGTCGGTGCGCTGAGGAAACAGGCCTTTTGGAGCGTACCGGGTCGATGTTCAGAGACATGGAAAAGGAAATGATGAGCGCCTTTACCCTTCCCTTCGGCGGCTCCGTATTT
Source organism: uncultured Oscillospiraceae bacterium (assembly GCA_964551215.1). GTDB lineage: Bacteria > Bacillota > Clostridia > UMGS1883 > UMGS1883 > JAFLUQ01. The sequence goes on along the minus strand of CAZKBV010000026.1, from coordinate 9,193 downwards.
AACCGTCCGTCCCTTTTCGGCAGAGCCTTTTTCGAGCCGGCGTTCGGCGCGTTGCCCGATGCGAGGGATTTCTTCGGGGAAGCACCGGAAAAGGTTAAGGAAGCTCCAAGCGAGGAGACAGCCGAAACCGGAAAATCCAAAGAGGATGAGCTTAAGGCAAAGCTCCTTGACGCCATTGCGGAGGAACGCTACGAGGACGCCGCAAAGCTAAGGGACGAAATCAAGAAATTAAAGTAATCAAAAAATTAAAGTAAAACCGAAAAACAAGTCGGGCGTCCGCCGGAAACTCCGGCGGAGCCGCCCGTATTCTTTAACGAAAGGGGCGTAATGCGCTATGATGGAAAGTAATTTTAATTTTACGGAAAAGGCCCGGACGGCTATTTCCCTCGCTCAGTCCCAAGCGGAAAAAATGGGCGCCGGTCATGTGGGTACGGAGCATCTGCTCTGCGGTCTTATTATGGAAGGCACGGGGATAACAAAAAGCTTTTTCCGCAAGTGGAACATAAGTCTTGAAGCGGTGGAACACCGTATCCAGCAGTACGGATCTACCTATTACACCCAGGGCCGCTTCGCCGGCTTCACCCCCAAAACCAAGCAGTGCCTTCAGCTCAGCGCGGATATAGCTTACAGCTACCGTTCAAGGCTTATCGGCACGGAGCATATTCTGCTTGCCATAGTTAAAAGCGGCGACTGCTGCGCCAACCGTATTCTCCGCTCTTTGGGCGTAAACAGCGATAAAATGGCGGAGCTTGAAAATGAAATCACCTCCGCCTACAGAAATATGAGAAACGAAGGCGAAGAGGGAGAGAGCAAAACTCCCACCCTTGACAAATTTGGCCGCGACCTTACGGCTATGGCAAAGGACGGCAAGTTCGACCCGGTAATAGGCCGTGAGCAGGAAATTGCCCGTGTTACCCAGATACTTTCAAGGCGTACAAAAAACAACCCCGTGCTTCTGGGTGAGCCGGGCGTAGGCAAAACCGCCGTTGTGGAAGGTCTTGCTATGGAGATTGCTTCGGGAAATGTGCCGGAGCTGCTTCGGGATAAGAGAATAGTTTCCCTTGATATGGGGGGACTTTTGGCGGGCAGCAAGTACAGGGGCGAATTTGAGGAACGTCTGGAAAAAGCTATGGACGAGGTTGTAAAAAGCGGCAACGTGATACTGTTTATCGACGAACTGCACACCATTATCGGCGCCGGAGCCGCCGAGGGCGCGGTGGACGCCGCAAATATCCTGAAGCCCAATCTGGCGAGGGGCGAAATGCAGATAATAGGCGCGACCACCATAAACGAGTACCGCAAATACATTGAAAAGGACGCCGCTTTGGAACGCCGTTTCCAGCCTGTGACCGTAGGGGAGCCCTCCGCCGAGGATACGGAAAAAATTCTTAAGGGCATCCGTGAGAAGTACGAGGCTCACCACGGAGTAAAAATTACCGACGAGGCAATTTCCGCGGCGGTAAAGCTCAGCAACCGCTACATTACCGACCGTTTCATGCCCGATAAGGCCATCGACCTTATTGACGAGGCGTGCAGCCGTGTGCGGCTGGGTTCAATGACAATGCCGGACGAGCTGAAGGAGCTTATGTCAAGGGCTGAAGCCGCGTCCGCCGAAAAGGATGTTGCCATAAACAATCAGGAATTTGAACGCGCGGCGGCTCTTCGCGACGCGGAAAGAGCCTTGAAGGCGGAGCTGGAGGACAAAAAGGACGAATGGAGAAGCAAAAGCGACCGTAAGGAAATTTCCATAGGCCGCGGCGAAATAGAGGATATTGTTTCTCAGTGGACGGGAATCCCCGTAAAAAAGCTTGCGAGAGAGGAAAGCGAAAAGCTTCGCAATCTTGAAGCCGTGCTTCACGAAAGAGTCGTAGGTCAGAACGAAGCGGTAACCGCCGTGGCAAAGGCCGTCCGCAGAGGACGTGTCGGACTTAAGGATCCCAAGCGTCCCATAGGTTCATTTATCTTCCTCGGGCCTACGGGCGTAGGTAAAACCGAGCTGAGCAAGGCTCTTGCCGAAGCTCTGTTCGACGACGAAAACGCAATGATAAGAGTTGATATGAGCGAATTTATGGAAAAACATTCCGTTTCCAAGCTCATCGGCTCGCCTCCGGGATATGTCGGCTACGACGAGGGCGGTCAGCTTACCGAGCAGATACGAAGCAAGCCCTACAGCGTTGTGCTTTTTGACGAAATAGAGAAGGCGCATCCCGATGTGTTCAATATGATGCTCCAAATCCTTGACGACGGACATCTGACCGACAGTCAGGGCAGAAGGGTTGACTTTAAGAACACCGTCATAATTATGACCAGCAATATCGGCAGCAAGAATATTGTGGAGCCGAAGAATTTAGGCTTTTCCGTGGACGGCTCCAAGGCGGAGACGGCGGACAAGGATATCCGCAAAAGCGTTATGACGGAGCTTAAAAAGGCCTTCCGTCCGGAATTTCTCAACCGTGTGGACGATATAATCGTGTTCAATCAGCTTACGGACAAGGAAATCAAGGAAATTGCGGCCATTATGCTAAAGAGCTTCAACAAACGTCTTGCCGCCAACGGCATAAGCTGCGCCTTTGAGGATTCCGCGCTGGAGCTTCTTGCGAAGGAAGGCTTCGACCCCGTGTACGGCGCAAGACCTCTGCGCCGAGCAATCCAGAACAAGGTTGAGGATAAGTTTGCCGAAGAAATGCTGGACGGTCTTGTCAAAGAAGGGGACAGCGTAAGCGTTTCCGCCGAAAACGGAGAAATAAAAATAAATAAGATAAAAGAAGCTGTCGGCGTATAACCTAAGCGCGGATGTCTCCCGCCTGTCGTCCTCAGATTTAAAAAATACGCCGCGCCGAGCCGGCGGAGGTGAATTTATTTCATCTTCCGCCGGCTTTTTTTAATTTTTTTGAAAATTTTGTATTGACAAGCACATATAATGTATAATAAAATAAATAAGTCAATATGAGGTTAATGCCGACTCGGAACAAAAAACGGATTTAGTCCGGCATATATTGTCAAAAATCAAAGGGGAGAGAGACAATGGACAGGATTAAGGATTTTTTTGAGGGGATGATCCCCGCAATCGAAAAGGTCAACGGGGCGGTAAACGGCTTTGTCTGGGGGCCGGTAATGCTGATGGTATTTTTGTTTGTGGGCCTTTTATGCACCGTGCGCAGCGGATTTTTTCAGGTGACAAAAATCAAGCTTTGGCTTGACGAGACAATTTTGGCGATTTTCAAAAAGAAAAGCGTCCGCAAAACAGACGACAAAAGGGCAATAAGCCAGTTCCAAGCTCTTTCGACGGCACTGGCGGCCACGGTAGGCACGGGCAATATCGCCGGTGTGGCAACGGCCATAGTAAGCGGCGGCCCGGGAGCGATTTTCTGGATGTGGCTCAGCGCGTTTTTAGGAATGATGACAAATTTCAGCGAAAACGTTCTGGGCATAAAGTACCGCTACAAGGACGAAAAAGGCAACTGGGTAGGCGGAGCCATGATATATATGGACAGAGGCCTCCACATGAAGTGGCTTGCCGTGATATTTTCCTGCTTCTGTATTCTTGCCTCCTTCGGCATAGGCAATATGAGCCAATCCAACTCCATAGCTTCGGCGGTTAATTCCACTTTCCGTATTCCAAAGCCGGTTGTCGGGGTTATCATAATGGCAATGGTGGCGCTTGTAATCCTCGGCGGTCTTAAAAGAATCGCCGGAGTTACGGAAAAAATCGTACCCTTTATGGCGATATTTTACATAATCGGAGGATTAGCCATAATCATTTGCAACATAGAACGTGTTCCGGCGGCCTTCGGAATGATATTCAAAAGCGCGTTTAACATTAAAGCCGCCGGAGGCGGCATCCTTGGATTTACCGTAGCTCAGGCCATGCGCTACGGCATTGCGAGAGGTGTGTTCAGCAACGAGGCCGGCCTCGGCTCGTCGGTTATGGTACACTCCGCCTCAGACGTTAAGGAGCCTGTTGTTCAGGGTATGTGGGGTATATTTGAGGTGTTTGCCGACACAATAATCATATGCACAATAACCGCTCTGTCGATTCTCACCACGGTTTACAATCCCGAGATGGGAGCCCCCGCCGCGGCGGACGGAACTCCCCTGCTGGACGCCGCGGGCAATGCCCTTTCCGGAGCGGAGCTTACAACGGCGGCCTTTAACTCCACCTTCGGCGCGGTAGGAGGAATCTTTATCAGCATCAGCCTTGCCCTTTTCGCGTTTTCCACCATTTTGGGCTGGTCCTATTACGGTGAAAGAGGCGTACATTTCGTTTTCGGTTCCAAGGCTGTGCCTGTTTACAAGGTGATTTTCATATTTGTCATAATTTTGGGCTGCGTAGGCGACCTTTCCCTTGTATGGAATATTTCCGACACGTTCAACGGTCTTATGGCCATACCCAACCTGTTTGCGGTAATCCTTCTTCACGGTCAGGTTGTTCGGGAGATAAAGAGCTACAACAAACGCCGCAAGGAAGGAAAGCTGCTTCAATAGAGTATATCTAAGGAGGATTTCATATGTACAAAGCGGATGAAAGCAGATATGGCAAAATGCGGTATAAGCGCTGCGGCAGAAGCGGAATTATGCTTCCTCGGCTTGCGCTGGGGCTTTGGCACAATTTCGGCAGCGTCGACAGCTTTGAAAACGCCAAGGCCATGCTGCTTAAGGCCTTCGATTTGGGAATAACCCACTTCGACTTGGCGAACAACTACGGCCCCGTATACGGCAGTGCGGAGGAAACCTTCGCCGGGGTGATTTCAAATGAGCTGAAGCCATACCGCGACGAGCTGATAATTTCCACCAAGGCGGGGTACGATATGTGGCCCGGGCCTTACGGCAATTACGGCTCCCGCAAGTATCTTACGGCGAGCCTCGACCAAAGTCTTAGGCGCATGAAGCTGGATTACGTGGACATTTTCTACCACCATCGCCCCGACCCCGACACTCCCTTGGAGGAGACAATGAACGCCCTTAGCGACCTTGTCCGCCAAGGAAAGGCACTTTACGTGGGCATTTCGAATTACAGCGCGGAGCAGACCCGCGCCGCCGCGAAAATCCTTGCCGAAAACAAAACACCCCTTCTCATTCACCAGCCCCGGTACAATATGCTTGACCGTCATATTGAGGCGGACGGGCTGTTTGAGGCTTTGGACGAGGTCGGCGCCGGATGTATATGCTTCAGCCCTCTTGCCCAAGGCGTGCTTACGGATAAATATCTTCACGGGATTCCCGAAGGGAGCCGCGCCAAGCGCAATCACTTCCTTCATGAAAGCAGCATAACTCCGGAGCTTATTGCCAAGGTGGAAAAGCTCAATGCCATCGCGGCTCAGAGAGGGCAGACTCTTGCCCGTATGGCTCTGGCGTGGGATTTGCGAAGGGTTACAACTGTGCTTGTGGGGGCTTCCCGTCCGGCTCAAATAGAGGACAGCGTTAAGGCACTGGACAATTTGGACTTTACAGCGGAAGAACTGGACAAAATAGAAGAAATTCTGAAAGCGTAAAGCTCAGCCGCAATTTAGAGAAGGGCTTAAAGCGTCGCGCTTTATGGCGGCGGATGTATTCCGCCGCGTAAATATTTCAAAGGTAAAATTTATGTAAATAAACAATAATTGATATTGACAGTATTTATACGAAGCGGTATAATAATCTCATTGAAATAATAATTATGAAAGGATGATATTGTGTCTGTATTTTTAATTGACTATGAAAATGTACGTACCCCCGCTTTTAACGGACTGGAGGACTTGAACGAAAACGACAGAGTGATTATTTTTTATACAAATAATTCCGACAACCTGACCTTTTCTCTTATGCAGAGGCTTACGGAAAGCCGTGCCTCAATAGAATACAAAAGGGTCAGCTGCGGCGGAAAGAATTCTCTTGATTTTCAGCTTTGCAGCTATCTGGGGTATCTTATAGGGAAAAGCTCCGACACGAAATTCTGCATTGTAAGCCGTGACAAGGGCTTTTTCACCATGCTTTCCCTTTGGGGCGAAAAGGCTCCCCAAGGGAACAGCGTTATTTGCTGCGCCAATCTTTCGGTAGGCTCGGTTCAGGATGAAGCTCAGAGCTTGCAGCCGGAAGCGTTGGACGAGAGTGAGGAGCCTGCCAATGACATAGCGGCGGAAAACGAAAATATCCCCGACGAAGTACAGGCTCCCGAACCCGAGGAAGCCCCGGAACAGCCCGAATGTACCTCTGACGGAGCAGAGGAAAACGCCGCTTTGACGGAAGAAAAGGAAGCCGACCCCAAGCCCCGGCGGCGCAGAACCTATAAGCGCAAGCCCAAGGCTCCGGCGGGAGAGCAAACCGCATGACGGAGCTTGAAGAGCATATTACTCCGAGAATGCGGATGGTGCTGTCAATGGTGCCAAGGTGTGAAAGCTGCTGCGACGTTGGGACGGATCACGGCTACATAGCCCTTGCTTTGGCGAAAAGGGGCGTTAAGGTTATTGCCGCGGACGTAAATCCCGGCCCTCTCGCCGCCGCGAGGGAGAACATACGTCTTTACGGCGGCAATGTTGAAGCCCGACTTTCCGACGGATTTTCCGCTTTAAAGGAGGGAGAGGCTCAGTGCGCGGTGCTGGCGGGCATGGGCGGCGAGCTTATTGCGGATATAATAGGCAAAGGCACGAAGGGCGTAAAAACATTGGTGCTTCAGCCCCAGTCGCTGATTTACAAGCTGAGGGAGTTCCTTTCAAAAGAAGGGTACATAATAACCGACGAAAATATCTGCCGTGAGGACAACAGGTTCTATGCTGCCATGCTTGCGGAAAAGGGCAGTCATCCCCAAAGTCTCGGCCTTGAAGAAAAGCTCATAGGCCCCTGCCTTTTAAAAAAACGGCCGGAAATTTTAAAGGATTATCTGGAAAACGAAATACGAATAGTCCGCACGGCTCTTGAAAAAATAGAGCGTTCCTCGGCGGTCACTCAAAAAAAGCGGGAATACGAGGACTTGATAAAAATATATAAAAAGGTCTTGATGGAAAAATGGTAGAATTGAGGGAAATAATCAAATTCATGGAGGAGCGTTTTCCCCTTGAATACGCCGAAAGCTATGACAACCCCGGTCTTCAGGCCGGACGGGGGGAAAGCCGCGTAAGCCGAGTTCTCCTGTGTCTGGACTGCGACGAAAAGGTTGTGGGGGAGGCTGTGCGCGAAGGGGCGGAGCTTATCATAAGCCACCATCCGCTGATTTTCGGGGGCATAAAATCCGTCACCGAAGGGGACGCCGTGGGCAGGGCGCTGCTTCTTGCCATAGAAAACGGCGTCGCTCTGTACAGCGCCCATACCAATCTCGATAGCTGCCCCGGAGGTCTTACGGACTACCTTTGCGGCAGGCTGGGGCTTGTTCCCACAGAACCCATTGAAGGGAACGCCGGCAGACTTTGCCGCCCCAAGGAGGAGGGGCTTCGTCTGCTGGAGCTGTGTGCCAAAATCAAATCCGAGCTTGACCTTGAAGCCGTAGCTACCACCGCCGAAATGAACAGACCCGTAAAGCTGGTGGGAGTTTGCAACGGCAGCGGCGGCGATATGGCTGAGGCCGCCAGAAGCAAAGGGGCGGACGTATATATTACCGGCGACGTGAAATACCACCGCGTAAGGGACTTTTACGGCTGGAACGATTTTGAGTATATCGCCGTAGACCATTACGACAGCGAGAAAATCGTTACGGAGCTTTTGTTCGACGAACTGAAAAAGAAGTTCGGTCCGAAGCTTGAAGCGGTTATATCGAAAGAGAATATCAACGTTATGACGCCGGTATAAAATCCGTCCCTCGGCATATACTTATTTGGGTGACGAAGAAGATGATGACTGTACTTGCCGCCGAAACAAAAGGCGGCTTTTTTTCGCCTTCAATAAGACAGGTGAAGAAGGATAACGTTAACATAATTTACCTTAAAGGGAATAAATCCTTGAAAAAGCTGAAAAAGACGGACTTTGACCGGGCGGTAATAGCCCCCTGCGCCATGGAACTCTGCGAAGGCTTCGCGAAAAAATTTACTCTTACAAATGGCGTCCCGAAGGAAAGACTGCCGGAAATTTTGGCCTCTATGAAAAGCCTTCCCGTAGATGAGCTTTTCGTTTCCGCGAAGCCGGTAACCGCCGCCGAAATCATAAAAATATGCGCCGACTGCGGAAAGCTGTTTACAGTAATAAGTCGGGAGGAAGCCGACCCCGGAATGTTCGACGGACTGTATTTTAACCAAGGGATAGTTCTGCGGCGGGTTTCCCGTCCGGACAGTCGGGTTGGAAGATCCGCCCTGTGCGTTACGGACGGAGGGCCTTGCCCGAGGGGAGTGGACTATGTGGATATGCGAAGGCTGGGCAGAGTGAAATTTTATGGCGGGGAGCTGAATTTTCTTTCCGAGCTTTGCCTTGAGCCTACGGCGGAGCTTTACGCCTTCGGGGGAGTTCCCCTTCCAAAAGGGGGAAAAATAAGCGTCAACTACGGAAACGAAATTTTTTATCTTGACAGAAATGAAATTTTGTAGTAAAATATAGCGTATAGGAAAATTGAACTTGAGAGGAGTTTTTTTAATGGCTGCAAAACAGGTTTTGCTTACAAGCGACGGCTTGAAAAGGCTTCAGGACGAATTGGAAAATTTGAAAACCGTGCGCCGTCAGGAAAATAAGGAAGCCATAAAAAGGGCGCGTTCCTTCGGCGATCTGTCCGAGAACAGCGAATACGACGAAGCCAAGGAGGAGCAGGCCAACATTGAGGCGAGAATTTCAGAGATTGAGGCTATGCTTGTCAATGTGAAGATAATTGATGAGTCGGGCGTTGATACAAGCGTGGTTACGGTTGGCTCTACCGTTAAAATCAGATGCGTTGAGGACGGCGAGGAGGATATTTACGCCATCGTCGGTTCCACCGAATCCAACCCCGAGGAAGGCAAAATATCCGACGAATGTCCCGTGGGCAAGGCTCTTCTTTCCCATAAGCTGGGGGATATTGTCGCCGTTGAAATCCCCGACGGAATAATTGAGTATGAAATAATTTCGATAGAAAGATAAAAAAACTGTTGACAAACTTTGCTTTTTGTGCTATAATTTCATCGTTCGGTTGTTAGGCCGAACGAAACGCGCCATTAGCTCAGCTGGTAGAGCACCTGACTCTTAATCAGGGTGTCCAGGGTTCGAGTCCCTGATGGCGCACCATTTAAAACCCTCGTAGCCACACGGCTTGCGAGGGTTTTTG
>CAZKBV010000025.1:0-24289 GCA_964551215.1 uncultured Oscillospiraceae bacterium | reverse complement strand
AGCCTATATTTTAATTTGATATTAAACGGCGGCGTAAAGTGAATTTTATATCACTCTGCGCCGCCGTTTTTGAGTTTGCCGTTAAATTTTCCGTGTGCACCGCGAGCTTTTAAATCGGAGCAACGCTCCACTTTGCTTGCAAGGAGTGGAGCTTGCGATAGATTGCAACCGGCGCAGGGAGCGTAAGCTCCTCAGGGTTTCAGTGGGAGATTATAACTCCCACTGAAATTCTGAAGTGTCCCCCGCCGCCTTAGAGGCGGGGGACATCTGCGCTTAGGTTATACGGCGCACGCCTAAATTTCCCATATATGGCGAAAATATCTCGCCGGCATAAGCTGTTTCATGAGCTTCAGGTTCTTTCTTTCCTTTATGCCTATGGTGTCGTAAAAGAGCTTCCACAGGCTTTCAAATTCCTTTTCGCTGTCCGGCTTATCCGGAGGAACGTACCCTTCCGAGCTGACAATATATTTTTCATGACCGTCGTATATTCCCAACAATTTATGGTTCGTGTCGTGAATAACAAAAGGAATTGTCGTAAACCGCGCGGCAAAATGGGAAAGAACCAAGGGCAGAATATTGTTTTCCGGGGAAAACCGGCAGTATTCAACCCCTCCTTCCATAACGGAAAACCTCATAAAGCCTTGGAGCTTGTCTGTTTCACGTGAAACATTTTGATAAAGGGACGAAACCGCAAAAACGGCTTTGTCGGTTAAAAGGTTGTTGGCGGCGGCTCCCATTTTAAAGCCGAGACGGAGGTATCGGTAGATTGATATTTCCTTGTAGCTGCAGTCCGACAGAAAAGCGTAGTAAATTCTGTGCATGGCGTCGGAACCGAGCTTGGCCTTTGCCGCTTTTTTTACCCGTGAAGCCTTGGCGGAATCTGTTTCCACGGAAATGTATCTGGTGTTAAAGGTGAGCTGGAGCCTGTCGTCGGTAGCGATGTCGGCAGGCTCCGTTCTTGAATATACCGCCTCAAACACAACGGAAAAGAGGCCGTCATAGGAGCCGTCGTAAATATATACTGTTTGGGAATCGTCTAAAATTGTCCTGTCAGGCATTTTAAGTTTTCCTCCATAGTGGGCATCAGATTGTCGAAGGTGTCCTCCATAGTGAGCTGGCGGTGTTGGATAATTTGCGGAAGCATTGAGCCGGAGCCGATAAGACCGCCGTAAATAAAGTCGCGGTTTATTTTATAAATCGGGTAAAGGTATTTCCCGCCGCAGGTTATGAAATACGCCGCCCGCTTTAGCTGCACCCGCAGCTTTTTTAAATCGTCAAAAGTGAGCGTTGTCTCCCGACGGGCGGCGGCTATACGCTGAGCGCAGCGAACGCCGATGCCGGGGATTCTTAAAAGCATCTCATAGGGAGCCTTATTTATTTCCATAGGGAAAAGCTCCAGATGATTTAAAGCCCAAAAGCACTTCGGGTCAAGCAGAGGGTCAAGGCGGTCGTTGTCGCTGCTGAGTATTTCATCGGCGGTGAAGCCGTAAAAGCGTATGAGCCAGTCGGCCTGATACAGCCGGTGTTCTCTCAGCAAAGGCGGCTTTATATCCTTTGGAAGGGCGGGATGAGTGCCTACGGGAACATAGGCGGAGTAAAACACACGTTTAAGATTATACTTTTTATACAGAGCCTGACTTAAACGGATTATTTGATAATCGCTGTCGGGAGTTGCCCCGATTATCATTTGCGTGCTTTGTCCGGCCGGAACAAACTTGGGAGTGCTTTTGAAAAGCTTTATTTCGTCCTTGCGCTTGATAATGCCGCCGTTTATCTGCTCCATAGGCTTTATGACCTTTTCTCTGGTCTTTTGAGGAGCCAGAAGCTTAAGGCTGTTTTCGCTGGGCAGCTCAATGTTGACGCTCATTCTGTCGGTCAAGGCTCCCAGCGCGTTTATAAGCTCGGGAGCCGTGCCTGGAATCGCTTTTACATGGATGTATCCGTTAAAAAGATACTTTTTGCGCAGCAATGTCAGCACTTCAAGCAACCGTTCCGAGGTGTAGTCGGGATTTTTTATTATTCCCGAACTAAGGAACAGCCCCTCCACATAGTTTCTTCTGTAAAAATTGATGAACAGCTCCGCAAGCTCCGTCGGCTCAAAGGAAGTCCGCTCGATATCGTTGCTTCGGCGGCATACGCAGTATTGACAGTCGTTTATACAGTAGTTTGTATACAGCACCTTTAAAAGTGAAATACAGCGTCCGTCGGAGCTGAACGCGTGGCAGCAGCCGGACGCGGAGGTGGAGCCGATTCCGTTGGGCGCGCCTTTGCGGTCGCTGCCGCTGCTGGTACAGGCGACGTCGTATTTCGCGCTTGCGGCAAGTATTCTCAGCTTGTCTTTTGTTTCCATGACAGAGCCTCCCTTTGCGTGAGAAAATAATAACGCGCTTTTAGAGCGTAAATGAGGTACATTCTTATTATAACACAAAATACGCATAAATGCAAACAAATGTTCGGAAAAGAAGCACAAAATTTCACGCCCGTTTTTGTATATAAGTTACAAAAATGAGCGCAAAAACAGGGCCGAAAATCAAACCGACCACCCCCAGCAGCTTATATCCCACATAGACCCCCGCAAGGGTTATTATTGGGGGCAGGCCTATATGGCGGCCAACGATTTTCGGCTCCAAAAGCTGACGGATAAGGGAGCAGACTCCGTAGACGGCGAGAAGGCCGAAGGCCAAGGAGCCGCTTCCGAAGATAAATTCATATGCCGCCCAAGGGAGAAGTATACAGCCCGTGCCGAAAACGGGAACGGCGTCTACGGCGGCGACGCCGAGGGCAATCAAAGCTCCGCGGCGAACGCCGAAAAGAGTCAAAGCCGCGGAAATTATGCCGAAGGTGATAGCCATTAGCGCAATTTGAGCTTTAAAGTAGCCGCTCAACGCCCCCGAAACAATCCTTTTAAATTCCGATACCTTTTTTAAAAAGCCGCTTCCCCCATTTTGGACAATTATGTCAACTATTTTTTCCTCGTCCTTCAGAAAAAAGAAGGCGGACAGCAGGGAGAAAAACAGAATCATTAATATTTCCGGAATTTTTTGCAGGCAGGACAGAAGCTTTACGGATACGGTCTTTACGGCTTCTATCAGCTCGTCCTTGAATTTAACGATAAAATTCCGAAGATAAGGAATCTCGGTTTTTGCGGCGGAAAGACGGGCATAAAGCTCCGGAAGTCGGGAGCGTTCGTTATAGGCCAAAGCCGAGAGAACGGCGACTGCGCCCAAAATCAGGGCTACTGCGAAGGCAAGGGTAAAAAAAGAGCTTAGACTTCGGTTAAAGCCAAGGGCCGTAAGCCGCCGCACGGTTTTTCGGCAGGCAAGGTAAATGACAAGCCCCAGAATAAAAGGGGCGAACAGGCTTAAAATTTTCGGAAGGAGAAGGATCCCCAAAGCAATAAAAAGAGGGTACATATAATCACCTTTTGTATTATATGCACCCTCAAAGTGTTTTAATATTCCAAAAATTCCTTCATAAGCTTGTGGCCGACCGGGCGAACGGCGCCGTTCTTTGCGGCGCAGGCCTCCGTATAAATATTTCCGGTTTTTCTTGCTTCTCCTTTTTTGTACATCACGCAGGGAATACTTTCGCCGCTGTGGGTTTTGATGGAAACCGGCGTGGGATGGTCGGGAAGCACCATAAATTTGTAATCTTCGCCGCTTTCGTCCAGACGCGCCTTGATATATCCTATTATTTTTTCGTCAATAAGCTCAAGACTTCTTGCTTTGCCCTTCGCGTCCCCCTGATGACCACATTCGTCGGGAGCTTCAAGGTGGACGTAAACCAAGTCGCACCCCTCCCTTAGAAGGGCATCCGCGGCGGCCTTTGCCTTTCCGTCAAAGTTTGTGTTTATATTGCCGGTGGCGCCCTCAACGTCTATGCTTTTCATTCCGGCCAGAATACCGATTCCCTTAATAAGGTCAACCGCGCTGACAACGGCCCCCTTAATGCCGTAAAGCTTTTCAAATTCGGAAAGCGCGGGCTTCTTCCCTTCGCCCCATATCCAAAGGGAGGTGGCGGGATTTTTGCCTTCCGCGACGCGCTTTTTGTTTACGGGGTGGTTTATGAGGATTTTTTCGCTTTTTTTCATCAAATCAAGGATTCTGTCGTTGTCGGGAAGATAATCCTTGATTTTTCTGTCGGAAATATCGTGGGGAGGAGTGAGCTTAAAGCTGTCGGGAGCGTCGTCCCAAACGAAAAGATGGCGGTAGCTTACGCCGGAATAAAAATGTATGTCCCCGCCGCCCAGTTCGGCCTCCACAGCTTTAAGAAGCAGGGAGCTTTCTTCGGTGGTTATTTCTCCGGCGCTGTAGTCCACCATGGTTTTATCCTCGTAGTTTTCCTCTCCGCTTAAGGTTACGGTGTTGGCGCGGAAGGCCGTCTGATTGGGTTTAAGCTCCACACCGATGGAAGCGGCCTCCAAGGGAGAGCGGCCGGTATAGTAAAGAAGAGGGTCGTAGCCCATAACGGAAAGATTGGCGACATCGCTGCCGGGCTTAAGGCCGTCGGGTACGGTTTTTACAAAATAAAGACTGCCGTTTTCGGCGAAAAAGTCCATGTTGGGAGTAGAGGCGGCCTCCAGCGGAGTTTTTCCTCCAAGCTCCGGCAAGGGCCTGTCGGCACAGCCGTCGGCCAGTACGATAACGTATTTCATTAGAATCAATCCTTTCAATAATGTATAATACCAGCTTTGACGATAAATTTCAATAACAGTGAATAATTTTAACAAAAAACATTAAAAATAACTCCGCATAGGAGGATGAATATGAGTAAAATAAAAAATTACGGGCAGCTTATAGTTTTTTCCGTACTTTTGCTGGCGCTGGCGGTATTCGGAATATACCAGTTCAAGCGGGCCGAGGAACTGGAATACAGCCGGAACATTTCCTACAGCAGAATATTTACGGAGCTGACAGGCTATGTGGACGATATGGAGGCGGAGCTTCTTAAAGCGAGGCTGATAAACGACCCCCGCCAGCTTGTTCACCTGAGCGGAGAGCTTTACAGAAGCACAGCCGCCGCAAAGGCCAACCTTTGCTCTTTGCCCTTGGGGGAGGTGTCGGTAGCGAAAACGGCGCAGTTCCTCGCGCAAGTCGGCGATTTTGCCAACAGCGTATCAATGAAGGTAATCGAAGGCGGGGAAATAACCCGAAAGGACATAGATACCATAACGGATTTAAGCGAGTATGCGGACAATATGCAGAAGGGCCTGGATGAGCTTCTGTCCCGAATGAATAACGGGAGCGTCACCTTCGGCAAAGCGGAAGCAAAGAACCTTTTGGGCGGGGAAACCATAGCCTTCGCGGACAGCATTGCCGACATGGAGCAGGAGCTTCACGACTATCCTTCTCTGGTTTACGACGGCCCATTTTCCCAGCACGTGGCCGACAAGGAGCCGGTATTTTTGGAGGGGAAGGCAAATATAGACGAAAATATGGCGAAAAGCATCGCCAAGCTCTACCTGAACGGAGAGCCGAAAGGCCTGGGTGAAGGAGAAGGAAAAATCCCCTCATATTATTACGAAAGCGGCTCGAAAAGGGTGGAAATCACAAAGGCCGGCGGACAGATTGTGTGGATGCTGAACAGCCGCAGCATAGGAGAAAAAAAGCTCAGCCTTGAAGAAGCCAAGCGGTACGCCGCCGCTTTCCTCAGAAAAATCGGCTTTTCGGATATGACGGAAAGCTATTACGACATAAAAGACGACTGCGCCGTTTTGAATTTCGCGTGGACGCAGGACGGATATACCGTATATCCCGACCTCGTAAAGGTGAAGGTGGCCTTGGACAACGGCGAGATTGTGGGCTTTGAGGGCAAGGGCTATATTATGAACCACAGCTTCAGGCAAATCCCCGAGGCGAAGATAACCCCCGAGGAGGCGTTGGCTATTGTGAGCCCGGGGGCGGACGTTAGCGGCACGTCCTACGCGGTTATTCCTCTGGACAACGGAGAAGAGGCCTTTTGCTATGAACTGAAGGGAAAAATTGACGATAAGCACTTCCTTATATATATCAACACCCAAACCGGAGCGGAGGAAGAAATTTTGATACTGCTGGAAACGGAAACAGGCGTTCTGGCCGTGTAATGCCGAGTGGTTTAATCGCCCTGAAATTCATCGGCGGAGATTGTGCAAAGGAGCCGACCGGCCACGCGTACGCGGGAGGAAAATTCCTCCTCGGTCATTACGGTTTTTCCCGCGTCGCTTGCAAGGCATATCCCTTCCGAACAGAGGCTGACAAAGCGCAAAGCGGCGTCGGCGCCGTCCGCCGACAGGAGAAGTACCTTATCGAAAACCGGGGCGCAGACCGCCTCGATAAGGGCGTAATCCCCTTTAAATATACGCCGGCTTTCCATGGAGGAATCGGGAACGGCGGTGAAAAAGCGTCCCGCCCCTCTTAGAGCGGCGGAAAAATTCTTCATCGGCAATTGAGCCTTTCCCAAATCGGGACAGAGTATAGACTTGGGAAAGTCGCCGACCAGAGAAAAGGCGGCCAATGTTTTTTGAAGCAGCTCCTCGGAAGGGGAAGCGTAGCCGCTGATATAATTTTCAAGAGTTATTTCCCCGATATTAAGACGGCGGCATATCTCGGAATTGTCAATATTAAGATTCAGCTTTATCAGCTCCATAAGCAGGGAAAAATCCACGAAAAAACCCTCCTTTCGGAAAAGTGTCGTTTTAAAAATCGGCGGGGAACACCCCGCCGATTTTTAAACGCGTCGGAAAATCAATTTTTACGTCCGTAGGCAGAAATCAGATTGTCATATTCTTTAAGAGTAATGGGGATTACGCCGCCGTGACGGAGCTTAACGTCGGTATTGAATTCATGACGGCTCTTTACAAAGCGACCGGAGCTGAGGTCGTCGCAGAAATAAGCGCAGTAGCCCAGATTCTTGCCGTAACGATCCACAATGAGACACCATTTTCCGTTTTGGAGCTTAAAACATTCCGGCCCTTCCACTCCCTTTGTATGGTCGATGGTAGTGTTTATGCGGTGAAAATCCCCCAGAAGGCTGTCGCCCTCCTCCATAGTTACCACCTTAACGGTCTCGTCCTTGGAGAAGCGGTAGTACTTTCCGTTGTCGGCGCGGACGATGGTTGTATCTATAACATCGCAGTCCCTTTCAATATAAAGAGAGGGGGGAGTAAAGTTGCGGAAATCTTTAGTCTTGCTGTAGTACATACGGCACTTGCGGCGGCCGTCCTTTAGGGAACGGGAAGCCCAAAATACCATATAGTCCCCGTTTTCGTCGTCGTAAATAACCTCGGGCGCCCATGCGCAGCCGGCGTCTTCGGGAGCTACGGTACACATACGCACATCCGTCCAGTTTACAAGATCCGCGCTTTCCCATACGAGTATGCTGCGGCTGCCGTTTATGGTGGCCATTCTCCAGCCGTCGTCCCGAAGGTGGACATTCAAATCCGTTCCTATTATATAAAACCGGTCGTTTTCGTGGGAACGGATTATAAACGGATCCCTGACGCCCTGTTCGCCCACATTGGAAATAAGAATCGGAGATTTATTGTTAAGAGTCTCCCAATTGTAGCCGTCCAAGCTTACGGAAAAGTAGACCTGCTCGCTCAGGGGAGTGTTGTGTTTTTTGTCAATGAAGTGTACGAAAAGATATGCTTCTCTCTTAATGTCCATTGAAATCACCTCTGTTTGATAAAAGCAAAAATCCAAAAGCTATATTAGCACAGTAATTTTTGGAAGTCAAGAGCTATTTTTAAAAAGAAAAAAAACGGCATACTTCATAAAAAAGCATACCGTTTTTTATATTTTTTTGTATAAAATTATGTCATTCTTTTCGCGGAAAAAGGCTATTTTCTGCTTTCGATAACACTCTTGGCGATGTTCATGGGAGCTTCTTCATAGCGTTGGAATTCAAAGGTGAAGCTGCCCCGCCCTTGGGTCATGGAGCGGAGATCGGCGGCGTAGCGCGTCATTTCGGAGGAGGGAACCTCGGCCACCACCTTACCCTTTCCGCCGCCTATGGGGGACATATCCATTATGCGCCCGCGGCGCTTGTTGATGTCGCCGGTGATGTCGCCCATTTGACCTTCGGGAACAATTACCTCAAGGCGCCCCACAGGCTCAAGCAGCACGGGATTTGCCTTGGGAAGGCCGTCCTTATAGGCGATGGAAGCGGCCATCTTAAAAGCCATTTCGCTGGAATCAACAGGGTGATAGCTGCCGTCCAGAAGCACGGCCTTAAGGCCCACAACCGGATATCCGGCAAGAACGCCCTTCTCGGCGCTTTCTCTTAAGCCCTTTTCAACCGCCGGAAAATAATTCTTGGGTACGGCTCCGCCGAACACCTTTTCCTCAAAAATAAGGTCGGTGCCGTCGTGGGGAGAAAATTCAATCCATACATCGCCAAACTGACCGTGTCCGCCGCTTTGCTTTTTATGCCGCCCCTGAACCTTAACCGTGCCGCGGATGGTTTCCCGATAGGGGATGGTGGGTTCTTTAAGAGTTACGCCGACGCCGAACTTGGCTTGCAGCTTTGAACAGATAACCTCCAAATGAAGGTCGCCCAGACCGCTGATAAGAGTTTCCTTGGTTTCGGTGTTTACGGTTACGCCGAAGGTGGGATCTTCCTCTTTAAGGCGCATAAGGCCGGAGTTGATTTTTTCCTCGTCGCCCTTGCTCTTGGGAATGGCGGCCATAGAAAGGTTGGGAATCGGGAAATTTATGCCGGAAAGAACGATTTTCCCGTTCGCGGTGCAGAGGGTGTCTCCGGTCTGAGTCTGAGCAAGCTTGGTAACCGCGCCGATGTCTCCGGAACGAAGCTCGCTGACCTCTATTTGCTTTTTGCCCCGGAGCATATAGAGCTTGCCGATTCGCTCGGCGCAGTCCTTAACGGGGTTATATACGGTTGTATCGGGGCGGATAACTCCGCTGTAAACTCTGAAAATTGAAGTTTTGCCCACATAGGGGTCGGCCACTGTTTTAAACACCAGAGCCGCCAGCGGATCGGTGTTCGCTCCGACAAGCTCTACGGTTTCCCCGTTGCTGTCCGCCAACTCCGGCGGGCATTGAACAGGGGAAGGAAGATACTTAAGCATTGCGTCCATAAGGGAACGCACGGCAAAGGTTGTGCCTGTGGAAAATCCGCCGTAAATGGGAGCCACAACTCCGGCGCGGACAGCCTCCTTAAGCACGGAACGCATTTCGTCGTCGGTAATGACATCGCCGCTAAGATAGCGGTCAAGCATTTCCTCGCTGCTTTCCGCCACGGCTTCAAGGAGAAATTCATGGTATTCGTTATACATATCCGCCATTTCCTCGGGAATGGGGATCTCCGTTTCAACGTCGTTGCTTATTGTGTAGGCTCTGCCGCTGACGATATTTACATAACCCTTTATCTTTTTGCCGTCCTTTATGGGGATGCGGAAGGGAGCCACGCTCTTTCCGAACTTTTCCTTAAGCTGAGATACTACCTTGCCGAAGTCGGCGTATTCGTCGTCCATATTGCTGATAAAGAACATTTTTGCCATGCCCTTCTGGCAGGCCATTTCATATGCCAGCTCCGTTCCCACCTGAACGCCGTTTTTGGCGTTGACGACGATTAGGGCGCTTTCGGCGATTCTGACGCCGCTTATGGCCTCGCCGACAAAGTCGAAATACCCGGGAGTATCTATCAGATTTACCTTTGTAAGACCGATTTTGGCGGTTTTCCATTCAAAGGGTTCCACGGTAAGGTTGATTGAAATTTTTCTCTTTATTTCCTCGGGGTCGTAGTCGGAAACCGTTGTACCGGCGGCTACCGTGCCGAAGCGTTCGCTTACGCCGGACTTACTGAGAATAGCCTCGACAAGGCTGGTTTTGCCGCTTCCGCCGTGTCCCATTACGCATACGTTTCTGATGCTTTCGGCGCTGAATAAATTCATTTTGTTTTCCTCCTTTTTGCGGCCGCCTCTTAAAAAATGAAAAGCCTTGCCCGAAAAAAACGGTATGGCGCGGCGGCGCAAAGCTTTTCGCTTCGCCGGCGTTTTGCGCTATGCCGCGGTTTTTCCTCTCAAAACGGCTTTCGGAGACGTCCGGATGTCTTTAAATGTCCTACATATTATTATAATATATATTCGTTTTAAATGCACTTTGTATATTTCACAATTATTTATACAATTTGTATACAAGATATACAAATGCACGGGAAAATGCAAAATTTAATATTGACAAGAGGATAAATTTATGGTATAATAAACGCAATGAGTCTTGCGGGGCAAGACTTTAATGGCTACGCCATTACCGCGCTATGCGCGGTTGCGTAATTGACGGCTTCGCAAAAATGCTCTTGCAAGCAAGCATTTTTGCTCATGGTATAATAAACGCAATGAGTCTTGCGGGGCAGGTTTTTTGCTCGGAGCGTAATAAAACATATTGTGGGGGCGTAGCTCAGCTGGGAGAGCGTTCGGTTCGCATCCGAGAGGTCGAGAGTTCAATCCTCTTCGTCTCCACCACATCGCCGCGAATTATATCTTTCGCGGCGATTTTTTTGCTTTCCGCCAAATTTATTCCGCCGAGTTGTTATTGAAATTTCCCTTTTTAGGATTTTAAAAATTTTTAAAAAAACTATTGACAAACGGCCTCGATAAGTGTATAATATCAAAGTCAGCGATGATTTTGATATTCCTCAATAGCTCAGTCGGTAGAGCACGCGGCTGTTAACCGCGTTGTCGTTGGTTCGAGTCCAACTTGAGGAGCCAGCGCGGCCCGATGGTCAAGAGGTTAAGACACCGCCCTTTCACGGCGGTATCGGGGGTTCAATTCCCCCTCGGGTCACCATCTGTTCATAATCATGGGCTTTCCCATGATTATGAATTTTACATATTTCGGGGGCCATTAGCTCAGTTGGTTAGAGCATCCGGCTCATAACCGGACGGTCCAAGGTTCGAGTCCTTGATGGCCCACCATTCGTCACTGTGTCCGAAACGGTTTCCTTTTTTGACGCGCGCTTTGCGCCGCGTTATGAAGCCGCGGAGACTGTAAACAAGCCGAAAAGCGGAGGCGGGAGTCTCCGCTTTTTTATTTCCGCGCGATTTTTCGTTTTCGCTTCAAGCGGCGAATCCGTTTTTGCTTGCCGCCTTTTCTCTAAAGCGTCCGATCGGGGTTACGGGATTGCGTCCGAGTTTAATTGCGCGGCGGACTAAAATATTTCGTTTTTGTAAATTTTTATATTATATGTTGACTTTAATTGCGGGGTATGATATAATTTCAAAAGAATGTTGTCAGTCAGTTAATAAAAAAGAGAGAGGGCATAAAAATGACCTTCAGGAAATATTTAACCGTTGTGTTGGTACTGATTCTTCTTTTCGGCGCTTGCGCCGGCGGTATTTATTCGGCTCGGCTTATAACAAGCCGCTTTGACAGCAATGTTTCCATAAACGCGGTGAGCGAGCTTGAACGGATAGAGGATTTGGCTCCCCAATCCAAATACAATATTTTGCTTATGGGTACCGACGCGGCAGGGGCGCTTACGGACGTAATAATGATATACCAGATAGATCCTCGGCTGGGGCAGGTAAAAATGCTAAGTATTCCGAGAGACACGCGTATTCTTATAAACAACCGCACAGAAAAAATAAACGCCGCCCACGCCTACGGAGTTAAGCGCACGGGTTCGGACGGAGAGCATCGCGGCGACGAGTACGCCATAAGAGCCGTAAGAGAGCTGACGGGGATTCCCATTCACCATTTTGTTTGTATAAATTTCGCGGCTTTCCGGCAGGTAATCGACGAGCTGGGGGGCTTCGATTATAATGTCCCGCAGAGAATGTACTACAATGACGATTGGCAGGATCTGCACATCGACCTCCAGCCGGGAATGCAGCATTTGGACGGAGACAAGGCCGAGCAGCTTGTGCGTTTCCGCCACTATCCCAACGGGGATATCGACAGAGTGAAGGTTCAGCAGGATGTGCTTAAGGAGCTTATAAAGCAGAAGGTCAATCTCGCTTCTTTGACAAAGGTGAAAAGCATATACAACATAGTTCTCAAAAATGTGGATACGGATATGACTCTTACGGACGCGCTGGGCGTAGCAAAGAATATTCTTGACGCCAGCTCCGGCGAGGAGGGCATAGAAACCTTTACCGTACCGGGAAACTTCAAAACCATTGACGGGCTTTCCTACTGGGAGGCAAGCCTTCCGCTGCTGGACGAGCTTGTGGCCGAAAATTTCGGCTACGGCGAAGCCGTGATTGTGGATAACGACGCGAAGGTCAGCACGGACAAGAAGGACTGACGCGATAAGCGGTACAATAAAAAAGCATAGGCGCACTGCGCCCGGGGCGGCTCACCGGCCGCCCTAAGTTAATTTAAATCGGAGCTTGCGACAGATTGCGAGCTATGCTTAGTTTATACGCAAAGGAGATTGCAGCATGGGCATAAAGCAAATATCGGGCGGCGCGGCGGCGGCGGAGGGCTTTAAGTGCTGGGGACTTCGGGCCGGAATCAAGCCCGGCAAAACCAACCGCGATATGGCTCTTTTATACACCGAGATTCCTGCCGAGGCGGCGGGAGTTTTCACCCTTAACAAAGTGAAGGCCGCTCCCGTAAAGCGCGACGCGAAAATAATAAGCTCCGGAGCAAAGGTCAACGCGGTAGTGATAAACACCGGCTTTGCCAACGCCTGTACGGGCGCGTTGGGAGACGAAAACGCCGAAAAAACGGCCTCTGTTGCCGCGAATCTTCTGGGAATAAGACCGGAAAACGTGCTTGTCGCGTCCACCGGCGTTATAGGCGGACAGCTCCCTATGGACAGAATAGAGGAAGGCGTTAAAATGCTGGCGGCGGAGCTTAAAGCCACAAAGGAAGCGGCGGACTTGGCCGCCGAAGCCATAATGACCACAGATACCCGTCCCAAACAGACGGCCTATGAATTCGAGTTGGGCGGCAAAATCTGCCATATGGGCGGAATGTGCAAGGGCAGCGGAATGATACACCCCAATCTGGGAACAATGCTTTGCTTCATTACCACGGACGCGGCAATTGAAAAGTCCCTCCTTCAAAAGGCACTTTCCGAAATTGCCGAGGATACATTCAACATGATATCAGTAGACGGCGACACAAGCACAAACGACAGCGTGCTTGTGCTTGCGAACGGGCTTTGCGGCAACGAGAAAATAACGGCTGAAAGCGAGGATTACAACACATTCCGCGAGGCTCTTTACGAAACGCTTAAGTATCTTTCCATGCGTATCGCCGAGGACGGCGAGGGTGCCACAAAGCTCTTTGAGGTTACGGTAAACGGCGCATCCACAAAAAAAGACGCTAAAATTCTTGCGAAAAGCGTTGTCACCAGCAGTCTTACCAAGGCGGCAATCTTCGGCAGGGACGCCAATTGGGGGCGGATACTCTGCGCCTTGGGATACAGCGGCGGCGGCTTCGACCCCGACAAGGTGGATATTTCCTTTGAAAGCGCAAACGGAGCCGTTGTAATAGTAAAAAACGGCGTTGCCGCCGATTACAGCGAGGAAGAAGCCTCAAACGTGCTTTCCGCCGACAGGGTCAGCACCGTTATAGATGTTAAGGACGGTGATTTCTCCGCCACGGCGTGGGGCTGCGATTTGACATATGATTACGTCAGCATAAACGCCGACTACAGGTCATAAAAAATTTTTCCCCGCCGGAATTTGAAGCTCATAACGCGGATATCCTAACCGTAATACAAATAAAAATATCGGCTGTAAAAGGTCAATAGGAGACAGATGATTATGAAAAAAAGATTGATTGGCGTTATTACGCTTGGAATTATGATATTTTCTCTCAGCTCCTGTTCCGGCTGCGGCAAAGGAAGCGCCGCAACCGAACTGCCCCTTGAGGGAATACGTTCCATGATTGCCACGGAGGCGGGAGATATGTATCTGCTAACGGACAAAGGGCTTATTCGTTACGCCCTTTCTTCGGATAAGAAGCGTGAAACGATTTACGACAGTGCCGATCTGCAAAACGCAAAATTTGAATGGATAGATCGGGGGCAGGATATTACCTACAGCGACATCTATATAGACCGGCTTATGAGTCTTGGCGAGGACGGCGTAAACATGGTGGCAAAATACACCAATAACAACGGCGGACGCACCACCGAGCTTTTCGTCCTTCAAGACGCCTTCGACCTTAACTACAGCGCGGGGCATTTCACCGAAATCGAAAAGGAGGGGGAAGGCTCCTTCCTGAACGGCGCCGCCGCAACCTCGTCGGGAGTTTTTTATAAGCTCAACCGCCGGGATATAGACGGCGACAAGTACGATAACGGCAGCTTTTTCAGCTTCACCGGCTCTGTCGAGCCCTTTGATATGCCCGATGACGTTACCGGAGCGGTAAGAGCTAAGGATAACGACACAATCCGAACGATTTTCCTTGTGGAAAATTCGGGCAAGGCTCAGCTCGTGGAAAACGGCGAAGTTATCAAAGACTTCGACAGAAGCCAAGTCGCGGATGTATTTGTTGACGACGGAAGCTTTTATGTTATTTACAAAAACGGTAAGGTCACAAAGGCCGACGCTCTCGGAAAGGAAAGCGGCTATACCAACCTTAAATGCAAGGTTTCCGACGTAAACGACGCTTTAATTTACGACGGAAAAATCTATTGGTATGACAAAACCGGCGTAAGAACCGGAAAAAACTGATATAACCTAAGCGCAGATGTCCCCCGCCTCTAAGGCGGCGGGGGACACTTCAGAATTTCAGTGGGAGTTATAATCTCCCACTGAAACCCTGAGGAGCTTACGCTCCCTGCGCCGGTTGCAATCTATCGCAAGCTCCACTCCTTGCAAGCAAAGTGGAGCGTTGCTCCGATTTAAAACCGATATAAAAACACAGTCGGCGCAAGATTATGTTTCCATAACGGGAAATACGGAAAGCGAAAAACGGTTCGGGGCGTAAGCTTATACGATTTAAAGATAAGCCCCGCCGAAGGCGGGCGTTGACAATTTTTTCAACGAAGGACAGCCGAAATGCCGCATTGTATGCTTTGTACAAAATCACAATTAAAACCTTGTGCATTTTTGTAATCTTTTTTTAAAAAAAGATTTGATTTTTTTTAGCATCTATGTTATAATAACTTGTGTTGAAAATGTGCTTGTAGCTCAGTTGGATAGAGTATTTGGCTACGAACCAAAGGGTCGGGGGTTCGAATCCCTTCAAGCACGCCAAGGTAGTATCTTTTTCGGATACTACCTTTTTATCTCTCGGCGATTTCCGAACAATTCGCGCCTTCGGCTTAAAACACCGATCGACAGGGCTTTTTTGGAATTAATCGGGCTTCTCGAAAATAATTTAACGAAAGTGAGGCTGTGGGCATGACATTTCGCACAGAAGAAAGCTACGTGCCGGTTTCATCGAAATTTATAAACGAATATATGCCCTCCGCCCACGGAGAATACGTAAAGGTATACCTTTACGGCCTTGCCGCGGCTCAGGAGGGGCGCGGCGCGAACAACGCGGAAACGGCCTCCCTTCTGAATATCCTTGTCACCGATGTGGAAAACGCGTGGAACTACTGGCAGGAAAAGGGGCTTGTGAAAAGGGAAGGGGACGATATCGTCTTTGTGTCGTCTCCCGGGGCTGAAATTGCGGCTCCCGTCAAGGAAAAGCCCTCCTCCGGAAGGCCGCCCCACATTTCCTCGCGGGAGGTAATGAAGGCTTTGGAAATAAATCCGGCAATGAAGGATACCATAGCTATGGTGGAGCAGCTTCTGGCTCGCCCGCTTTCCGCAAGGGAAATAACCACCGTGTTTGACTTCATGAATTGGTACGGAATGGACAGCAGTCTCGTTTTGATGCTGTTTGAGTATTGTATTTCCATGGATAAGAAAAATTTTGCCTACATTCAAAAGGTGGCTGAAAGCTGGCACAACGAGGGCATAAACGACATAAAAAGCGCGGAAGCCGTAATAAAGCGCGCCACGGAGGAAAAAAAGTTCAGAAACAAGTGCATGAAAATTTTCGGCTTGGAAAGGAATTTTTCTCCGTCGGAGATGAAATATATAAATTCATGGAAAACAGAGCTGGACCTGACGCCGGAAATGGTGGAACGCGCCTATGATATAACCGTAAAAAACACCGGAAAGGCCGCCTTTGCCTACATGAATAAAATACTTGTGAGCTGGCACCGGAAGGGCATAAAAACTCCCGAAGAAATAAAGGAAAAGGACGTCGCTTCCCGTCCGGAGGAAAACAGCAAAATAGACGAGCAGGTGCTACTTGAAATGCACCGGCGCATGGAAAAGGAAAAAAATAAACAATTCGGGGAGTGAAAGCAATGGAAGAAACGCTGAAGGCGAGAGCCGAAAAAATCATAGCCCGACGCAGAGCCGAAGCCAAAGACCGTCTTGAAGCCAGACGGAGAGAGGTTTTTGCCGCTGTACCCGAAATAGCGGAAATTGAAAGAGAATTCGACGCCGCCGGAATTAAAATGGTGAACTGTATTCTCGACGGAAGCTGCGACCCGGAAACCGCCGTAAGACGCGTTATGGCGGAAAATCGCCTTGCCAACGACCGCAAACGCCGTCTTTTGACGGAAAACGGCTACGCTCCGGAATATATCGACCCGCTTCCTCTTTGCTCCCGCTGCAACGACAGCGGCTACGACGGCAGTAGCCTTTGCGGCTGCGTAAGGGCGGAGCTTAACCGTGAACTGGCGTCGGAGGCAAATTTGTCGGACAAAATGAAGGAGCAAACCTTCGAGACATTTCGCTTTGACTATTACAGCGACGCCGTAAATCCGGCTCTCGGAATCTCAAACAGGGACAATATGAAATCGGTTTACCGCATGACAAAGGACTTTGCGGAAAACTTTGAACAGACCGATAAAAACCTTTTCTTTACCGGAGGCTGCGGACTGGGGAAAACCTTTCTTTCCTCCGCTGTGGCAAACCTTCTTGCGGAAAAGGGGACGGACGTGCTTTACGTCAGCGCGAATTCTCTTTTTCCCTTGCTTGAGGATTTGCACTTTAACCGTGAGGTTTCGGAAAAAAATATGTATCTTTTGCGCCATATAAACGACTGCGAACTGCTTATTCTTGACGATTTGGGGGCGGAATTCGTAACGCCGTTTACCTCGGCGGAGCTTTTTCGCATAATAAACAGCCGCCTCGCGGCCGGAAAGAACATGATAATATCCACCAACATGAGCTTAGGCGAGGTGAAGCAGCGTTACTCCGAAAGAATATATTCCCGCATTGCCGGAAGCTTCGATATAGTGGGCTTTTTTGGCGAGGATATTCGCAGAATAGTAAAAATGGAGGAAAAGTAAATGTCAGAGCAGTTTGACAGGCATATTGAAGCCCTTGAAAGAATTATGATAATGTTCAAGGCCGACGCGGCGCGGGCCGCTCAGCTTCTTGCGGAGGAAAAATCCGCCCTTGAGGGGGACTTTTCCGAAAGCAGCGACGAAATGCTCCGGCCGGCGCTTTACAACGCGTTGGCGACCATACGCACCTCCCCCGAGCAGGAAAGGCCTACGGGGCAGCTTATTTCCGCCATTTCCGACGCAAGGGAGGAGCTTATCATAATTCGGGACGCGTGTATGTAAGGCGGGGGAGCCGCGAGGCTCCCTTTTCTTAGGCTTGTCGGCGGCCTTAATTTACAGACACCTTATCGCCGCCGCAGCGTTTAAGCCTTCTGGCGGCGGAGCCGGTATTTTCTTCGTCTATGCTGACGGTGAAAAGCCATCTTTCCGGCGGCTCCTCTCCGGCCGCCTCAAAATCCATAAAGCCCCCGATAATGGCTCCGGCTACTGTGCCGCTTATAAGCCCCGTAAGAGGGCCGACGCTTGAAATAATTCCCATATTTTCAAGCATGGTGGCTCCTATGCCCAGCACAGCTCCGGCGGCGGCTCCGGCGGCGGCTCCGAAAAGAGTGTTTTTTCCCGAGACGGAGGGTTGCTCCTTCGCCCTGCATACGCTCATTTTATCGGGCTGAGCGCCCTCGGCTCTGGCCGCTGTTTTTGCGGCCTCCAGTCCTTCGGTGGTATCAAAAAGCGCGGTTATGGTTTTTTCCATTTGTTCAATCTCCTTTCTTAGGCTTGATAATATTATTTTTCCGTTTTAGAATTTTATTCATTTTTGTAAGAGGTGACGTCCTTTGAAAAAGAATCTTGCGGCGGCGCTGGCCGTTATGCTGACGCTTTGCTCCGGCTGTAAAAACAACGGCGAAACCCCGGATATGTCCAAAAACGACTATGCCTACGAAAACAAAACCAATTCCGAGCTTATACCCGACGGCACCACAGAGGAACACGGCAACGTAACCGAATCGGACGTAAGCAGTGAAATTCCTTCCGAGGAGGAGCTTGGCGAATACAGCGAAATACTTCTTGAGGGGGACAATATAAGCGACACAAGCTGTGCCGGTTGGGTGCTGGCAATAAGCATAAAGGGAATTACCGTAAACACCTATAACAAAATTACCACATATAATTTTATCGGGAACGGGAAAAACTGCGTTGACATTGTAAAGCCCGGAGACGCGGTAATTATCTCATTTGTCGAAAACGATGACGGAACAAAATCCGCCTATGACGTAGGCCGCGTCCGTATGGAGGACAGCCCCCTGACAAAGGAGGAAATTGCCGAGGCGGTGGAAAAGGCGGAAAATACCGAAGCCGCCGACGAAACGGAAGAATAGCGGCAAAAAAGACGCGAAACATAAGGCCGTACGGCTTTGCGTTTCGCGTCTTTTACGTTACATATACTTTACCATATCCTTTTTCAGGCGGGCGATTATCTTCTTTTCCAGACGGGAAATATAGCTCTGGCTTATGCCCAGAAGGTTCGCGACCTCCTTTTGAGTAAGCTCGCCGCAGCCGTCCATTCCGTACCGCATCCGAACTATCTGCTTTTCGCGGGAACTGAGCCGTTCCATAGCCTGATGCAGAAGCTGATAGTCCACCTCATCCTCTATTCTTTTATCCACGCTGTCCGCGTCGGAGCCTAAAATATCCCCCAAAAGCAGCTCGTTGCCGTCTCCGTCCACGTTAAGAGGCTCGTCGAAGGACACCGTTATCCTACTGACGCTGTTTTTGCGCAGGAACATAAGTATTTCGTTTTCAATACATCGGCTGGCATAGGTTGCCAGCTTTATATTTTTTTCGGCCTTAAACGTGTTTACCGCCTTTATAAGACCTATCGCGCCTATGGAAATAAGGTCGTCGGGGCAAATTCCCGTATTGTCAAAACGCCGCGCTATGTACACCACAAGCCGCAGATTCCGTTCTATAAGGGTGTTGCGGCACGTGACGTCGCTTATGTTTTTTACGCACTTGGCTTCCTCCTCGGGAGAAAGGGGCGGCGGAAGATAGTCGTTGCTGCCTATGTAGCCGACATCCGTGCCTCCGCCGAAAAAGAACTGCCGAAAAAACATTTTGAAGGAGTTCATAAGCATGGTCCTTTCCTGAAAAAATTAATTTGGATTAAAAAGTGCCGCGTAGCTTCTGTCGGCGGAAAGGCTTTTCGGGTATATGCCCACGACACAGTCCACCGGCCTTATGCCGCCCCCTTCCCGAACGGCGGCCATATCGGGGATAAAGCCTATCATAACCCCGTCGGAGGAGCCTACGGAGTTAAAGGGAATAAGCCTTGCCCGCAGCCCTTGGGAGGTCATTTCCGAAAGGCTTTCTTCTATGCGGTCGGAGGAAAGCTCCGCCCTTGTTTTAAGGTCGAACAGACCGCCAAGGGCCTCCAGCTCCGCCACTATTACGGGCGCGTGGCTTATGGGATCCGCGAGAATGTTTCCCGTGTCCGCAAGGGCGACAAGTTCGACTCTTTTTCCGCCAAGCTCGATTATCACCTTTTTTCTCGCCCCTCGGCGGCTCTTTATTTTCATTATAAAGGAAAACAAGCCCACGGCGACGTAAAACAAAGCTCCGCCCAAGAATAAAATCCACATGGGTATGTTTATGTACGTAATCCCGTTGGACATTACAGCTCCGCCGTCGGCACCCAAACCGCCCATGAACAGCAGCGCGAAGCTGATTCCCCCGAAAGCTATGGAAAGCCCGTAAAAGACCGCCATAAGCTTCAGAAATTCCCCGGGGCTGTAAATGGGAAAGGCGGCGCACACAATGGCCGCCGAAGCCAGCAGCTTAAAAGTCAGTCCTCCGAGAACGCCGAGCCTTGGGAAAAATATGCAGACAGCGTAAGCCGCCCCCAAAGCCGCCCCAGCGGCGGAGCGCAGTCTTTTGGGTCTGCTTCGGCATATAAGCCCCGTACCCCTGAGAAGTATGTAATTCAGCACAAAATTTACGCAGAACAGCACATCGGCATATATAACAGTCATGAGGCCTTCCTCTTTTCAGTTCAATTATACCTTCGGAGAAGCGAAATGTCTGTCGCAAAAAGTCTGAGTTCCCGAAAAAATATCTACAAATTTTCTCAAAATACTTGACAGAAGAATGAAATCGTTATATGATAAAGGTTACGATGAAGTATTTGCGCATCCTTAAGGAGAATCCGTCCTATGAACGACATGATATTGTTTAATATACAGCGATTTTCCACCCATGACGGCCCCGGAATACGCACCACGGTGTTTTTTAAGGGCTGTCCGCTGAAATGCCGCTGGTGCCACAATCCGGAAAGCCAAAGCTTTAAGCCGGAGATAATGAACAACTCCGAACGCTGTGTGCTTTGCGGGAAATGCGTTATGGTCTGTCCCGTGGGGGCGCCGGCAATAATCGGCGACAGAGTAAAAGTGGACACGAACAAATGCGTCGGCTGCCGCGTATGCGTTGAGGAGTGCCTTAACTGCGCTATGGAGCTTGCCGGGGAGCGTCGCGCGGTTTCCTCGGTAATGGATGTCATACGCCGAGACAAAACCTTTTACGGGGAAAGCGGCGGAGGAGTCACCTTTTCGGGAGGGGAGTGTCTTTCCCGACCGGAGCCTCTTTTGGAGCTTCTCAAGGCGTGCCGCCGAGGCGGAATACATACCGCTGTGGACACCTGCGGCTACGCCCCTTGGGAAACTCTTGAAAGCACCATGCCCTATACTAATCTGTACCTTTACGACATAAAATGTATGGACAGGGAAAAACACCTGTCTCTCACAGGCGCGGACAATGAAATAATCCTGAATAATCTGTACAGGCTTAAAGACGGGGGCGGGGAAATATGGCTCAGGCTCCCCCTTATTGACAAAGTAAATTCCTCTGAGGAGGATATTTTACCCGTTTTGGCCTTGGCGGAGGAAATTCGTCCCCGACGGATAAGCCTGCTCCCTTACCATAACACGGGCAATTTCAAATACACCCGTCTGGGACGCGAACCGGAGGAATTTGCCCCGCCGCCGGAAGAAACCGTGAACGAAATAAAAAGGCTTTTTGAGGAAAAAGGCTTCGATGTTAAAATAGGAGGTTAAAACAATGCGAGGATACACCGAAAGAACGAAAAAGCTCCGTGAGCAGAGCGTAAACGCTCAGCCCCACATTTCCGCGGAGAGGGCATACTGGTTTACTCAGGCCTATAAAAAATACGAGGGCAGCGTGGATATTCCCGTGCTTCGGGCGTTGGCCTTTAAAACCTATATGGAAAACAGAACCCTCTGCATAAACGAAGGCGAGCTTATTGTGGGGGAAAAGGGAACCGACCCCCAGTGTTCGCCCACCTTTCCGGAGCTTTGCTGTCACACGATGGAGGATCTTTCCGTTATGAACGACCGGGAGCTTATCAGCTTTAAGGTTGATGAGGAGACTCGCCGCGTACATAAGGAAGAAATAATTCCCTATTGGCAGCATCGGAGCATCAGGGAAAAAATTATGAATTCCACAAGCCAACCTTGGAAGGACTGCTACGCCGCGGGGATGTTTACGGAATTTATGGAACAGCGCGGCCCCGGGCATACGGGCGGCGGAAACAGCTTCTACAAAAAGGGCTTCGGCGATTTTAAAAAGGACATCCGCAAAAGACTGGATTCTCTGGATTTTGCCCACGACCTTGACGCCTATGACAAAAGGGCGGAGCTTACGGCTATGGACATAGCCTGCGACGCCATAATCATTTACGGCCACCGTTACAGCCAATACGCAAGGGAGCTTGCCGAGAAGGAGACGGACGCCGCGAAGAAGGCCGACCTTATGCTCATAAGCGAAAACTGCGCCGTAGTGCCGGAATTCGCTCCCAAGACGTTCCATCAGGCACTGCAGATGTACTGGTTCGTACACATCGGCGTAACCAGCGAGGTTAACCCTTGGGACGCCTTTACTCCCGGGCGGCTTGACCAGCACACCTACCCCTTTTACAAGGCGGACGTCGAAAAGGGCATAATGAACTACGACAAGGCGAGAGAGCTTATGGAATGTCTTTGGATAAAGTTCAACAACCAGCCGGCTCCCCCAAAGGTAGGCATAACTCTTAAGGAGAGCGGCACATATACGGACTTTGCCAACATCAACACCGGCGGCATAACTCCCGACGGCAAGGACGGCGTAAACGACGTAAGCTATATAATTCTTGATACAATGGACGAAATGAAGCTGCTTCAGCCTTCGAGCAACGTTCAGATTTCCAAAAAGACCCCTAAGGACTTCCTTATCCGCGCCTGCGAAATAAGCCGCAAGGGCTGGGGCCAGCCGGCGTTCTACAATACCGACGCAATAATTCAGGAGCTGCTGAACGCCGGAAAATCCATTGAGGACGCGCGTTGCGGCAGCGCTACGGGCTGTGTTGAAACAGGGTGCCTCGGAAAGGAAAACTACGCCCTCACCGGATATTTCAACATCCCCAAGGTTTTGGAGATAACCCTCAACAACGGCTTCGACAAATACACCGGCAAGCAAATCGGTCTTAAAACCGGTCGCGCCGAGGATTACAAGAGCTATGACGAGCTTTGGAATGCCTTCGTAAAGCAGATGAATTATTTTATAGATATCAAAATCGAGGGCAATAATATAATCGAGAAGATATATTCGGAATATATGCCCGTTCCCTTCCTCAGCGTTATTATGGACGACTGTATCGAAAAGGCAAAGGACTACAACTGCGGCGGCGCACGGTACAACACCTATTACATTCAGGGTGTGGGCATAGGAACGATTTCCGACAGCTTAAGCGCCATAAAGTACAACGTTTTTGACAAGGGCAGCTTCACTCTTTCCGAGCTTAAAACGGCTATGGACGACAACTTCATAGGCCACGAGGAAATTTTTAACAAGGTTGCCAACCGTTCTCCCAAATACGGCAACGACGACGACTACGCCGATTCCGTTATGAAGGATGTGTTTAACGCCTATTACAGCGCCATAACGGGACGGCCCACGGTCAAAGGCGGAACATACCGCATAGATATGCTCCCCACAACCTGCCACGTTTATTTCGGCGAGGTCTGCGGCGCGCTTCCCAACGGACGGTTGGCGGGCAAGCCTGTTTCGGAGGGCATTTCCCCCGAAAAGGGGGCCGACGTAAACGGCCCCACAGCGGTCATCAATTCCTGCGCAAAGATGGATCACCTTAAAACCGGAGGCACTCTTCTTAACCAGAAGTTCACTCCCAAGGTGGTGGAAGGCCCCGAAGGATTGGAAAACATGGCGGCTCTTATCCGTTCGTACTTTGCGATGGACGGCCACCACATACAGTTTAACGTAATCGACCGCAAAACCCTGCTGGACGCTCAGGCTCATCCGGAGGAATACAAGGATCTTATCGTTCGCGTCGCGGGCTACAGCGACCATTTCCGCAATTTAAGCAAAGCGCTGCAGGACGAAATAATAAATCGTACGGAACAGAGCTTTTCTTGTTAGTATTACACGAAAAAATTATGTGAATTTTGTTAAAACTTTACATGACAATATTGTAACAGCTATTGACATTTTCGGGAATATGTTGTAGGATAAAGCTGTGGGGCGGGAAAACTGCCCGCAAAATGTGTTAAAGGAGGTTTTTCACTATGGCAAAATTTGAAATTCATGACCTTGATGTGGCTGCTTTTGTAAAGGAGCTTAACAACTGCAAGGGCGAGGTTATCATGACAACGCCCGAAGGAGATTCCATTAATCTTCAGTCTGCATTTTGCCGTGTAATCGGCATTATGAAGATTGTCGAGGGCGGAAAACTCAGCAAAGCTACTATCGAATGCAAGGATCCCGAGGATGAAAGCCGCTTGTTCAGACTTAATCTGTACGGCAAGACAAACGAGTAAAAACTATAAAATCCAAGGCTCTGACCTTGGATTTTATAACCTAAGCGCAGATGTAACAAAGCCCGCAAAAAAAGGCGCAATTCGGAAATATCCGTCTTGCGCCTTTTTTGCTTAAATTACAAATCAATATGGAGAAGCTTTTCCGCCGCGCGCTTTAC
>CAZKBV010000024.1:0-24345 GCA_964551215.1 uncultured Oscillospiraceae bacterium | reverse complement strand
CAGGTTGCAATCGTTCGCAAGCTCCATTTCAAGCAAGCTTGATGGAGCGTTGCTCTGATTTAAATATAAATAAAATTATAAGTATAAATTTTTACCGAGGGGAGAAGTAAACATGAAAAAAACAAAAAAAATAATGATTGTCGATGACGACGCAAACATCTGCGAGCTTGTGCGGCTGTATTTGAAAAAGGAAGGCTATGACACGATAATATGCAACAACGGGGAAAAGGCCCTCGAAGAATTTGAAAAGGAAAAGCCCGACATGGCCATTTTGGACATTATGATGCCCAAGATGGACGGCATGACGGTCTGCCGTGAAATACGCAAAACCAGTGCCATGCCCATAATCATGCTCACCGCCAAAGGCGAAACCTTCGACAAGGTTTTGGGCTTGGAGCTTGGGGCCGACGACTATATGGTAAAGCCCTTTGAGGGCAAGGAGCTTGTGGCGCGGGTAAAGGCTGTGCTTCGCAGAAGCGAATCCAAAAGCGATGAACCCGAAGAAAAAATAATTCAGTATCCCAACATAACCATAAATCTTACAAATTATGAGCTTACCTTGGGGGGCAAATCCTACGATATTCCCCCCAAGGAGCTGGAACTTTTATATTTCCTCGCAAGCCAT
Organism: uncultured Oscillospiraceae bacterium; assembly: GCA_964551215.1. Lineage (GTDB taxonomy): Bacteria > Bacillota > Clostridia > UMGS1883 > UMGS1883 > JAFLUQ01. Next base: position 23,720 of record CAZKBV010000024.1, on the reverse strand, counting down.
CCCAACCGTGTTTTCACCAGAGAGCAGCTTCTCGAGGATGTGTGGGGCTTCGATTATTACGGTGATTCCCGCACGGTTGACGTTCACGTAAAGCGTCTCAGAGAAAAGTTGGAGGGGTACGACGAAAGCTGGAGCCTGAAAACCGTTTGGGGAGTGGGTTATAAATTTGAGGTGAAGAACATTGGGTAAAACGCTGTTCGCGAAAATATTTACCACCACCATAGCCATAATCCTCATTTCCTCCGTTATGACCACGGCCCTTGTGTTCACTCAGCTGGGAACATATATAACGAAAAGCCAAAGCGAGGAGCTTTCCCGCCTTGCGGAACACGTGGCCGATTTTTCCGAGCAGATTATTTTTGACAGCAACGAAACCTCATGGCTTATGTTTCAAAAGTATATCGACTCTCAGAGCCGCAACGAGGGCTGTTCAATAGTAATTTTTGACTCCCGTCAGGAGCTTGTGGCCTACAGCTCCGGCGGCGGGGGCGCCGAAAACGGGAAGAACGGCGCCTATGAAAAGATAGATTCCAAATATATTGAAAAGGCTCTCAACGGAGAAAAGGTAAACGAAGCTGTTTCCCACAAGAAGGCTCAGGGCTATATCTCCGACTCAATGCTTTCCATGGAGCCGATAGAGGTGGAAATTAACGGCGACAGCTCTGTGTGGGGCGCGGTTGCGGTTTCCAGACCGATGCCCCAAGTTCGTCAGGCGAGAGACGGCCTTATGAGTATGTTTTTTGTTTCTCAGATAGTAGCCCTGATACTTGCGTTCCTGTTTTCATTCGTTCTTTCCCGCCGTATCGCCCGCCCCATAAGCAAGCTTAATTCCGCGGCAAAGGCCGTGGCCGGCGGGGACTTTACAAAAAAGGTCTGCTATGATTCCACCGACGAGCTGGGGGAGCTTATCTCCAGCTTTAACCACATGACCGACGCGCTGAAGGAAATAGACGACACAAGAAGCAGCTTCGTCAGCAATGTATCCCACGAGCTGAGAACTCCCATGACCATAATAAGCGGTTTTGTGGAGGGTATAATCGACGGAACAATCGCCAAGGAGGATCAGGGCAAATATCTCGGCATCGTCCTAAGCGAAACTCAGCGGCTCAGCCGTCTTGTGACAGACCTTCTGGAAACAAGCCGCCTTGAAAGCGGGAAAACCAAGCTTGTAATGAAGCCCTTTGATATAAACGAGCTTATCCGTAAGGGCATTATCAGCTATGAGCAGGCCATAACCGACAAAAACATAGACGTGGAAGCCGAATTTATGTACGATAAAAGCTATGTAAACGGTGCGGAGGATTCCATATACAGGGTTATTATGAATCTTATGGACAACGCGATAAAGTTTTCTCCGGAGGGCGGCGTCATACGCATAAAAAGCGTCGTAAAGGATCAAAAGGTTGAGGTGAGCATAGAAAATTCCGGCGACGGAATAAGCGAAAACGACCTGAGCCATATATGGGAAAGGTTTTACAAAACCGACAAGAGCCGCAGTATGGACAAAAAAGGCGTAGGCTTGGGGCTTTATCTTGTAAAAACCATAATAAACCAGCATAACAACAGAATATGGGCCGAAAGCAAGGAAGGGGAGTACACAAGATTCACCTTTACATTGGATAAGGTGAATATGAAGTCCTCCCAGAAGGACAAAAAATAAGCCCCGTCTTTTAAATAAAGTTTAAAACGGAGTTCATATTTGCTTAATAATTGTATTTTATAATATGCTCATAAAAACAAAAAGTCATTGAAAGGATTGATAGTGATGACAGATTACAACGAGTTCAACTGGAACGAAGAAGAGCCTTCGGCTCCCGAATCGCAGAGCCGGCCCGTATACACCGAAAGCGTGCTCAAGCCAAAAAGCCCAAAGAAAAAAGGGCATGGCAAGCTTATCACAGGCATCATCTGCGGAGCTGTTGCCGGAAGCCTTATTTCCACAACGGCTGTTTTGGGCATATATTCCTTAAACCATAAAAGCTCCGCCGTTACCACCATATATCAGGGCGGCGGCAGTCAGTCCACCGCTTCCGCCACCAAGGTCAGCACCGACATCTCCGCCCAGACGGGGGAAGAACTTTCCACCGAGGAAATAGCCCAGATGGTAGGTCCGGCTGTAGTGGGAATATCCTGCAAGGTGAATTACCAGAGCTTTTTCGGAACACAGCAGGGAGTTTCCAGCGGCAGCGGAATTATAATCAGCGACCAAGGGCATATCGTAACAAACTACCATGTTATTGACGAGGCTCAGGATATAACCGTCAAATTCAACAACGGCGACGAATACACCGCCGAGCTTATAGGCGGTGACGAACAGACCGATTTGGCTGTGTTGAAAATAGAGCCTATTGACAACATGAGAGTCGCCGTTCTCGGAGACAGCGACAAGGTTGAGGTCGGCGAAAGGGCCATCGCCATAGGCAATCCCTTGGGGGACGAGCTTTTCGGCACCGTCACTCAGGGCATTATCAGCGGCAAAAACAGAACCGTCAAGGTAGACGACCGCGAAATGACCTTGCTCCAAACCGACGCCGCCATTAATCCCGGCAACAGCGGCGGCGCGCTTATAAACAAGTACGGCGAGGTAATAGGCATCAACAGCGTCAAAATCGCTTCCAGCTCAAGCGGAAGCTCCAGCGAGGGCTTAGGCTTCGCGATACCGATAAATGAAGTAAAGCCTATCGTTACGGATATAATCAACTACGGCTATGTCAAGGGGCGTCCTCTTATCGGAGTGACCGTACAGCCCATATCCTCGGAAATAGCCTATTATAACAATCTTCCCGTAGATCACGGCCTGTACGTTATGGGCGTGACTGCCGGAGGCGCGGCGGCCGAGGCCGGCATACAGAGGGGCGACATTATCCTTTCCATAGACGGAACCGAAGTAAAGACCTCTACCGAGCTTAACCAGATAAGGGATCAGCACGTTGCCGGAGACGTTGTCACTTTGGGCATTGACCGTAACGGCCAGAGTATGTCGATTGAGGTAACCCTCGGCGAGGACAGCTCGGCGCTTATAAACTGATTTCATCTATTTCTTCATCCTTCTCCTTCTTTATCTTCATACAGCGTCAGAGCGTGTTTGCGTAAAACTATTTGCTCCTTGAATGGGGGCGGATTGGTTTAACACTTTCACGCTCTGACGTTTTTTTGGCGTTTTTCGGATAAGCGCCGCCCGTCATTTACAATCCGGCAAAATTTACGCGGCTTTTTTATTAAATGTACTTGAAAAAAACGCCGGAGTTTGATACAATAAAATATATGCTTGAAAAGGAGGCGGAGCAAATGGAAAAAAAGGGCCTTTTTTCGGACACGGTGGACTTTTCTCTTTTGATTTACGCGGTACTGGCGTCCTTGTGCGGAATAATTGCCATAAACAGCGCGACGGCGTCTTTGGACGGCCACTACAAATACGTTATTGTGCAGTCGGCGGCATTTCTTTTGGGAATGGGGCTTATGACGGCGCTGACCTTTTTTAATTACAGCTATTTGTACAAGCTCAGATATGTATTTTTCGGCGCGGCGGTTATTATTCTGGGCGCGGTTCTGGTAATCGGCAGCTCCAGAGGCGGCACCAAGGGCTGGATATCGCTCGGCCCGATAAACCTTCAGCCCGCGGAGCCGGCAAAATTATGCTTCATAATAACCCTGTCGTGCCATCTTTCAAAGGCAAAGGACACTATAAACAAGCCCAAAACTCTGCTTTTTCTGCTTATTCACCTCGGAATTTATATGCTTCTCGTGCTGCTTCAGCCGGATTTCGGAACGGCAATGGTTTTCGCGGTAATATTCGCCGTAAGCATATTTTTTGCCGGAATAAGCCTTAAATATGTATTCGGTGCCATAGGTGCCTTCGCGTTGGCGTCCCCCATTGTATGGCTGCTGCTCAATCCTATACAGAGGGGGAGAATCTTAAGCTTTTTAAATCCGGAAAGCGACCCTACCGGCACGGGATACCACGTTTTGCAGTCCAAGCTGGCAATCGGCAGCGGACGCATATTCGGCAGGGGATATTTAAAGGGTCCCCAGACGCAGTACGGCTATCTTCCCGAACGGCAAACGGATTTTATTTTCTCGTCCATCGGCGAGGAATTCGGCTTCCTTGGGTGCGCGGTTATAACGCTGCTTTTGTTTCTTATAATCCTGCGCTGCTTTAAGGACGCCGCCGACAGCAGTCACGACCCCTTCGGTATGTTTCTTTGTACGGGAGTGGGGGCAATGCTGTTTTTCCACACCCTTGAAAACATAGGAATGTGCGTGGGGCTGCTGCCTATAACGGGAATTCCTCTGCCGTTTATAAGCTACGGCGGCAGCAGCATGATAACCTGTTGCGGGGCAATAGGTCTTGTGCAAAGCGTTGTAACAAGGCGGCGGCGAACTAAATTTGACATTTAAGGCGCAAAGGACTGACTATGTAAATGGCGGTAATATACTCAAAAATATTTTACCTCGGAATTATGATACTGATAGGCTTTCTGTGCGAAAAGACCGCGTATGTTGACAAGCTTTGCGAAAGGACAAGCAAGCTTATCAAAAACGTAACCCTTCCCCTGCTTGTACTCACCAGCGTAACAGGGCAAACCGTAAGCCGCGAAACGGCCGGAGAAGCCTTCGTTGTTGTCGCTTTGGCTTTCGGTGCTATGGCTTTTCTTGCGTTGGCGGGAATAGTCACCGCAAAGATTTTTAAACTCGACGAAAAGCGGACTCCCGTTCACGTATGCTTAGGAACCTTCGGCAATGTGGTGTTTCTGTGCTATCCTTTGGTGCAGGCTCTTTTCGGCAACGCGGGAATATTTTTCGCCGTGTTTTACGCCATCGCCAACGACTCCATGCTGTGGACATTCGGCGTAGCCTCCGTAAGCGGCGAAAAGGGGCTTAAAAGTCTTAAGCATCTGCTCAATCCCTGCACGGTGATTTTCGCCGTATCGCTGACAATGCTTATTCTCGGCGTCAGGCTCCCGTCCCTTCTTAACGAAACCTTCAGCGCCGTCGGCAGCGCCACAACGCCGCTTTCCATGATGTTTATAGGTGCCACCCTTGCGGGAATAAGCTTTAAGGGCGCTCTTAAAAAGCCCCAGATATACATATTGACGGCGGTCAAGATGTTAGTAGCTCCGGTGCTTATGATGCTTGTTCTCCGGCATATAGACTTAAGCGAAGCCGCTCGGGGAGCATTGATTTTTCAAGTGGCTATGCCATGCCAGACCATTTTCGCCGTAATCGCGTCCGAATATAAGCTCGACACGGAATACGCGGCGGAAATAATATTTATAACCACGGTCTTTTCCGCCGTGAGCCTTCCCGTAATTTATCGGCTTATGTCTGTTATTTAGGAGGAAAAGTATGTATTGCGAGACCGACAGACTTTGGAATATTATAAGGGACTGCGGAAACACCTGCGGTCTTAGGCTTAAGGATATGGACGTTGTTTTCGGGCTTCAGCCCGGAATAATGGACTTTATGGCGGAAAACGGACTCATTCCGCCCAGAGCGGTGCTGGAGCGGTTTTCTCTGCTCAGCGGCATGACGCCCGAAGAGCTTACCGGGGAGAAACGCGCCTCAACCGATGTTGAGGCGCCGAAATACATATTTGTCCTTAAGGACGCGGAATACATTAAGCCCTACTACCCTTTGGAGTATGTTCTGGGCAGACTGTGCATAGATGTTGACTCCTCCGACAAAAGAGAATATTTCGCGGTTATGATTAACGACGCCTCTATGGAGGAGGCTCGGCTTTTCCCGGGAGACGCGGCGATAGTTCGTCGCCAGGCAACGGCTGATGAAGGCGATATAGTTATCGCCCGTGTGGGAGATAAAAATGTAATCCGCCGCTATCACCGCAAAAAGAACGTTATGTGGATTATGGCCGAAGGCCCCGCAAAGGATTTGCCCGGCCCTGTGACGGATCTTCTGACAAATTTGGAAAGAAACGTGCGCATACTTGGGAAGGTAATTTATTCAGTCAGATTTTTTGAGGATTTGGGCATAAAAGACAGATAAAACAGAATTGAAAAGCTCCCGAAATTCGCCAAAAAAGGTTAATTTCGAGAGCTTTTATCGTATTTTGAATTTTTAATGGCGTTCTAAGGCGCGCCATCAGCTTTCTTTCCTCACAAGATCCTGCATATTATACATTCCCGGCGACTTCCCGACCATAAATTTAGCGGCCTTTACCGCTCCGGCGGCAAAAATTTCCTTGCTGCTGGCACGGTGCTTTATTTCCAGTTCCTCATCCAACCCCGCAAAGATAACGCTGTGTTCCCCTACGATAGTGCCGCCTCTTACGGAATGTATGCCGATTTCATTTCTGCCTCTCTTTCTGCGGACGCTGTGGCGATCGTAGACATATTCGCTTTTCGTTTTGCGGACTTCGCTTACGGCGTCGGCGATTGCCAAGGCGGTTCCGCTCGGAGCGTCGATTTTTTGATTGTGGTGCTTTTCCACAATTTCGATGTCAAAGCCGTCCTCCAAAAGTTCGGCGGCCTTTTGTACAAGCTGTATGAGAAGATTGACTCCGAGGCTCATATTTGCTGAAAAGAATATCGGCGCGCTTTCCGACGCCGCTCGAAGCTCCTCCTTCTGGGCTTCGTCAAAGCCCGTAGTGGCAATAACAGCCGGTATCCTTGCGGCTTTCGCGTATTCCAGCGTCGCCGCAAGCGCGGAGGGGTGAGAAAAGTCGATTACGCAGTCGCCTTTGACGCCGCTGTTAAATTCGGTATATACGGGGAAATCATTCTTTCTTTCTCCGCTTATATCTATGCCGCAGGAGATTTTAACATCCGGGTCGCTTTCGGCTATGCGGCAGACCACCTGCCCCATTTTTCCGTTACAGCCCACAAGGATTATATTTGTCATTTGATACAGCTCCTTTGTTTTATGCCCGCCACGGAGGGATTATCCTTTTTTAAGCTTCCTTAATCGGAATTCCGTAATTTTTCATTGCGGTTTTAAGGATGTTCAAATCCGCCTCATTCATCTCGGAAAGAGGCAGTCTCAGCAGCCCCGCGTCAAAGCCCATAAGCCGCATCGCGGTTTTTACGGGGATGGGGTTTACCTCGCAGAACAGAGCGTCGATAAGCTCTATGGCTTCAAGCTGCATACGGCTTGCCGCCGCGTAGTCCCCTTCAAGGCACTTTGCCAGCATTTCATGGCTTTCCTTGGGGGCAACGTTGGCGAGAACGGAAATAGTCCCCTTGCCGCCGAGAGAGCATATAGGCACATTCATATCATCGTTGCCGCTGTAAAAATCTATCCTGTCGATACACATACTCATCATCTTGGCGGTTATGGCAATATTTCCGCCGGCCTCCTTTATGGCGGCAATTTTCGGATGATCCGCCAAAACGCTGAGGGTTGACGGGGCAATGGAACAGCCGGTTCTTGAGGGAACGTTGTAAAGAATTATGGGAATATCCACGCTGTCGGCAATGGCGGAGAAATGCTTTATAAGGCCGTCCTGAGTGGCCTTATTGTAGTAAGGCGTCACCTGAAGCAGGGCGTCCGCGCCGAGAGCTTGGGCCGATTTGCTCAGTTCTATGCCGTGGCGGGTGTCATTGCTTCCCGTTCCGGCAACAACCGGAATTCGCCCGTCGGTTCTTTTAACCACTCTTTCAATGGCGCTGAGATGCTCCCTATCGTCCATTGTCGCGGCCTCGCCGGTAGTACCGCAGGCGATTATGGCGTCGGTGCCGTTTTCTATTTGAAATTCAACCAATTTGTCCAAAGCTTCGTAATTTATGCCCGTGTTGGTAAAGGGCGTTATCAACGCGCAGCCCGATCCGGTAAATATTGTTTTTTTAGCTGACATCTTGCTTTACCTTCCTTTAATAAAGTCTTATTGTATAATATGCCTTTTATACGGCAGAGAAGCCTGTCCGTATTATAATTATAGCATTATATGCCTCTGCTGTCAAACTCTTTTTTATAAAAAGTCTGACTTTTTTAAAGGAATTTGTCCTTTTACGACGAAATTAATAATATAACCTAAGCGCGGATGCTCCCCCGCGCCGGTTGCAATCTATCGCAAGCTTCGCTCCTTGTAAGCAAAGCGGAGCGTCGCTCCGATTTAAAAACTCCGACAAAAAAGAACGAAAGGATTGAAATCTATGAAACGAAAACTTACGGTGCTGTTTTTCGCGCTGTGCTGTATATTTGTGTCAAAAGGGGCTTTCGCGGCGGAGGGCTGGGTCAGAGTCGGCATGAATTACGCCGGTTCCGCCGCGAAATCCGCTGACTTTAAAAGCGATTACGGGCTTAAATTTTTTAACGCCGTAACCGGTGATTTGCTTTACACCTCCTCCGCCGGAGAAATCGTTGGCGTCGGAATAAGCGAAAGCGGGTTTTCCGCCGAGGGAAAGTTTTCCGCGCCAATAGACAAGCTTTCCGTACAGTCGGTGAACAAAACGCCCATTACATATTCCTCCGAAGCGTACAGGGGATATTTTCTTCTTGAAAGAAGCGGAGCAACGGCCACGGTAATAAACCTTCTTCCCATGAATCAATATCTTTACAGCGTGCTGGGCAAGGAAATGAGTGCCTACTTTCCGGCGGAGGCTTTGAAAGCCCAAGCCATATGCGCCAAGAATTTTGTGCTGGGCGAAAAGGATCGCCACAGCAAATACGGCTTTGACGTGTGCGCCACCACCCACTGTCAGGTATACGGCGGAATAAAAAGCGAGGACGACCGCATTACCGCCGCAGTGGACGCGGTGGAGGGCATTGCCGCCTACTACGGCGGAGAAATTGTTCCGCTGTACTTTTTCGCCACAGACGCCGGAATGACCGAAAACGCGGAAAACGTGTGGGGAATGGATATTCCTTACCTAAAGGCTGTGCTTGACCCTTACGAGCCGGCGGACAAGGCCGCCAAATACACATGGACCTCAACCCTTACCGCCGCCGAAATTGAAGAAAGACTCAGCCAAAAGGGCATAAATATAGGCGCTCTGACGGGTATCTCCATCGACGAGGCCTCCCCTTCGGGAAGGGTGATTCGCCTTACCTTTATCGGCGCCGAGGGAAGCAAAACCGTAAGTCGGGAGTCCTGCCGCACCACCATCGGTACCGACAAGCTATACAGCCAGAATTTCACCGTAACCGTATCGGAGGACGGCGTATACACCTTTGAAGGAAAGGGCTACGGCCACGGCGTGGGCATGAGCCAGTGGGGCGCTTACGGAATGGCCTTGGCCGGTTTTAGCTATGAGGATATTTTGACTCACTACTTTACAGGGATAGAACTCAAAGCCATTGATTGATATAACCTATGCGCAGATGTCCCCCGCCTCTAAGGCGGCGGGTTCCATTTCAGGGTTTCGGTGGGAGTTATAATCTCCCACCGAAACCCTGAGGAGCTTACGCTCCCTGCGCAGGTTGCAATCGTTCGCAGGCTCCATTTCAAGCAAGCTTGATGGAGCGTTGCTCCGATTTAAATTGTAATTGCGGCGAATCCGCGACGCGGCCGCGTTGCGGATTCGGCTCGTCAAAAAATTTGAAAAAATGAAAAAAAGCTCTTGACAAACATAATTCTATGTATTATAATACCAAGTGTTGAAGAAATTTTCACAGTGCCGAATTGTGTAAGGGTAGCACGACAGACTCTGACTCTGTTTGTGAGGGTTCGAATCCTTCTTCGGCAACCAGCGGAGCTGCTGTAAAGCGGTTCCGTTTTTTCATGCCTTAAAGCAGATATCCCGCCAGCTCATCGGCAAAAATGCTTGCCGCGTTTAACGCCTCCTCTAATGTATTGCCGTCGGTTCCAACCTCCAATATAAGGCTTCCGCAGGTAAGGTGCTGATTAAAACGCTGCGCCCTCAGATTTATCGGGCGCATAAGCGACGGGTACGAAGCGCTTATCCGCTTTTGCAGCTTCAACGCAAAGGAGAGATTCTGCCGCCAAAGAGGATGCTCCAGGCCGGATTTATCCGTACCGACAACCAGCATGAGCTGGGCGGTGTTTTCCGCTCCCACGGTTTTTATTTGCTCCCCGCCGCTCCCTTCAATGCTGTCGCGGTGGACGTCAAGGATTATATCAATGTCCGGGTCGGCTTCAACATAGCTTTTCCCCAAAGCAAGGGAATTGGCGTAGCTGTCGTTGTAGGATGGATAGTCGCAAAGTGTTCTGTCGTGTATGACGGATATTCCTTTGGACTTAAGTATTTTCTCTATTTTATCCCCTACCGCAACAACATTAAAGCGGGTGTCCGCTGTGCGGAAATCGGAGGTGGGATTATAATTATTCTCCTTCGTGGGAGTATAGGCCTCGCAGCCGTGGGTATGCAAAATAAGCACCTTGCCGGTTTTCTTTTCCTCGGGAAGCGCCAGAAGCTCGCTTACGCTTATGTCCGCCTTGGCGAGGTTGGAGATGTAAAGTCCGCTTTCTTCAAGGGGAGCCGTGGTTATTGTCCTTTCAAAAACGGGGGCTTGGCCTGAGGCTTCCTCCGGATGCATGGGCGTATCCTCCGAATTTTCTTTTTCCGGAGCCGGATTTTCCGCCGCTTCGGATTTTTCTTCATTATTTTTATCCCGGGTTTTATGCCCTCCCAGCTCGGCGTAAAGAGCCGCCCTTGAAATATAGGGAGTTAAGCCTATGCCTCCCGAAAAAGAAGCCTTCGTCGATGTCACAACGCATATAACCAAAAAAGCTGATGTTAAATAGGTTCTTTTTTTCATTTTTATAACCTTTACACAAAATTTCGCCGCTAAAAATTTCTATTTGTTAAATAAATATATTGATTTTTTCATAAAAATATGTCATAATAATAGACAAAGGAAAAAATTTCTTAGGAGGTAATAAAATATGTTGGTTTCTGCAAAGGAAATGCTTGAAAAAGCGCGTGACGGCCATTATGCCGTAGGTCAGTTCAACATCAACAACCTTGAATGGACAAAATCCATTCTTCTCACGGCCGAAGAGCTTAAGTCGCCTGTAATCTTGGGCGTAAGCGAGGGCGCGGGCAAGTATATGACCGGCTACAAAACGGTTGTGGGCATGGTCAACGGTATGCTTGAGGAGCTTAAGATAACCGTTCCGGTGGCTCTTCATCTTGACCATGGCAGCTACGAGGGTGCTCTTAAGTGCATCGAGGCCGGTTTCTCTTCCGTTATGTTTGACGGTTCTCATTACCCCATTGACGAAAACGTTGAAAAGACCACCGAGCTTGTTAAGATTTGCGCCGAAAAGGGGCTTTCCCTTGAAGCCGAGGTCGGCTCAATCGGCGGCGAAGAGGACGGCGTTATCGGCGGCGGCGAGGTTGCCGATCCCGACGAGTGCAAGAGAATTGCGGATTTGGGCGTTACAATGCTTGCGGCAGGCATAGGCAATATCCACGGCAAGTACCCCGCGAACTGGCAGGGTCTTCGCTTTGACGCCCTCGAAAGCATTAAGGCTAAAACAGGCAGTATGCCCTTGGTTCTTCACGGCGGAACAGGCATCCCCGAGGATATGATAAAGAAGGCTATCGACCTTGGCGTCGCAAAAATCAACGTTAACACAGAGTGCCAGCTTTCCTTTGCCGCCGCTACCCGTAAGTATATCGAAGAGGGCAAGGATCTTCAGGGCAAGGGCTTTGACCCCAGAAAGCTTCTGGCCCCCGGCGCGGAGGCAATCAAGGCTACCGTTAAGGAAAAAATGGAGCTTTTCGGCAGCGTAGGCAAGGCGTGAGCTTAATAATAAGCGCTGGCTTAAAATAAAAACAATAATAACCTAAGCGCAGATGTCCCCCGCCTCTAAGGCGGCGGGGGACACTTCAGAATTTCAGTGGGAGTTATAATCTCCCACTGAAACCCTGAGGAGCTTACGCTCCCTGCGCCGGTTGCAATCTATCGCAAGCTCCACTCCTTGCAAGCAAAGTGGAGCGTTGCTCCGATTTAAATAAAACATAAAATCCGGCGCGTATGGGCGCCGGATTTTATTATGGAATTTTAGGGATTTTACGCGCCCCGCAAAGGGAAAGTCAAGAGCTTTTTCGCAAAATTTCCAAAATATTTTGAAAGTCTTGGGGCAGAGGCGCCGAAAAGCTCATCCTCTCCCCCGTTTCGGGGTGAATAAAGCCGATTTCCCCCGCGTGGAGAAGCTGTCCCTCTAAGGCGAACTCCTCCTTCTTGACGCCGTAGGTTTTGTCGCCCACAATGGGGTGGCCGATATGGCGCATATGCACACGAATCTGATGGGTGCGCCCCGTGCGAAGGCCGCACTTTACAAGGGTGTACCTGCCGAAACGTTCAAGAACCGTAAAATCGGTTACGGCTTCCCGCCCGCCTACGCGGACGGCCATTTTTTTCCTGTCCGAATCGCTGCGCCCGATAGGCTCATTCACCGTACCGGCGTCCTCCTTAATGTTGCCGTGAACAAGGGCGAAATACTTACGGCTCAGGCTCCTGTCCTTAAGCTGTTCGGAAAGCAGCAGATGCGCCCTGTCGTTTTTTGCCACAACAAGAAGGCCCGTAGTGTCCTTATCTATGCGGTGGACTATACCGGGGCGGATAACACCGTTTATTGCCGAAAGCTTCTCCCCGCAGTGGAACATGACGGCGTTTACCAAGGTTCCGTCCTCATTTCCCGCCGCCGGATGGACTACCATTCCCCGGGGCTTGTTTATCACAAGCACCGCTTCGTCCTCGTACACTATATCCAGCGCAATATCCTGCGCCGCCGCCGCAAGAGCCTTCGGTTCGGGAAGAAGTATTTCGATTTCTTCCCCCTCTTTCAGCTTGTATGACGGCGGACGGAGCCGTCCGCCCACGGTTACGCGCCCTTCGTCGAAAAGCCTTTTGACATGGCTTCTGGTAAGCTCCGTCAGCTCCTCGCTTATGAATTTATCACTGCGGACAGCCCGAGTCGCTGTCAAAGTCATCTTCTTTTCCACGGTTATGCTCCTCAATCAAAATGTACAGCGCAAGAATCACCGCCCCCACGGTAACGGCGCAATCCGCTATGTTGAAAACGGGAAAATTCATAAAGGAAAGCTCGATAAAATCCCGAACATATCCAAATATAACGCGGTCAATCAGATTTCCGGCTCCGCCGGCCAAAATCAGGGTTATCGCCCACATCAGCCACCGGTTTTTGGGGCGGTATTTCACCACATAAAACACTATCGCCCCGAAAACGGCAATCGTAAACACAATCAGAAATATGGTTTTGCCGTCCATAATTCCGAAGGCCGCCCCTTCGTTGCGGACGTAGGTTATGTTGAAAATCCCTTTTATTCCCGTGACCGACCGGCCTATGTCAAGCGTTTTTGCAACCGCGATTTTCGATAGCTGGTCGGCGGCGATAATAAGAATAAACGGAATCAAGTATAAAAGCATTGAAATTCCTCCTTATGTAATGTGGGAAACAAACGCGGCAGACTTAAGGAATATAATCATAGCCCGTAATAACGCCGTTTGTTATTTCTGAGGGAGGCGTTAAAATATCCTGACCTTGCGACATTGCGTTGCCGTCAGAATATGTATAATATTCCAGAACGCCGTTTTTGTATGAATAAACATTGAATCTTCCCGCCACATAATTGCAGACATAGGGCGTACAGTATTCATCAATTATAAAATAAATATAATCACTTTCACCGCCGGACATCAGCCATCTGGGCGCAGACTCGGAAAAATAGCGGATATATGCGTTGCCGTTATTGGTATATACAAAATAGTCGTATGTTATGTCCACAAATTCCCACATTTCAACATTTCCGATGGTGCATAAGGTTCGCTTTTCACCCGTATTCACATTAACGCATTTTGCCGTTTTCGTTTTGCTTCCGGAGATATAATATATATCACTGCCATTAATATACAAGGGGGCAAAAACAGAAACATCTGTAGCAAAATGTTCACCGAACAGCGATACACTGTCGTCTAAAAGTGTCAGCTCATCTGTGAGAAAATTATATTTATATAATCTTCCCGTTTTTTCGTAATATTCATAATTTAAGAAAACAATAGTTTCCCCAAAGTTATAGGATTGAGTCGTGTTCAGCTTTCCTCTGAGGCCTATATACTCCTCCTTCGCTTCTCCCGTAACAAGGTTGTAAGAATATACTGTGGGGACATCCGAACTCCAACTGTCTTGAAGGTAAATTTTATCGTCAAACACAGTTATGATACGGTTTAAATATGTTTGTGCAATGTTTTTTACATCCCCCGTCTGCATATCCTTTTCGCACAGATATGTCACGTTCAGGTATGTACTATACACATCTATCAGATAATAACACTTTTCTCCGTTGGTTATTGCTCCGTAGCCGTATTCCTTGTATCTGCCGTCATATATCTCCGCGTTAACCGGCTTCCATATTTCCTTGCCGCTCAATTCATAGCCCAATGCCTTATAATCGTTTACACTGTACTTATACACACTGACCTCCGTGCCGTCGGGAGCGGTCATCTGTACATAATCCTTCGCAAACACGGCGGGGCAAAGCATAAGCGCCGCCAAAAATACACATAAAAACTTTTTCATTGATATTCCTCCTTGTTAATTTTGCCTTATACACATTTGGGCGACAAAACTTGCCGCCCAATACCGATATTTTTACTTCAAAATTTCCGCGCAGCGGCGGCAAAGCGTGGGATGCGCCTTATCCTCGCCCACAGAGGCGGTTACCTTCCAGCAGCGTTCGCACCTTTCGCCCTCCGCGGCGGTAACTCTGACGGCGATTGCCGGCTCGTTTTCGCCCTTTACGCCTTCGCCCTCGCCTTCCGTTACGGTGACGGCGGAAACGATAAGGACAGCGGCAAGGTCGGGAATTTCGCTGATAAACTTATAGGGTTCGCCTTGGGCGAAAATTTCCACCCTTGCGTCAAGGGACTTGCCTATTATTTTATCCCGGCGGGCAAGCTCCAGAGCCTTGCTGACGTCGCTTTTAACGCCGAGAATCCTTTCCCATTTGGCTTCAAGAGCTTCGTCCTTCCACGCTTGCTCCACCTTCGGCATATCGTTAAAGATTACGCCGTCCTTTTTGTCGGAGGCTTTATGAGGCATAAAGCTCCATATTTCATCGGAGGTGTAGCAAAGTATGGGAGCGATAAGACGTACAATTGCGTCCAGTATGGTATACATACAGGTCTGAGCCGCTCGGCGTTCCTTGCTGTCCTTCTTGGAGGTATACAGTCTGTCCTTGATTACGTCAAGGTAGAAATTGCTCATATCCACAACACAGAAATTGTGAATTACATGATATATCATATGGAACTCGTAGTTGCGGTAGGCTTCAAGAACCTTGCCCACAACGTCGTTAAGACGGGTAAGGCTCCACTTATCCATTTCGCACATTTCCTCAAAGGGAACACAGTCCGTGTCGGGATTGAAGTCGCTGATATTGCCCAAAATGTAACGGGCGGTGTTGCGTATCTTTCTGTAGGCCTCGGTAAGCTGTTTAAGAATTTCGTCGGAAATTCTCATATCCGTTTTATAGTCGGCGGAAACCACCCAAAGGCGGAGTATATCCGCGCCGAACTTCTCTATTATAATTTGAGGGCTTATGCCGTTGCCTTTGCTCTTGCTGAACTTTTCGCCGCTTTGGTCAACTATCATGCCGTGGGTAATAACGGTTTTGTAAGGCGCAACGCCCTTTGCCGCAATGGACGTAAGCAGAGACGACTGGAACCAGCCTCTGTACTGGTCGTTGCCCTCCAGATATACATCCGCCGGAAACTTAAGCCCCTTCTTGACCTCCAGCACACCGCTGTGAGAGGAGCCGCTGTCGAACCACACGTCCATAATATCCTTTTCCTTTGTAAACTCCGTACAGCCGCATTGGCACTTCGTCCCCTCGGGGAGAATATCCTTTGCGTCGGTTTCGTACCACGCGTTGCTGCCGCCCTTTTCACGGAAAAGCTTTGCCGTGGCGGCAATGGACTCGTCGGTTATAAGCTCCTTGCCGCAGTCCTTACAGTAGAATATGGGAAGGGGAACGCCCCATGTTCTCTGGCGGGATATGCACCAGTCGCTTCTGTCCATAACCATGCCGGTAATTCTGTCCTCGCCCCATTTGGGAATCCAGTTTACTTTCTTTATAGCCTCCACGGCCTTGTCTTTAATTGCGTCAACGGAAGCAAACCACTGCTCCGTGGCCCGGAAAACAATGGGTTCGTGGCACCGCCAGCAGTGAGGATACTGGTGGATTATAGGCTCAATCGCAAAGAGCGCCTTTACCTCTTTCAGCTTTTCGATTATCTTTGCGTTGGATTTTTCATAGTAAAGTCCGGCAAATTCCCCGGCAAGCTCGTTAAGGTATCCCTTGGAGTCAACGGGAACTATGATGGGAATCTCTTTATATTTTTGGCAGGCGACATAGTCCTCAACGCCGTGGCCGGGAGCGGTATGAACACAGCCGGTGCCGGCGTCAAGCGTTACATGGTCGCCTACAATTACAAGGCTTTCACGGTCGATGAAGGGATGCTTAACCTTCATATATTCCAGTTCGCTGCCCTTGAAAACCGCTATCGTTTTATATTCCTCAACGCCGCCGGCCTTCATGGACGCGTCCGCAAGCTCGGAGGCCACAACGTAAACCTCGCCGTTGCCGGCCTTGACAAGACTGTAGTCGAAGTCGGGGTTAAGAGCGATTGCCACATTGCCGGGAAGGGTCCATGTGGTGGTTGTCCAAATCACAAAGTAGATATTGTTAAGGGGTTCGCCTACATTCGCGAACACTCCCTTATCGTCGGTTACGGCGAATTTCACATAAATGGAGTTGGTTTTGTCCTCCTGATATTCTATTTCCGCTTCGGCAAGGGCAGTTTCGCAGTCGGGACACCAGTATATGGGCTTAAGGCCCTTATAGATATAGCCCCGTTTAGCCATTTCGCCGAAAATTTCAATCTGCTTGGCTTCAAAGAGAGGGTCGAGGGTCACGTAAATATCGTCCCAATCGCCGATTGCGCCGAGACGCTGAATTTGTTTTTTCTGGTTTTCAACGTAGCTCAACGCAAATTCCTTGCAAAGGTTTCTGAAATCCGTAACGCTTGTTTTGTTCCGGTCTATGCCCAGCTTCTTTATGGCCTGACGCTCGATTGGCAGGCCGTGGGTATCCCAGCCGTGTATATACGGAGCCTTGAAGCCGTCCATATTTTTAAAGCGGGTAATTATATCCTTAAGTGTTTTGTTAAGGGCGTGGCCCATATGCATATCTCCGTTTGCATAGGGAGGGCCGTCGTGAAGAACAAAGAGAGGCTTTCCTTCGTTTGCCTTCATAAGCTTTCCGTAAAGGTCATCGTCAAGCCATTTCTTCAAAATCTCAGGCTCGCGCTTTGGCAGTCCGGCACGCATAGGAAATTCGGTGGCCGGCAGATTTAAGGTTTCTGAGTAATCCATTCTGTATCTTCCTTTCACGTTCCCTCAGGAATATTTCTTAAGGGTAACAAAAATTCTGTCTTTTTTGCTTCGTCCGCCTGTCTGAACAATGGCCTTTCCGAAGCCCCGAAGGGTTATTACGTCTCCGTCGTTTATTTTAACGTCCGTTTTAAGTATGTTTATTCCGTTTACAAAAGCCCTTCCCGCCTTAATAAGCTCGGCGGCGGCGTTTCTTCCCTTGCCGGAAAGCAGGGCCGTTATGCTGTCCAGCCGCATGGACGCAACCGTTCCGCTGACGGAGGCGAATTTTCTCGCGCCGAAATCTATCCCGGCGGGAGGCCCCGCCCAAGCCGACGCCACCGCCGCCCGTCCCACGGAGGAAAGTGTGTTCGCGATATAATCTCCTATATCTCTGTGCGCCATAACAAGAGCGCCGTTTTCCCTTACGAGAATATCCCCGATTTTTCGCCGCTCAATTCCGAGCCCCATAAGGGAACCCAAATAATCCCGATGAGTAAGCTCCGGAGCTTTCACCGTAAGGCTGACGCACACTATGGGGAAATCCCCTTCCTCGGCGTTAAAGCCCGCCATCCGCCGCTCCGCTCCGTCAAAGCCGCCGAACAAAGTCGGCTCTGCGGCGGGGAGGTATCTTTTGCGCTCCTCAAAGCGGCTTAATTCCTCCATAGACATAAAATCCCCAAACATAGCTCCGCCGAATTTTTCCGAACGGAGACAGCGGTCGTAAAGCTTTGCGAAGCAATCGGCCTCATCGTCCTTAAGCCCGCTTAGGAACCTTTGCCTGTCGCTCAATCCCATGGAAAGGGCCGTCCGCTTTCAAGCTCACTTTTCACCGCCGGAGTAACATCCACATTGGAGGGAGTCAGCAGAAGTATCCCGTCGCTTATTTTACGGAAGGACCCCCGTCTCGCGTAGGCCGCGCCGCTGATAAAGTCAATGGTGCGCCTTGCTTCATCCCTGTCCATATCCTCAATATTGATAATGACCGGCCTGTTGTTGTTAAGGTTATCCACCGCTTGACGGCATGATTCGTCAAAGGAACTCATTTTCAGCACAACCACCTTAAGCTGGGTTGTGGCCGCGAAGTTCACAACCTTGGGCTGTGACTTTTTTGAAACAGAGGACACGCTTCTTCTCTGAGGTTCGGGAGCCGGAGCTTCCTCTTCTTCAAAATCAACCCCTTCAAAATCATCATCAACGTCTGTTTCTCCGAATACAAGATCTGCCATTCTGTTAAACAAATTCTTTTTCATGCTTCAGCCTTCCTTCCGTTTAAAAATCGCGCTTCCTATGCGGACATGAGTGGCGCCTTCCTGCACTGCTATCTCAAAATCTCCGCTCATTCCCATGGATAAAATGTTTATATCGCCGCCCATTTCGCCTTTAAGCTCTCGGAAAAGCTCCCGTGCCTTTTTAAATATTGGGCGGCAAAGCTCCTTTTCTTCAAAATTGGGAGCCATTGCCATTATTCCTCTCGCCTTTACGAACCTATAGTCCCTCAGCTTTTTTATTATATCTCTAAATTCCTCAATTGTCAAACCATATTTGCTTTCTTCCGAAGATATGTTTATTTCAAGAAGTACGTCCTGTATAATATTAAGCTTTTCAGCCTGACGGTTAATTTCCTCCAAAAGATGAAGGCTGTCCACAGAATGTATAAGCTTTGCCCGACCTACCGCGTACTTGACCTTGTTGGTCTGAAGATGACCGATTATGTGCCATTCGGCTCCCGTTATCAAAGGGTATTTCCTGTTCATTTCCTGAACGCGGTTTTCCGCAAGAATTTTAAAGCCCAAATCCACCGCGTACTGAATTTTGTCCGTTTCGACAAACTTGCTTACGGCGATAACGGTTACCTCCGAAGGGCTTCTGCCTACGCTTTCCGCCGCACGGGCGACGCGGCTCAGCACATCGGCGGCGTTTTCTTTTATATATTCATATTCCATACTACTTCACATCCTCCGGAGAAAGCAGAACCTCGTCATACTCCTTAAGGGGAACATAGCCTATATCCGCTCCCTGAGGAATATAATTACGCTCTACAATATAAAACTTATCGTCCTCTGTTCGGAAGGGGTCGTTATTTACGTAACGAAAGCTCTTCTTTTTGTCTAAGAGAATATATACTCCCTTTTTTCCGTCAACTATACGCAGAGCCTCTGTTGGGATTTTAAGGCCGGTTTTTCTTTGAAGCGCCACCTTGTAGCTTACGGAGCGTATGCTTGTAATACCGTTGACAAATTTGTTGCATTTGACTATCATTACACGCTTGCCGTCCTGAGCCTCGCTGAGGCTGTATATCTCTCCGTCCGTTTGGGAAGAGTCGGAGGTGTAAAGAGTGACGCTCACATTGCCGCCCACTTTCGCGTTTTCGGCTTCCTCCTCGGATATGACCGCCACCAAATACCAATTGTAGTTATCCGTCAGCTTGCATATATCCGCCGGAGCCTTTTCGTAGTCCTTCAGGATTTTATCGAAGTTCTCCACATCCGCCGGAGTGAGAAGTGCCATTTCCTCGTCAGAGCCGTACTTTTCCAGCCCGTCCAACGCAGAGGTATACACCCCCGCAATCGGAGCGAAAACATCGCTTTGAGAATCTCCCAAGGCGTTTTCGATTTCAGCCTTTCTGTCGTAAAGCTCCGCCAAAAGCTCTTCCCTTGCGCCGCCGTTTTCTATTTCATCGGTGCGATCCTTCAGATATCCTATATCCTTTTTCAGCTCGGAGGCCTTTAAGTAATCGCCGCTTTCAACGGCTGTTCTTATATCCTCTACGGCGTTTTTTACGGCATTGGCAATGCGCATGGTATCCGTCTGATAAAGCCGGGCAATGATATTGCTTTTTTCTATATCCTCAATACGCTGTTTAAGGCTGTTAAGCTCACTAACCGTCTTTTCGTCGGGCCGGCCGCTTATTACCGAGCCAATCTTCGACTGACGGGGAACTCTTTCGCCGTCGTTGACGGATGGCTCAAAAACGCCTGAGGTTTCATTGGTCACGATGGTTTCGTTTCTGAGGATAAAGCCGTCGCCGCTTATGCTTTTTTCATATTCGTAATATGTTACGGTTTCAGAGGCGTAAGGATTGGCGCAGTACCTTACCGTGCTTATTACAGCCGCAACCAATATAACCGCAAAAATGATTTTTACTGCCCTGCGCAATCTTTTTCACCTACTCGTCTACTTCTTCAACGTTAAATCTGACGGGTGTATACGGTATAATTGTAGAGATGGCATGCTTATATACAAGCTCCTGCTTCCCTTCGCAGTCCACCACAACGGTATAGCTGTCGAAGCCCTTTACCTGACACTTTATCTGGAATCCGTTCATAAGATAGATAACAATTGTGGTGTGATCTTTGCGTACCGAATTAAGAAATACGTCCTGCAAATTAACTGATGCCTTCATGATATTGTCTCCTTGTTTAAAAAATTTTTTATTATTTCACCGGCCTCGCCCCACGGGTCTTGGGAGCTTAACCAATTTATCTCCTTATTGCGCTTAAACCATGTAAGCTGTCGTTTGGCATAACGGCGCGAATTTTGTTTTATTTTTTCGACTGCCTGATTTAATGTGAGCTTGCCGTCTATATATTCCAGCATTTCCTTGTAGCCTATGGCCTGCCCCGCCGTCACGGCCCTGTCCCTTATGGGGAGAAGCTCGCGGCGAACCTCGGCTTCAAGCCCTTTGTCTATCATTATGTCAACTCTTTTGTCGATTTTTTCGTAAAGCTGAGTCCGATCGCAGTCTATGGCAAGCCACAAAGCCCTATATGGCGAAGGACGGCGGCTTTTTTCATCTAAGCTGCCCCGGCTTTCGCCGGTTAGCTCCAAAAGCTCCAGACTGCGTATAATCCGCTTCAGATTGTTTGGATGCACCTTTTCCGCCGCTTGGGGATCCAATCGCCTTAGCCGTCGGTAAAGCGCGTCGTTTCCCTCTTCCCGCGCCTGCGTAAGAAGGCGGCTTCGGATTTCTTCATCGCCGCCTGGGGAGGAAAAATCCGTGTTAGCTATGAGATTATCTATATAAAGTCCGGTACCTCCCACTATTACGGGGATACAGCCTTCCTCTAAGGTGATTTGTATTTCCTTTGCCGCCCTTTGGCAGTAATCCGCCACGCTGAAGCTTTCCCAAGGCTCCAGAATATCTATCATGCGGTGGACTATTCCCCGCCTTTCCTCAATGTCCGGCTTTGCGGTGCCTATATCAAGGCGGCGGTAAACCTGCATGGAATCGGCGGAAATTACCTGCCCCTTAAACGCCGAGGCAATTTCCGTTCCAAGCTCGGTTTTCCCGCTGGCTGTAGGGCCGCACACGGCAATGACGGGTATTTTTTCCATTGGCTATACAATCCTTTTAAACATTTTTTCTATCTGATACTTTGTTATTT
Organism: uncultured Oscillospiraceae bacterium; assembly: GCA_964551215.1. Classification (GTDB taxonomy): domain Bacteria; phylum Bacillota; class Clostridia; order UMGS1883; family UMGS1883; genus JAFLUQ01. The sequence continues at coordinate 2,015 of CAZKBV010000024.1, read as the reverse complement.
TCACCGATATGGGGCGCCCGTGAGGGCAGGTGGATATGCCCTCCAGAGACAGCGCCTGCTTTACAAGCAGCTCCGCTTCCCCTTCGGAAAGCTCGTGATTTGCCTTTATGGCCGACCTGCAGGCTATGGTGTACATTGCTCTGTCTCGGCGGTCGCTTATTTCGCCGCCGCTGCCGCCCATAAGTATTTCCGCAAGCTCTCCAAACAGCGTTTCGCCATCGCTGCCGAAGCAGTCCGAGGGAACGCTCCTGAGCAGAACGGTTCCTTCGCCCATAGGTTCCATTTCAAAGCCCATATCCCAAAGGAAACCGCTGTTTTCCGTAACCGCCGCGTATTCCTCCGGACTGAGCCTTACCTTCTGGGGTTCCAGAAGCAGCTGCGTAGAGGGCTTCATTTCCCCGTTTTTCAGCTTCTCGTAGCGCACCCGCTCGTGAGCGGCGTGCTGGTCTATAAGAATAAGCTCCTTTTCCGCCTCGGCTACAATATATGTGGAAAAGAGCTGGCCTATTATGCGTACAGGCATATCACCCGGGGAGTTCTGTTCGTTTGCCGTATTTTTCCGGAGCCTTGCGTTTTCCTTCGATTCCCCGTAAAAGGTCTTTTTTTCGTAAGACGCAAAAGGTTCTGCCTCTTTCTGTTCGTCCTTTTCTTCGTCATCTTCGGACTCATCGCTTTTGAAAAGATTGGCCTTTTTGATTATAAACCGACTTTCGCCGAACTTCTCCGGATTATTCAGCCTTTCCTCGTCCAGCCGCTCTATTTCCTTTTTCGGCAGAAATGGATTTATCTCCACGTGAAGGGAATCGTTTTTATCCTCCTTGGCGGATATTTTTCCGTCTCTCGCGGGCGGCGGATTATAAACTTTAAATTTCCCGGGCTTTACGGAAAGCTGGCGGGGCTTTTCCTCCTCTAAGGGCAGCTTGTAGCTTTCGCCCCCTCTTATGAAGGAAGCGACGGCCTCTCTTGCGCCGGCTTCCCGCCCCAGCATATTTTTTACCGCCCAGTACACCGCGCTGTAAATTTCCTTGTCGTCCGCGAATTTTATCTCGCTTTTTGCGGGATGAATATTTACGTCGCAAAGAGCCGGATTTATCTTGACATTTATAACCGCAACGGGGAAGCGTCCGCCCATAAGCTCGTTTTTGTACGCGTCCGCAAGGGCAAGGGAAAGAGCCCTGTTATACACGTTTCTCCCATTTACGAAAAATATCTGCATACTTCGGGTAGGCTTGGAAAGATTGTTCTTTCCGGCAAGACCGAAAACCTCTATGGGGCCGCTTTTAAATTTTACCTCGCCCATATTGGAGGAAAAATCCTTCCCCCAAAGGCAGCGCACGGTGTCAGGCAGACTGTTGTTGCCTGGAGTGAAGAAAATCTCCCTGCCGTCTCTGATAAGTCTTACGGAAATGTCCGGCCTCGCAAGGGCCTGTCTTTGGCAAATTTCCGTAACCATTGCCGCCTCGGCGTTGTCCTTTTTAAGGAATTTCATTCTCGCGGGGGTGTTGTAAAACAGGTTTTCAACCACGATGGTGGTGCCGTCGGCGCAGCCCATTTCCTCCCGACAGGTTATTTCTCCGCCCTCCACGGTTATATGGGTTCCCATATCCATGTCGGGCAGCTTTGTGAGCATATCGGTTTTACTGACGGAGGCTATAGAGCAAAGAGCCTCTCCCCGAAAGCCCAGAGTCGTAATATGTTCAAGGTCGTTTTCGTCCTTTATTTTACTGGTTGCGTGGCGCATAAAGGCCTTTTCCGCATCCTCGGGAAGGATTCCCCCTCCGTCGTCGGTGACGCGGATATAGGTTATTCCCCCATGGCGTATCTCCACCGTTACGGATTTTGCCCCCGCGTCAACGGAATTTTCCACCATTTCCTTTATAACGTTGGCCGGACGCTCAACCACTTCCCCCGCCGCTATTTTTTCGGCGGCAGACTTGCTGAGAATATTTATTTTTCCCATGTTACTATCCGCCCTTTCCTTAAAATTCTTTCCAAAAACGTATAGCGCCTCGCCG